>JAZUSQ010000001.1:0-105635 GCA_045606825.1 Elusimicrobiaceae bacterium
TCCTTGGCTCACAGAACGACATGGCTACGATCCGACTTTGCTAAAGGGGCCGTATAAAACGGATTTGGAAGATTTAGAGGGATCTTCTTTCTGTTCCTCCTCATTAAGTACAGAAAGACACGCAGGGCGGAAGCGGACAACTCCGCCCTGCTCACGGGATGGTAGAGAGAGGAACAAACATGTCAAAACGCAAGAAAGCATTTACGCTAACGGAATTGTTAGTGGTGGTAGTTATCATAGGTGTATTATCAGCGGTCGTGTTACCGAAATTCAGCAAAGTATTAGAAACGCGCAAAACGAGTGAGGCGGAAGAACTGTTATCCGCAGTACGAAACGAGCAGGAAGCGCGCTGTATGTTGGATAAAGGATATACCCATTTAGGGAAGAAATTGGCCAGTTTATCCAACTTGCCGGCGGCGCAGGTAGGCAGTGTATTTGAGAGCGGGAATTACGCATATACGCTAAGTGAAGGGAGTATGAGTGCGAGCCGGTTGCAGGTGGGGAGCCATGAACAATATACACTTAAGATACCGTCGTATGCAGATGGGAGAATTTGTTGTGAAGGGGCCGGGTGTGAGCGGTTAAATAAGGAATACATAGCGTGTGAAGATTTAACGGACACAACAAAGACGCAGGACTATGTAGCGGCCAACGTAAACTGTGTGGCGGATGCCATAGCGGAAGGGGAAAACCCCGAAGTGCCGATAGAGCCGGTAGAGCCACCGGCCGAATGTACAAACTTAGAAGAACATACCGTAGGATCTATAACCACTACGGATGGAGAGGGATGTGAAGTAACCACTACTTGGTCGTTTACGGGGTATCCTACCTGTCAGTGGAATAAAACAGAAAGCAAAAACTGTCCCGAGGAGACCGAATGCGAAGAAGGAGCTGTTGAAACCGGAAATTCATGTGGTTGTGGCGGACAGGGCAAACTGCAACGTACTTGTGCCAACGGCACTTGGGAAGAGTGGAGTTGTATGAAAGGAAATTCTCCATTTACTGCAAAAGATTTGAGTGAAGGAGGGGAGTGTAAGTGGCGTGATACCAAATTTATAGGATGTCCAGAACCGTGGGAGCGAGGAGGGAGTATTCAATATACATGCGGAGATAACTGTACATGGGAGGTCAAATCAACCTCTTGCTCACGTACTCAATATGTGTGGGCAACGGCGTATGAGGGCTCTTTCTCTTATGAGGTGGGATTCCCGTGCAATAATACGGGGAGCAATTCACTCACTCCTTATGGGGGCAGTGTTGAACAGTGTTTGAAATCTTATTGCGATCACTATGTCTCCTCCGGAAATGCTTGGCAACAGATGGAGAAATCTGCCGGATTAAAGACGGCATCTATCACGAAAGTTTGCTCAACCAATGCGGCAAGTGCATGCAGTAAAGAGGAAAAAGACACCTGGTGTGTGGGAGAGTTTGCAGGGGCCGTACAAGGGGGCGCGAATGCAGATCTATGTACATATAAGTTGTTAAAATGTTCTGCGTACAAAACATTTGACAGTGTCAGCAACTATCAATAAATGTGTAAGATTATGGTTGTTTTTTTTCAATGAAGAGGTCTTTTTACAACAACCCCCCGGCTAAAGCCGGGGGTGTGTTATGTAGCGGGAAATTGTTGCCGGTTATTTGCCGGTGGAGCCAAACCCGCCGGATCCGCGGGAGGTACTTGATAGTTCTTCCACCTCTTCAAATGTGGGATATAACGTGGGCAGTACTACCAGTTGTGCTACTTTTTGGCCTGCTTCAAACACAAAGGGCATATCAGTTAAGTTGTACATACATACAATCAGTTCCCCGCGGTAGGGGGCATCTACCAGGCCGGCCATCGCCTTGATGCCTTTGCTTTCCACGGAACTTTTTCCCCAAATAATGCCCGAGGTATTTTCCGGCAATTCCACCGCTACTCCGGTGTGTACATAGGTAATAGCATGGGCGGGCAATACCGTGCGTTCCAGGGCAAATAAATCGGCACCGGAATCAGTCGGGTGGGCGCGGTAGGGTAGTTTGGCACGCGGGTCTAATTTTTTTACATACATACAATCCTCACATTAATTTTTCAATTTGAGCCAACGCAGTCTGGGCATATTTTTGTTCCGCTTCACTGCCTTGTTTGGCTAGCACGCTAATGGGGGCCACCAGCCCTTTTAGCAGTTGGATATCAAATTTCCGGTCGGACGTATAGTTAAACGCATCCGGGTTGGCCAGTACACCTGCCATATACGCCGTAGCGCGCAAGGCATTGATACGTTTGTTTAGGTTTTTATCCTGCAAAGCCTGTTGTAAGATGTGTACTGCATTGCCGGTGCTAAAACCCAGTGCTAATGCAATAGTAGCCGCCCCCGGCTTTTGGTAGGAAATGGATAAATTCTTGGCCAAATCCTCCAGCGTTAGATCTGCCTGCTTGGCTAGGGCCATGGCCAAAAGCGGTTGAACGTCCACATCTGTTTCCGCTTTGGCCCGTTTGAGTAAAATCCGGGCGGCCTGTTTAGTGTGTAGTGTGCCTAACCATGCAGCGGCTGATGCGCGTTCCAGTGGGTCTGCACTGTAGGCGGCTTTTTTTAGGAAAGCCAGTTGTTCTTTGTCCGTTGTGGCTAGCAAATTCATGGCACGCTGGGCTAAACTTTCGTCTAGCATAAAGAGACGTACAACATCGGCCGTATGGGTTTTATCTTGCGGGTTTACTAAGGCATAAGCCCCGGCCCCGTAGGCACGCAAAATGGGATCTTGGTTTTGGGCCGTATCTTGCAAGAGGGGGGTAAGTTCTTCATGCACGGCACCCATGGCCGTGAGAATAACGGCTGAAAAAACCGTTTTAAGCGGGTTTGTATTTTGGATAACCAGGTTTAAAAAAATCGGTTCAGCAGTGCGTGCGGGCGGGTTTTTGATAAGTGCCACGGCGGTGGCAAAGATTACCTGCGGGTCCTGCGTGGTGCGAAAACGTGTAATGAGCGTTTGCGTGTTTTTAGGTACAACTGTTTGGGCCACTTGTTGGGCCGCAAGAGAAAGGGGGAAAATCCCCAAAAGTAGGGCAAGTATAATGGATTTCATACCCCTATTATAGCAATTATCCGTTTATAGGGTGGATTATTTGCAAACAAGGGCTTCGGCCACGTGTTCGGCCGCAATAGGGGCTTTATCTGCCGTTTTTTTGGATTTTTTAGAATAAATGTGCAGTGTGTTTTCAGTATCTTGCAAAGCGATAATTTTGGTATCCCCCAGGGAAAGTAAAAAGCGTAAATTGGCAGATTTAGGTAACATAATACAACTCCTTAAAAGTGTCTTTATAATTATTTAAGCGGATTTTTGGCCAAAGTGCAAGGGTATTTTGGGCCTGTTACAGTCTAGGTCCTTATTATGGGCCTAACGGGAGGTGCTTTTAGCACAAAAAAGGCTAGTTGTCAACAGCTTTTTAAAAATCTTAAAAAATAAAGGAAAAAATGAGGTTTTTAAAATTTATCGTCGGTAAATGGGCGGTAAAAAACATTATTTTATGGGTTATTAAAGCAGTTATCCACAAAAAAATCCACTTATCCACAACTTGTTATAAAAGCAGGGGGCAAGTGGCGCGCAAAAACTACCCTAAAGGGCCGGAAACTAGGGGGGAAAAGAAAAGTTATCCACAATTTTTCCACACCTGTGGAAAACCCGGTTTACAAAAGGTACGTATTTTTTTATAATACAGTAGGAGAAACTTATGAAAAAACTACTTTTTTGTGTGATGGTTGCCTGGATAATGGGGGCGTGTGTCTCCTCCCAAACGCAAGATGATACGGCCCCGCGTTTGCCGGCCGAAGACCCCAATGTGGTAGCGGCCGAAGAACTAAACTATAAACTGTATAAACAGACCCCTACGCAGATGTATCAGTCCAAACGGTTGCCGTCTATCAATTATGATTTTGATTCCATCCGCCCGCCGGAGTATGCGTACCCGTTTTTGGATAAATTGGCGGTACTGTTGACCCAGCATGAAAACCTACACCTGATTTTGGAGGGGCATTCGGACGTGGTGGGTTCGGATGAATATAACTACTGGCTTTCGGGTTCGCGCGCGGCGGCGTTAAAATCGTATTTGGTAAGCCGCGGCGTGCAGGCAGACCGTATCCGTATCCATGCCTATGGAAACACGCGCCCCATTACACTGGATAACTCGCAAGACGGGCGGCGTGCCAACCGCCGGGTGGACTTCAAACTAACTACCCGCACGTGGAAAGCGATTTATTAAAAACGAACTTGAAAGTGTTAAAAAATCCCCCGGCAAATAGTTAAGGCCGGGGGATTGTGATGTTGTGTTTGTAAATTACATTAGCGGGAATCCGTAACGGTCATATCCGGGTAACTTTGCTTTAAGTAGTTGCAGATAGTCAAACCTGCATCATTCCAGGACACACACTTTTTGGACCAGGTGTGGTTTGTATTTACCCAGTTTATGTCATTTTGATAGTGAGCATCCCCTTTACTATTTATTAGAATTTGACAATTTTCCGGCTCGTCAGGGTATTCGGGATTTATTCCGTAACAGTTAAAAAAGTCAATTTGCCAGTTTTTGTCAAAACTTGCTGACGGATTTATTTCAATGTCAAAATCATTCAGGCCTGCGTCCTGATAGCCGTTTTGTAACATCCATATGTTCATGGCTTTTTCTCCGGCGTTTAAAATAGACATAAGTTCTACTGCCCGTGCTTTGAGAACGGCTTTTTGGTATTGTGGCAACGCTACCGCCGCTAATATCCCAATGATGAGCACTACTACCAAGAGTTCTATTAAAGTAAACCCCATTAAATTGGGTGTCATCCCCGATATTGCCATCCGCAGTACTCGGGGATCTTCCACGTACTCATTTAATAGGGCTTTTCCCTTATGATGATAACGGCAAGCGTTGTAGATTCCCGATAGAAACCCTCGGGAATGAGCCTTCTTATTGATAATTTCTTGCGTGAAACCCCGCCGGGTGTTTTGTATGTGCATAGTTTTTTCCTTTTCCTGTTGGGCCTAACCACGCAAAAACGGCTGCTATAGTTAGGCCTATGCACGAACCAAATATAACAGCCGTAATTTGCCATCAGGTGGCAAACATTCGGCACAGATAAGTCTAGATTCTTACCTGCGCCTTCAAAACGGCTGTCTTTGGCGTGCATAGTGCTTTTAGTTTCCTAAAAGTGCTGCGTTTCTTAAACGCTTCCAAAAACAGAATCAAATTTTCTGTTTATGCTTATATTTACTTCTTTTCCATTATAACATAATTATGACTTATTTTTTGCTTTTCTTTCCCGTGTGAATTTTCTAAAATATAGAAGATTTTGAATAGGACCCCTTATATGCTTAATTTAACCAAACCCCAAAACGAAACCATTTACATGAAATGCATGCGGGTACTTTTGGCCGCCACATTTCTGGTTGTACCGCTTATCTTTTTTACCAACTTAACGGAAAACCCGTTTTTTGCACAAAATGTACTTTTGTATGTACTGATTGCCTTGCTATACGCTACGATGGCCGTTAAATTTTTGCGTACCAAGACCATTGATTTTACCAAGACGTTTTTTGATTTGGCATTCTTTATTTATGTAATCTCTTGTGCCATGGGGTGGTTGTCTGCCGTGTCTAACGCCCCGCAAGCCTTGCGCCAGACGTTATTTTTCAATTTGCTAAATTATGGCACACTTCTGCTAATTGTAGCCGTAGGAGCGTATATTATCAGTAAAAATGTAGTGTTTTCAGGCATGATTGAAAGCAAAACCAACTACATCTTACTTTTTTTTGTGTGGGGAGGCCTTTGGTACTTAGCCCCTCTGTTCAAAACGACGGCTACATCTGAGACGTTTTTGGCGCAATTGTGGGATTGGTATGCTGTATTGTTGTGGGCGGTGGGTATTTATCTGGGAGTGCGGGTATTAAAAAAACTCACACAGGAAAATATCCTGGTACTTATTTTTGTGGCCGTTTTTCTGGCATGTTGTTATGGCGTGTTACAGGCGTTGGGGTTGGATTTTTTATGGCCGTTTGAAATTGACCAGTTTGCTACTAAAGCGTTTTCTACGTTTGGGAACCCCAACTTTTTGTCTTCCGCCGTTGTGATGATATTACCGGCATTGCTGGTATATTATATGCGTACCGACAGTAAAAAAGATTTTGTAGTGTATGGGCTTTTGGTACTGGTATATGTGTTGTATTTGTCCTTTGGGTTGGCCCGTTCCTGCTGGATAGGGGCCGTGTGTAGCCTAATTATGATGTGGATGTTTGGTACCCTGCGCGCACTGATTTGGCAACGCAAAGGGCGCGTGTTTTTGTTGGCGTTACTGGCCGTGGGGGTGGCCTATAGTTCCATTTATTTGCCCGGGCCCGGTAATGCTATTAGCCCTGTTAAAAACCGCGTAGCCGAACTAAGCCGGATAACGCCTTCTACGCTTACATTAAATGTAAAGAAAGATCAGATTTTCCAATCCTTGCACCAACGTTTACTGATGTGGGACGTATCCAAAGAAATGTTTTTAGAACGCCCTGTGCTTGGAAGCGGAGTCGGAAATTTCCAAATGTCTTTTGCCCAAAACCAACCCAAGACACTGTTAAAATATCCCCAACTGCGTGAGTTGAAAACCTCTACCAATGCCCCTCATAACGAGGTTTTGTTCCAGTTGGGCCAAGGCGGCATAGTGGGAGTAGGGGTGTTTTTGTTTATGTTTATGGTACTTTTCTTAGAAGTAAAAGATTTTGCCGCACATAAAAAAGAAGGCGATAAAAAACAACTCTTACAAGCCCTGTTCTGTGGTATTTTGGGTATGTTGGTGGATAACATGTTAAACATTTCGTTGCATGCTGTGGTACCTGCGTTTTTCTTTTGGTGGTTTGTAGGGGCTGAGGTCAGCGGCGTAGGGAAAGAAGAAGGAAAAATGGTAATTAATGCTAATCCAGCCACCAAGGCAGTGGCATTTTTTACGCTGATTGGGTGTGCGGCCGTGTTGGTATGGCAGGGGGTATGGTTCGCCAGTGAATATGAAGCATTTGCCGGAGGGAAAAAAATCGTTGCTAATAATTATGAAGGGGCCGCAAAAAATTTGTCATCCGCTTTGACGCTTTATCCGGCCAATACCGAGGCCGGTTTCCGGCTTGGACAACTGTTGCTGGCCCAACAAAAATATCCGGAGGCTTTGCATGTATTTGATAAAACTTTGTCTGCTGCGGCCTATTATGAGGAGGTTTATTTCCAAGCGGCCTTGGCGGCCATTGGCGCGCAGGATACAAAAAAAGCCGTTCAATATTTAATGAGCAATTTGCGTTTGCATCCGTACCATTTGCAGGCTTATAAACTGCTTGTGTCTTTACTACATGATAATTTAATCTACGCGAATGCGGATGAATTGGCTATGTTGGAACGTGGATTAACCTTGTTCCCATTTGATACGGATTTATGGCGCCAAGTCGGAGGAATTTACCAAAAATTGGGCGATACGGAAAAAGCAAAAGATGTGTATGTGCGCGGATTAACTGTTGACACGTTAGATGTACAACTGCTAAAGCGGTTGGACGAATTATATCCAATTTCAGACGAAAAACCAACCGTGTTGGCCCAGGCCCGTTTGTTGCAGGGGTACAATGCCAAAGTTAATAAATTCCACAAAATGGCACCGTATTATCAACATAAATTGCGTGAGAATTTGGAAACCTATATCGCACAATATCCGCATGATGCTAATGGGAAAATTTTACTGGCGCGTGTTCTTTCCTTGGCCGGAAACGACCTAAAGGCAGAAGAAATATTAGGGCATATTCTTTCTTCTCATCCAGATAATTTGTGGGCTAATTTGGCACTGTCTACTTTGTATTATCAGGCGGAAGATTGGCGGCGTGCGCGGATGGCTGTAGATCAAGCCCTGTTTTATTATCCGGACCATGAGGGTGCGCTTAAACGCAGGCAAACCCTTCAGACAAAACCATGAAAAGAAAATGTAATTTTGCTACCATTTTAAGGCAGTAAAAGGTAGATTTGCGAAAATATAAAAAAATAAAAAAATTTTCTTTACAAACAGTAAGAAATTGCTATAATACCTGTATCAGTGTTAGTTGTAAAAAATCCTAGCGCAAGGAACATGTATACACATGAGCAAAAGAAATAAGACGTGGATGTTTATTTTAGTTTTAGCAAGTTGCATGGGAGGGGGGCTTCCTCTCCAGGCTGCTTCGGCTGAAAGACAGTTGCAGAAAGGTATTGAGGCATATCAAAAAAATAATAACGACAAAGCATTGGAATATTTTGTTGATGTGCTTATGAATGGGGACAACGAACAGGTGGCGCAGGCCAACCGGTATATTGAGGCTATTCACAACAACATGGGTGGTATCAAAACCCCTGTAGAGGTAAATGTAAATTTTCCGGACCAGCCCACCCAAACATTGATTGATCGGACGGATAATTTAGCAAATTATGGTGTAGAAAAATTGGATACCTTGGCTGGGGAAGAACTGAGTGTTCCGCAAGGACCCAAAACATTGACGCAGCAAATTGAAGAACGCCAACTTGCCGGTTACTTGGATGACGGTGCAGAACCCGTATCAGCCCAGCAGGGGGCCTTGTTGGATACAGCCACCGTGCTACAAGAGCAAAATGTAAATGGGGTGCAAACTACCCAGCAAGATGTAAAAGCGGTGAACCAACAGTTGCAGCAAGAATCAAAAGCCGCAGTGCAAAACCAGGTGCCGGTTCCGCAAGAAAAATCTATGGCGGATGGTTTGGTATCAGATGCCTCTTCTGTTTCTGTTCCGGCGCCGGTTTCGGCGTCCGGTTCTGATCTTGTGAAACAAGAGCCTATTGCACAACAGGCCGTTGTACAACCGGAAAATTTAGAAACTGCATCTGTATTTGCGGATTTAACAACACCCTCGGCCATAGAGGCGCGCAACTTATACACCACTCAAAAATTGCAAAGTATGACACAGGAAGTCGTTTCTTCTTTGACGGCAACACCGGGAGTCCATTTGTATTTGCGCGAAGATGGACGGCCGGATGCTATTGATGTGGATGATGAAGTACTGTTTCATCAAAATACCTTCCGTACGGAAGCATTGCCGACGTTAAACAATATATATGAACTAATGGCATTAACGCAGAATGCAACATATGTTATTTTGCCCGAAGGTTCTTATACAGATGATGTAACATTGCCGGGTATCCGCCAAGCAATGGCGTTACACTCTTATTTAGTCAAACGTGGTATTTCCCAAGGGAAGTTGTCCTATAACATGGGGTTGGTTGATCAGGAAGTTCCTGCCCAATTTTCTAATTTAAAAGGTTTGTCTGTTGTATTTGATTATGATGCAAAATTGCCTACCCGCCTGTTAGATAACCAAAACAATGAAACTACCCCGTTGTTAAGTATGGCAATTGTTCCTCCCTGCAAAGCCATTGATCGTACACTGGGAGAGGCTTTTGCAATTGATTTTTCTGTGTTAGAAACGCTAGAGCCTTTGGATAATTGGTCGTTGCAAGTTATTCAACACGGACGCGATGGCAATTACTATGTAGTCCGCCAATTAGAAGGGTTTGCACCCGTTTATCACCAAATTTTATGGAACGGGCGCAAAGGAATTATCGGGCCTGAATTGCCATGCGGTAAGTATACAGTTGTTCTCAATGCTGTTGATGCGAAAGGAAGCAAGCAAACCTTACGCCGCCGTTTAGTGGTTAAATGCAACGCCGCCCGTGAATTTGGGTCTTGTGAAAAGGGAACTTGCGCGGTTAAAGAGAAAGAAACATCTGCTTTGAATTATCAAGCAACACGCTTGTGGAAAAAACCCGGGCGTACTATGCCGGTTTCCAAACCGCAAGTTCCGGTGCAGGCAGTTGAAGACCAGCAGGTTCAAGAGCAATCTACGGCTTCTAATACATATACCGTTACCAAAACGGTCAGTAACATTGTAACGGAAGATAATACGCCTGTTGCCGGCGCAGTTTCTTCTTCGCAGGAATATGCGCCCATGCCGGTAAATGCCGGGGGATATGCCCCGGTGGAAGGTGCAGCCACCAATCCATACGATATGCCGTATGAAGAAGAATATACAACGTATTAAAAAGTAGTGGGGATTTGGGATTATGAACTTGGCTGAAGTTTTAATTGGCAGTAATATGGGGTCTCACCCGGATTGCTTAGGTATCTATGTAGGGATGGATGAAATCTACGTAGCCCAAAGTGCAAAGCGGGATGGGGGAACTGTCTTGGAATCGCTCATCCGGGTCCCCGTGATTGTGCCGGATAAAAATCAATTAAAACCGTTAGATTTAAATGAAGCTTATTTTATAGAGAACTCTTGGCTGGAAGCGTTACAAAAAGTAACCACTAAGAAAACGTGGAATACAAATAAAGTTGTGGTCAGTTTGGCTCCGGAATTTTGCTTGTTGCGGCATTTTGTTATTTCGGTGCCGCTTAAACGGCAAGAATGGGCCAAAGGGATTCCTAACGAAGCCAAAAAGTATATTCATTTCCCGTTTGAAAAAGCAGTTTGGGCGTACCATGCCTACGAGTTTGAAACTGCCGCAACCAAACAACAACGTTTGGGGGTAGTATTTGCTATGACTACTAAAACCCTGGTTTCCCGCTTGGAGAGGGGATTGAAATCATTGGGGCTTGAGTTAGTTTCGGTAGAACCTTCCTGTTTGTCGTTAGGTCGTGCATTTATTGACAATGACAAAGAGGCAGTAGGCCGGGAAGGCCGTATTTACTCGTTTTTTGGCAAAGAAATGGCCAGTTTTATCTTTTTAAATGGGACGGTTCCGTTGTTGGAACGGGATGTGGAAATTTCCGGTTCTATTCCCGCAGAACGGCGACGTTTTGAAATTACCAACAGTGCAGAATTTATTTCTAAACAGTTAGAACGGGATCCGTTTGAAGAAGCAGTTATTACCGGTTATAAGATGGATCAGTGGGTTGCTGCCCTAGAGGCCGATTCGCATAAACCGGTACGTAAATGGAATTTAAGTGAGATATTTGGGATTGAAACCAAGTCTTCTGGTGAACTTGCCAGTATTGGAGCCAGTGGCAAGTTTTATGATACCAAAGTACCCGATTTGGATTTTGCCAAGGGGAAGCGATTAAGTTCTTATGAATTTAATGCCAGTTGGATGGTTTGGAAAATTACGGGTATTGTTGTAATCTTGCTTCTGTTGTTTTTAGGGAATAATTACATGGGTTTGTTAATGGCTAATTATAAACTAAAACAAAAACAGGCTTCTTCATCCAGTGAGTCATTGGAAGATTTTCAGGGGCTTTCTTCCTCACAATTACAGACAAATCTGGATAATATTAAACAACAGAACGAAACCTTAACCGGTATTTATACCAACAGCCCCTTTGTTACCCCTATTTTGGCTGCTGTGGCGAATTCTATCCCGGCAGATATATGGTTAACTAAAATATCTTATTCCTCTCAATTCCCGGCGGTTACTGCCGGCAGTGCTAAATTAACGCTGGAAGGAACTGTTCGGTCTGGTAAAGACGGAGGGGAAGACATGGTAATTGTGAATAAATTTAAAGAAACACTTTCACAACAGCCACAATTGCGGCGGTTATGCCGCAACGCAAGTATTTCCTACTCCAGTGTGGCCGGTTCCTATAATAATACGGCAGAATCTACAGTTAAGCGCCGTTACCGTAATGAGAGATCGGGGGCTACTGCGGCTAAAAAAGAGTCTCAGTTTGTTTTGACTTGCACTTATGAGACTAAACAGATTCGGAGACGTTAATATGGCATTAGATTTAGAAAAGATAAAACAAAATTTATCAGCTGAAAAAATTCAGGGGTTATTTGCGAAAAACACGCCTGCTACAGAGAAGATTTCTAAAAAAGTCCCTGCTTGGTTAGCTGGTTTGAAACAAGGATGGGTGGACGTCCAGGTAGTATTGCAAGAAGGGAAATTTTCCTTGTTTGTGAAACAAATGGTGGTTATTTTGGGCGTTTTTTTATTAGTACGTTATGGCAATGATAAAATCAAACAGACGCAACAAAACTTACAGGATCAAATGTCAAAAATCAATATAGAACAATTAAATAGGGATGATTATTTGCTTAACAAACAACATCTGTTGCGTTTGGAACCGTTATTTCCGGATCAACCGGAAAAACCCGAGTGGATGTTACGGCATTTAATTGATATTTTTGAAGAGGCAGCCATTACTCCTACCATGGAAGGAACCCCGGCGGAGAATAGTTCTGCTTCTGTATATACGGTTGTTTCGCATCCGGTTACATTTCAGCAATCTTTTGCTGGTTTGGGAAAATTTCTGGAAAAGATTGAGAATGGGGATGATTTTTTGCGTATTTCAGATATCTCTGTTACCAAATTGACGGATTTGGATTCGTTGGGGGATAATACTGTGCGAATTACGTTTAATACGGTATTTCCGAAAGTTCGCTATGCCCCGACATTATTTAAAGATTATGCCCAACAGATGGAAAAATTACGGGCCGAAAAAGAGGCACAAGCCCAAACCCAAACACAAGGAGAAACCATATGAAACTGACATATTGGAAAACAGTTGGGCTGAGTGTAATAGTTTTGCTTGGCGCCCCGTTTGGGCTTGCTCAATCGGCATATCAGGAAGAAGAACCGGTGGATCTGTCGGCAGATTTAACCAAGCCTGTTATTTCATTTAAGGTAACAACCCAACGCGATCCTATGTTATCGGCGGATGATTTGCTTATTTTAAAACGCCGTGAAGAGCAACGTTTAGCGGCGGAAGCGGCCGAACGTAAACGCTTGGCGGAAGAAGAACGCAAACGTTTGGCGCAAGAGGAACGCCGCCGACAATATGAATTGATGCTTATTAAAGACCCCACTATTTTAGTGCGTGATAAAATCAAAATTGCGGGAATTATTGATAAAGAAGTGCTGATTGGAAATAAACTTTACACAATTGGCAATACATACATGGGGGCCAAAATTGTGGCCGTAACACCGGAAGTGGTAACATTTTCCTATAAAGGACATAAGTTTACCAAAAAGGTACCTTTGTAAGATTTGTTGTATTTAGTTAAGTTGAACAACTCACACAGGAGGATAGATGACTAATCGTTTAGCAGTAATGTTAGCAGGTGTGATTACGTTGGGGCTTACGGGTTCTGCTGTTGCACAACAACAGGAACGCCAAATGCTTCCGAGTGATGACACCATTGCTTTGACGGAGGATGTGGCTTTAAATAACCAGTCCGCCGCTACGGACCTGTATAAGGAGGTAGAAATTTCATCTCCGTTAGACAGAAAGGTGTCCATCCGGGTAGCGAATGTGCCGATATCGGCCTTCTTAAATAGCATTACTACCCAGGCTAAAATTAACTTTATTATGAGTGAGGAATTCGCTAATAAAAAAGTTACGGCCTCGTTAACGCGTGTAACCGTGCGGGAAGCATTGGATACTTTGTTGCGTGTGCATGGTTTAGCCTATCAGCGTATTGGTAAGAGCGATAGTTATGTAGTAACCAAGCGTTCCAATGATGCACCGGATACAATTACCAAAATTTATACGCTTAGTTATATCTCTTTGCAAGGGGTTGGTTCGGCTCAAAGCGAACTTAACAGCATTATGCCGCAAGATGTTTCTTCTGGTGGTAATACAGGTGGTATGAGTTCAGGCAGTGGGGTCGGCGGTGTAGGGAATGTAGGGGGTTCTTCCTCCGGTTCCGATTCGTACGCTTCGGGTTCCACAATTACCTCTATCATCAGCAGCATGTTATCCCCGGTGGGTAAAATTGCGGTTGATCCCCGTACCAATAAACTTATCATTACAGACGTTCCGGAAGTTTTCCCGCAAGTGGAAAATATTCTGGCGGAATTGGATATTAAACCACCGCAGATTTTAATTGAAGCCCAAATTGTAGAAGTCAGCAAAACCAGTGGTTTGAGTGTGGGTTTTGAATACGGTGGCGGTAGTGGGGTATTGGCCTCGGTGGAAGCACCTAGCCGTTCGTTGACCTCTGAGTTCTTCCATGGCAAATCTGCCAGTGGCAAACGGTTACATGGATGGGATTGGATTTTCCCTCCGTCTGATGAGATTGGCGGTACTTCTACTACCACAACAAGTACTTCTACCACGACTTCGGACGATTCCAACGGAAATAAAGAAGGGGTTCTTAATCTCTCTGCCTTTAACATTGTGCTTAAAGCCTTGTTGACCCGTGGGGAAGCCAAATATTTAGGTAAACCAAAAGTGGTAACGCTCAATAATAAAACGGCTACCATTACCACCTCTACGGATGCCACTGTGGGGCAAACTGTCAGCCAAACTGGTGATACTGATTCTACCAGTATGACTACAACTTCGGCGGAACGTAAACGGGTAGGGTTGACCTTGCAGGTAACTCCGCAAGTGAACCGCGAAGGGTATGTTACGTTGTACGTGCAGCCGTCTTATTCGGATGTAGTGGCTTCCGGTTTTGATTTCTCGTTAGATACTACTACCCGTGCGGCTTCTACCTTGGTACGTGTGAAAAACGGACAAACGGTAGTAATTGGCGGGTTGTTAACGTCCCGTGAAATGGATCAAACCCGTAAAGTACCTCTCTTGGGGGATATCCCGGTACTTGGATGGTTGTTTACCAGCCGCTCCAAATCTAAGAGTACTACTGACTTAGTGATCTTTATTACACCGACCATTTTGGCGGAGTAAGTGTGAGTGTTTTAGCACCTGCCCCCTGTTATTGTGTGTGGGGGCAGGTGTTCCTTAAGAATTCAGCAGGAATGGAATTATGGCTAAACAGTTAAATGAAATTTTATTAGAACAGGGTAAAATCACAGCCGAGCAAGATAAACAGGCTCAACTTTACGCAAAGCAAAATCACATTTCAATTGCGGACGCAATTTTGCGTTCCGGTTTTGCTACAGAAGAGCAAGTGACCATGGCTCTTTCCAAACATTTTTCCATTCCGTATGCTTCAAAAGAAAATGGCATTTTACTTCCGGAACGGGAGCAAAACCTGCAAGAAATTATTAACGAAAAATTTGCCCGTGAAAATATGGTCATTCCGTTGTTTATGGAAGATGACTCCCTGGCTATTGCATTAGTAGATCCAACCAATTTGTTTTTAATTGAAAATATTAAAATGATGTCCGGCAAACAAATCCAGCCGTTCATTACCAGCAAATCCCAATTATTGGCCGTTATAGATGCTTTTTATTCCAATAAAAACCTGTTAGAAGAGGTGTTGAATGAATCGGCCCGTGGCAACGTAGATACGGCAGAACAGGCAGCCAGTGATGAAGAGGTAGAAGTAACCGGTGTGTTGGATTTGGACCGGATGAATCCCAATTCTTCCCAATATGTAAAACAGGTAAACGCAATTTTACGTCAGGCCATTTCTGAACGTACCAGTGATATTCATTTGGAAATGTTTGATGAACGTGTCAGTTTGCGTTTTCGCATTGACGGTTCTTTGTATGAACGTACGGCCCCGGCAAAGGATGCCGTAAACGCGATTATTTCCCGTATTAAAATTTTGTCTAAGTTAGATATTGCTGAAAAACGTTTGCCGCAGGATGGTAGTTTTACCATCCGTTACCAAAACCGTTCCATTGAAGTCCGTGTATCAGTTTGTCCGGCAGTATATGGGGAAAAACTGGTGCTTCGTATCTTGGATAAAGGTACGGGAGAAATGAACATTGATAAATTGGGGTTTGAACCCCAACAAAAAAAAGCCTTCTTGGATGCGGCTAACTTGCCGCACGGACTTATTTTCTTAACCGGGCCCACCGGTTCAGGTAAATCTACCACGTTAAACGCGGTTTTAACCTCCATTCGCACCCCGGAACTTAACTTCATGACGTTGGAAGACCCTGTGGAATACAAACTGGCGGGTATCAGCCAGGTTCAGGTGAAACCGGCTATCGGGCTTACGTTTGCCGCGGGGCTACGTTCTTTCTTGCGTCAGGATCCGGATGTTATTTTAGTAGGGGAGGTCCGTGATAATGAAACCGCTGAAGCCTGCTTAAAAGCCGCATTAACCGGGCACTTGGTATTATCTACTTTGCACACCAATGAGGCGTTAGGGGCGGTTCCCCGTTTGATTGATATGGGAATGGAACCGTTTCTGTTAGCCAACTCGTTAGCCTTGGTGGCTGCCCAACGTTTGGTACGTATTCTATGCCCGTATTGCAAAGTTCCGCATATTCCGGATCACAAAATGTTAGCCCAAATTATTCAAGAGGGACATTTAAATCCGCGTGAACAAAATACATGGACATTTTTCAAGGCAGTGGGTTGTCCGAAGTGTTTTGGTACGGGTTTTACAGGCCGCCGTGCAATTTATGAAGTGTACCGTATTAACGAAGAAATGCGTAACATTATTTACAAAACCCAGGATTTGATTGAACTTAAAAAAGCGGCAATTAAGTCCGGTGCGTTAAATTTGCGTGCAAACGGATGGCATAAAGTGGTACGCGGGTTGACGACGGTAGATGAAATTTTAAGTATTACAACAGCAGATGAATAAGTTTTAATATAGAGGTACCTATATGCCAAAATATACCTATAAAGTAAGAGATGAACATGGAAAGACCTTTACCGGCTCTTATACAACGGACAGTATTGACCGTTTACGTGCCGCATTGCAAAATAAAGGGTACTTGGTATTAGACATTACCGAAGTGAGCAGTGGCTTGTTTGCGCCTAAAACAAAGACGCGTATGAAGGGTGGTAAAGTGCCCGGGCATGTGCTTGCCTTTTTTGCTGAACAACTTTCTACGTTGATTGCGGGGGGGGTGCCGCTTGTGCGTGCCATTACGTTATTAGGGCAATACTCCTCCAATCCCACACTTGGTATGGTGTTGAACCAGATGGCGCATGATATTTCAGGCGGTCAATCTCTGCATGAAGCCATGGCCAAACATCCCAAAACCTTTAGTCATGTGTGGATGTCCCTGGTGCAAGCCGGGGAAGTGGGGGGGCAAATTGCCGAGACCCTCAT
Source organism: Elusimicrobiaceae bacterium (assembly GCA_045606825.1). Lineage (GTDB taxonomy): Bacteria > Elusimicrobiota > Elusimicrobia > Elusimicrobiales > Elusimicrobiaceae > Avelusimicrobium. The sequence continues at coordinate 16,957 of JAZUSQ010000001.1, forward strand.
GCAGTTGTCCATTTACACCAAAACGCAGGAAGGTATGAAAAGTAAAATTATTACAGCCGTTACCTATCCTGCAATTTTGTGTGTGGCCTCGGTGGGGGTACTGATTTATTTCATCGTGGGGATTGTTCCTACTTTTGCACAGATCTTTGCGGATTTTAACTTAACTTTACCTACGCTTACGCGTGTGGTATTGTCTGTTTCCAGTGTAATTACCAACCATGCAGTGTTGATTGTTTTATCCATTGTGGCTTTAATTGCTGCTTTTCGGTTTTACATTCACACCCCTGGCGGTAAAAAACGGTGGCACTCGTTTTTGCTGACAATGCCTATCTTTGGCAATTTTATCAAAAACATCTATTATGACCGGATGCTATCTACTCTTTCTACGCTCTTGCGTAGTGGGGTAACTATTCTAAATGCCATTTTGGTGTTAGAAGAATCTTTTGACGGAAACGTAATTATTCAGAATGCGTTGCGCCAAGTTCGTGCCGGAGTGGCGGCCGGGCGGTCTATTTCCGATTCATTCCAGGATACGGGAGTATTCCCCGGACTAATGACTGAAATGATGAAAATGGGGGAAGAATCCGGCAAGTTACCCAGTATTATTGCTACCCTTTCTAAATTCTACGCTGATAATGTGGACCAGTTTATTGCCCGTTTCTCGGCTGTTATTGATCCTATTTTAATTATTGGCGTTGGGGTACTGATTGGGTTGATTGTAGCGTCTATCTTCTTACCTATTTTCAAATTGTCGCAAATCGGTGGGTAAGAATACTGGGCAGATAAATGCTTGAAAATTGGCCATTGGTACGTTATACTTATAAAAGCCGACGGATAAGGAATACGTATGAGAATTAAGCAAGGCTTTACACTGGTAGAAATTCTGTTTGTGGTTATTATTGCCGCAGGGATACTGGCATTTGCTGTGCCGGCGTATAAAAAATCCCAGGAACGGGCCGCATACGAAAGTGCAACTGGCATTTTGTTGGACCTGGGCAATGCCGTGCAGTCATTTCGTATGGATTTGGGAAAAGATTTTCCACAATCTTCCGATAAACAAATTGCCGGGAGTGAAAAAGAGGCTAATGCTACGAATTTAGCGGGAAAAACCCTTGCCGAATATATAGGGGCGGTTACGGGAGACACGCTTGATACAAAAGCTGTGCAGGCACTGTTTTCATACAATTATTTACAGCCTTTTTCCAATAGTACCTATCAGTTCTATGCGATTAAAGGCAACAGTTCTACCGTATGTAGTTCCCGTTGTCGTAAGCCTACGGGTGGCGCGGGTAGTACGGCGGAGGTGGTGGCTTGCATGTGTACGAGTGAAACTACATCTACTACCAGTGGCTGCTACTACGGGGCCATTTATTTATCGGATGGTACCTTAAAGCGGATTACCGCCGATGATAGCAGTTGTTCGTAGGAGCCGGTATATATGATATGGCATAGGAAAGGATTTACCTTACTGGAGTTGCTGATTGCCGCCGCCATTATTGGCGTGTTGGCTATGTTTGCTACGCAGGCTTTCCGGCGTTCATCGGCGGATGTGCGTGTGCAGGATGCTAAAACGCGGGCTGATGTACTGGGGGCGGCTCTTACACGGTTTTTGATAGATTATCCAAGTTATAAGAGCAGTTTTTTGGAACTTCCGCTAGCGGATGTTCCCGCAGACGGAGGGGTTTGTGTTCCAAGTTCTATCACGGGGAATAGTGATGGAAAAGCACATTTGTTACCTACTCTGGCAAATTGTGGTTATTTAGAACGGCGGTCTTACTTAAACGGTAATTTTGAATGGAAGATCAATGCAAATGCCCAAATATGCGTGAGTGCCATATCCGGCGGGAAGGTAGCCAGTTATTGGAATGAAAGTTACTGCACAAACGGAGTGGGTGAATAAAGTGCAAATAATGAAGGGTGCAAGCATGATGAAAAAAGGTTTTACGTTGATGGAAATGTTGGCTGTGTTATTGGCTATAGCAATTATAGCCTCATTTGCTGTGCCTGCATACCGGGCTGTGCGTTATGAAATCTATTACCAACGGGCCAAATCAGCCGCGTTAAAAATGGGGGAGGCTATTCGTTCGTATTATCAAGATTCGCAAGGATATTTAGTGTCCGGCAGTTTTACAGGTATTACGGATGCGGAGGGAGAGGATCAAACGGTTGAAGCGATCGTCAGTAATACGTCTGTTTCTTGCGATAATCCTGCCGCTACCGGCATTCCGTTGTCAGATACCTCGGAAACCGTATTTTCAGATGTAGCCCAATTGTTTAAGTGCGGATATTTAAACGCCAAGGATTTTGTAGGGTTGCCTTATCGGTTTACGGCGTGTAACCCTGTGTCCACAACTTCGGATACGGATTGTGCACCTTCCAATTCAAAAAAAGGACTGGTGCAAGTAAGCGGTTTAGAAACGGCCGGTAAGAAATTTTATAAGCCGGATGGCTCCACGGTAGAGCCTGCATTTAGTGTAAAGCGGGATTTAACAATTAAAGAACATGAAAAACTGGAATAGGTATTTTATGAAAAAACTTTTACAAAGTAAGGCAGGGGTTACGGTATTAGAAGGTGTAATTGCCTTGGGGTTATTGGCTGTTATTACGGCGGGCAGTTTTGGGGTGTTGTTGTCGGTTTCCCGCCAGGCTACCCAGCCGGATATGCGCGAGGAAATGGCCCTGGCAGTGGAAAAAGCCAACGACCAGTTAAAGGCTATGTTATTGTTTGCGGATGCAGATTTGCAAACCATGGCCAAAGATTATTTGCCTGATTCTTTTTCAGATACATCTCATTCTATTTACGCACTTTGTCCGGATAATTCTTCGGAGACAAACCCCTTGCAAGTAGGTACGGATATTTCTATTGAATGTTTGCTTCCTCCCATTTGTGATCCTAATTCATCAGAGTTTTCTTACAAGATTGTGTCCACCGGTTCCGATCTGCCAACTGGGATGAGTACTGAAGACATTACTCCCACGCTTTATCAAATTACGTACAACATTTCATGCAATGGATACCGTTTATGAACAATAAGAAAGGTTTTACATTAACCGAAGTATTGCTGGCCGCCATGGTAGTGGGTTTATTAGGGGTAGCCTTGGCTGCGCTTACGTCTTCAGCCACCAAAGAGGGGGGGCGCGGGCGTACCCGGATTATTTTGCGCAATAATTTGTCCATGGCATTGCGTCAATTACGCCAGGATATTCATGGGGCAAGCAGTATTTCGTTCCCGTCCGGGAAATTGCTTGAGATTAACCAAGCGTATAAGGCTGGGCCGGATTCCGCTCAAAACACAATTGTATATGAACTTAGTACCGCGGGGGCTTCTGCTCCGGCGCACATTCAACCTGCGGGAAGTACGGTAGGCAATGTGATTACCCGCCAAGTAAATGGTGGTACCGCCCAACCCTGGTTAAGTAATGTAAAAAAAATTTCTGATGAGTATCCGCATTTTTATTTAGAAAATGCGGCAGACAGTGCTACTAGCGTTGGAATCAATTCCGTACTGCGGGTGGATATTATTGTAGAAGTGCCCAGTAACCCGGTGGTCAATGAAGTGGTGCATGAAACATTCATGTTACCGCATGGAATTGACGTAAAACATCCAACAGGGGGGATATAATATGCAGGTATTAAATAAGCGGGGGGCAGCGTTATTTCAGGTGCTGATTGTATCGGCCATTTTAGCAGGGATTGCAGCCATGGTGTTGCGTTCCTCTTTATCACGTACGTTATCTGCGCGGCAAATGCGCCATACGATATCTGCCCAAATAGCCATAGAAGCCTGTATGGCAGAAATCAATAATCTATGGGCCGCCAAAACGCCTGAACAGTATGCTGAAGATTTGGACGTTTGCCGCTTTTACCAAAGTAGTGAAACGAACATAACTTCTTATACGTGTGAAGTATCAGGCAAGGAAATAACGGCAACTATTTCTCCTTCTGGGGATAGTGAGGCCAAATGTAAAATTGAATATACCATTAATAATGGTATTGACATGTAGGGATATATGTACAAAGGGTGGTGGATAGTAATCTTTTTTCCCGTATTAGGTTGGGGGCAGGTTTCTTCGCAACCGGACCCGAATATTGCAGTGTCTTCTGTGCAGGAAGTGCCTGCTTCTTCTATTGAATTACTGGAGCAATCGGCCAAGAAAAACTCCCCGTTTGCCGCCCCTAAAAAAGCCCCAAAAATTCCACAAGTTCCATCTAAAGTAACTACGGTTGGCTCCACGGATACAGCCACGCAGGCCCTGCCGGGTTCTGCGGCTAATACGTTAGATATCCCTTTGTCTATAGGTGGCTCAACCACTACCGTACAGGCCACGGTTGCCGTGGAAAAGAACCTAAACAATAACCGTCGTGGCAAACGGACCTCCCGCAAGGCACAACCGGCTGACCCTGTTACAACCACGCTTTCTACTTCCACCGCTACGCTGGCGGATGATTCTGAAGAAGACGAGGAAGAAGATGGGGCAGATGCGGAATTAGAATATGCGGTAAAAATGTTAGAACAATCCAAGCAAGAGGCTGCCCAAGGGCGTGCTATTCCGCCTTCCGCTGCCAAAAATAAACCCAGTAAAGTACCGGCGGCTAATAAACCGTTTAAGCCGGGTGCTTTTCGCCCGGGAGTGGAGTGGATACCGTCCAAAAGTACACATTTTGATATCTACACCCAAAAGCCCAACGGGCAGATCAGTTCTGCCAATATGCCTTTGTTGTTTGAAACCGCTTACGATACGTTGCGCCGGTATATTCCGTGGATGATGTCCGGGCGGGTGCGTGTGTTTGTGTACCAGGATCATGATTCGTACTTACGTTACGAACCGCAAGCCAAAGCCTGGACACGGGCCATTGCCTATCCTACCCGCGGGGAAATTGTAGTATATGACGAACCGGGCAAAGCGCAAGAATTAAAAGAAGTATTCGCACACGAACTAACCCATATTTTTACCCAACAATTTTTTGACAAACATAAAACCGGCCGTATTATGACGCCTACCTGGTTGGATGAAGGGCTGGCCGTATTGGTGGAGGACCAGATGTTTGCCGGCCGACAAGGAGGTCCGTGGAACCATGATTACCGTACCTTACGTTTTGAGCGTGACCCCAAAACCCAAGTTTTCTCGTTCCGTTCTTCCAAAATGTTTAACGGATATGAACCCAAGCCGTTTGTTCCCGGTGCAACACGTGGCTCAACCCCCCAACGCAAAGGGAAGCCGGTCCGGTTACAAGCATTTGAAGATTTTATGCAAGAGGGGTCCTTAGACAGTGCCAACGGACAAGACAATATTCAAAACTGGTACTTACAGGCGTATTTAATGGTGCGGTTTCTGCTAAATCCGGCGGGGGGAAGTTCTCCCTCTAACCGTATGCAATTTGAGCAGTTTACCCGTTTGGTGGCTGATGGCGAAGCCGTGCGGGATCCTTCTACCGGATTTTTAGTAAAAGACTCCCGCGGTAAACAGGTCTATGAGCCATATGATGTACAGAAAGCCCTAGGGCGTGCATATCGGTATGGTACAATTGCCAATTTTGAAGATAATTTTTGGCGCTGGCTAGTTAAATAAATAGCGTTACTGCACTATTTGTTAAAAAACCTTGACTTGCCGGACGGGATTTGATAAATTTTAGGTGTAGATATATTTTAACACAGGAGTGCAGATAATGAAAAATCAGCCGTTGTCGGCGTACGTAAAGCCACTGTTTGCGGTGGTTTTGTCTCATTTTATATTCACTACAACTGGTGCGGCAGCCGATTATTTTGCCCCCAACTGGCATTTAGGTAATGTTGAAAATCAATCCCGTCAGTGGCCTGCTGATTATGCAGGAACGTACGAGGTAATTGGGGCAGGATCCCGTATGGGGAATGCAACGAAAAACCGTTTAACCCTAGACGGTGTAACAATAAGCACAGATGATGACCCTGCAACTGCGTCCGCAAATGCTACGGATTACATAGCCGGCGGTGCTGTAAACGGCGGGCAAGCAACATCTAATAAGTTGATTGGAAACAACGCCACACTCAAAGGCCGTACTGTTTATGGTGGGGTTGCTTTGCTGGATAGTATTGACAACCGGTTGGGTACAGGCGGTGCTAATTACAACCAAGTATCTCTTACAAATTCTACCGTATCTAAATCCTCCCTTGGTACAGGTGGGGATGTCGTGGGGGGTATGACCAATTACATCAACGGGCATGCGGATTATAATACAGTTACCTTAAATAACACTACTGTTGCTAATGATGTGTATGGCGGACGGACTAACCCTCATTTTTTACTTCCAACGGACTTGGACAATGCTTCTTTTACGGCGGATTATAACAACGTAAGCATCTTAAACGGTTCTACTGTAACAGGCATTGTATATGGGGCTGACGGTGTATTGAATGCTGAAGGGAACTCAGTTCTTGTGGATAATTCAACAGTAGGGGAAGTGTATGGCGTAGTTGGTACCACTGGTTCGTTACTTTATGAAAACAAGGTTGTACTACGCAATGGGGCCGTGGCTGATGCGGCTTATGCTGTAAAAGGGACTTCTGTCAATGCTGTAGCAAATACGTTGGAAATAGATAATGCCACTATTAATAGTGGTAATCTGCAAGCCGCCAGCGTTTTGTTAGGGAGCGGCGCATCTGGGCCTGTTAATGCTACAGTGTATGATAATGTGTTACAGATCACGAATATGTCTGCATTGTCTGCCGCAGAGGTGGGAACTGCTTTAAACTGGTCGGGCTCTTCTAACACTAACAGCCTGTTGTTAGATACGGTTTCTTCTCTTTCTGTAGCCCGCGGGGCTACCAGTTTCGGGTTGTTTGATATTAACGGACTGGCTACCTGTAATTTGTGGTCTGTTCCCGGTTCGGGGGATCAGAGTTCCTCGTTGGCTGCTACCAGCGGGTTTGTATATGGCGGGGCCAGCGCGGATTTTACGCAGCAACTTAATACACTGAATGTGGACTTAGACACCAGTATCATGGAAGATACCGCTACTGGTAAATTACCGGATACGTATACAGATGCTGTAGTTCCCGATGTTACCATTTTGGCCAATGTGGGATCCGGTGGTACTACCAGTGATGATAATATTGTATACATTAAAGACAGCAACGTTACTGCTAACGTGATAGGTGGTATGGCCGCCCAAGTGCAGCAAATGGATTATGCCACCTGGACCTATACGGCTCCTAGTAGCGGAACTGCCACGGCGGATGACCCAGCCAAATATACCAGAACTTCCGTTAAAAAGACGGGCAATTTGATTACTACCACGGTTACGGATTATAAATATGATGGTTCTAGCGTTACCACTGTCAGCAGTTCTCCGACATATGCGGCGGCTACCAATTTTGAAAATGCTGTTTTCTCGGCAAGTAACAATACAGTTGTGCTGGAAAATAGCAATATTACCGGTACGGTCTATGCCGGGTATGTGGTGGGGGCCGATTTGTCAATGCCAAATGTAACCACCTCTAACAATACGGTAGTGTTACGTGGCAATACTACGTTAGATGACAGCACCGTTATTTATGGCGGTAACGCTTATTTAGGGCGTACTACTAATGCCTTGGTATTTGACCATGTAGGGAACAATGGCAATTTTGTAACCTACAAGAGCAAAAATCAATTCCAAAATTTCAATGATATGTGGCAAATCAATGCTGATTTGAACACACGCATTAACTTTGACTTTAACAATTTAATTGCCCTGGTTAATGTAGATATGCAAGATGTGCAAGAAGGTTCCGCTACTATTATTAAAGCCAAAACCACTACGGATATGTCAGATATTGTGCAAAACGGGGTGGTAACGGATTTGATTGATGATTCTGTAGGGCTGTATAATGATAAGTTAGGTATTTACTCCTTCTCACTGACAGGAATTAAGGAAGATGCCAACACCGTTGGTTGGGTCTTGCATTCTGTAAAAGACAGTGCTAACGCAGAGATATATGGCCAAACTCCGTTAGCGGGCGTAGCCTTAGCACAAAAAGGGCAAGAATATCTGGATGCCACCATGCAGCAAGCCTGGTCCACGGATGCTGAAATAAACACCTTTGTAGGGGGCGGCTACGATAAAACGCGTTATACCACGGGTAGCGGTTTTGATTTGCAAACGGGTATTATGCAAGCCGGTATGTGGAAAAAATTGTCTAATAATTGGTTAGGTGGTTTCTTCCTCAAATATGCGGGCGGTCATTATGACACCTTCCCAATTAAGGCCAAAGGGGATGTTTCGGCCTATGGCGGCGGATTGATGACCTCGTTGCAATACAGTGAAACGGGCCGTTTTGAAGCCAATGTGGAAGCCGGTTATATGCGCTTAGATTTTAAGTCGGAAGATTTGCATTCTGACTTAAAAACCCATAGTGCTTATTATGGCGGTATGATTGGGTTGGTACAAACGCCGGTTCAGTACTGGGATTTGTTTGCCCGTTTGAATTACTTGCATAAAAATGCCGATAGCACTACCGATAATTTGGAACAAAAAGTAAAATATGATGCCGTTAATAGCCTTATGTTGCGTGCCGGTACGGAGTACGAATTTGGCAATATCAACTGGGGCGGATTAGTTCCTTCTGTCGGAGCATCGGGTATTTACGAGTTTGACGGGGAATCTAAAGTGAAAGTTCTCGGATTGTCTAATAGCCAGGCTTCCCTCAAAGGGTTTAGCGGCCGCGGCCAGTTGGGGCTGAATTATACAAGTGATGATTCCTTCTTGCCGCTTACCTCTAAACTGATTGTATTTGGACAAGTAGGTAAACGCCGCGGATTTGGCGGAGAGATAAACCTCTCGTTCCAATTCTAATTACGTTTTGTTTCACAACACTTACTCCCCCGGCAAAACAAACCGGGGGAGTGTTATTTCTACCCAGCACCAAGTTTGCAAAATTTTGTAAAATATAACAGATAAATCTTATTATAGGAGATGTACATGAGTTGCGAAAAATGCACCCCTGAAGTACAAGCCATGTGTTGCGTTTGCAAAGGCGCAAAACATGAACCGGCCCCAATCCCCGAAGAAGGGAAATGGGTCAAAGCCAAACAAATTACCGATATTAGCGGCCTTACCCACGGTGTGGGTTGGTGTGCCCCGCAACAAGGTGCGTGCAAACTAACCTTGAACGTAAAAAACGGCGTTATTAAAGAAGCCTTGGTGGAAACCTTGGGTTGTTCCGGTATGACGCACTCCGCCGCTATGGCCGCGGAAATCTTGCCCGGTAAAACCATTTTAGAGGCTTTAAACTCTGACCTCGTGTGTGATGCTATCAATACCGCCATGCGCGAACTATTTTTGCAAATTGTCTATGGCCGCACGCAAAGTGCTTTCTCGGATGACGGCTTGCCGATTGGTGCCGGTATGGAAGACCTGGGCAAAGGTCACCGTAGCCAAATTGGTACCATGTACGGGACCGAGGCCAAAGGCGCGCGCTATTTGGAAATGGCCGAAGGTTATGTGCTGAAAATTGGTTTGGATAAAAACAACGAGATCATTGGTTACCAGTTTGTCAACTTGGGCAAAATGATGGATGCTATTAAAAAAGGCGAAGACCCCAAAACCGCGTTTGAAAAGAACGTCAACAAATACGGCCGCTTTGATGAAGCCGTAAAAACCATTGACCCCCGCAAAGAGTAACCCAAGGAGAATTTAATATGGTAACGTTTGAAGGATACGAAAGAAGAATTGAAAAAATCAATGCCACGCTCAAAGAATATGGTATTGCCTCCTTGGAAGAAGCCAAGGAAATCTGCACCAAAAAAGGTGTGGATGTGGAAGCCATTGTAAAGGGCATCCAGCCCATTGCATTTGAAAACGCCGTGTGGGCCTATACTGTCGGTGCCGCCATTGCGTTTAAATCAGGTGTAAAAACCGCCGCCGAAGCGGCTGAAAAAATTGGGGTGGGCCTGCAGAGTTTCTGCATCCCCGGTTCCGTGGCTGACCAACGTGCCGTGGGCTTAGGCCATGGTAACTTGGGGGCCATGCTCTTGTCTGAAAACACCAAATGTTTCTGCTTTTTGGCCGGGCACGAAAGTTTTGCCGCGGCCGAAGGGGCCATTGGTATTGCCCGCACCGCCAATAAAGTACGCAAAGAACCGCTGCGCGTTATTTTGAACGGGTTAGGCAAAGATGCGGCGTATATCATTTCCCGCATTAACGGGTTTACGTCTGTAGAAACTGCCTATGATTATAAAACCGGTAAACTCAATATTGTAAGCGAAAAGGCATTTTCCAATGGGGACCGTGCCAAGGTAAAATGCTACGGTGCCGACGACGTAAACGAAGGCGTAGCCATTATGCGCCACGAAGGGGTGGACGTGTCCATTACCGGTAACTCTACCAACCCGACCCGCTTTCAGCACCCGGTAGCCGGCACCTACAAAAAATGGGCGACCGAAAACGGTAAGAAATACTTCTCCGTGGCTTCCGGCGGCGGTACCGGCCGCACCTTGCACCCGGACAACATGGCCGCCGGCCCTGCCTCTTACGGTATGACCGACACCATGGGCCGCATGCATAGCGATGCCCAGTTTGCCGGTTCCTCCTCTGTGCCTGCCCACGTGGAAATGATGGGCCTTATTGGTATGGGGAACAACCCGATGGTAGGGGCGACTGTTGCTGTGGCGGTAGCCGTGGCGGAAGCGAAATAAATAAACGCTCTTGTAACGTTGCGTTTTTAACGGTAGGACTTCAAATACTTTACGTGTTTGAAGTCCTACTTGTGTATATCAGATAAAACCTGGGTTGCAATACTAACACTAAAGCCGAGAGTAATATTTAATGGCACCACCGGCAAAACTTCCTGCCAATTGTGTAAAACCTATTTTTTCACATTTAGTACAGGGAACGTTATAATGAGGAGCGCACGTACAATAAAATCCGGGTGAAACGATCCGATGATAAGGTTCTGCACGTTCAGGAGAATTTATATATACAAACGCAGTGACGCGACTTACTCCTGAAGTAACAGAATAACTGCAAGTATCGTCAATTCCCGGTATAGGGTTGCATGCCGGTATTTCTATATCTAATTCGTCTATCGTGCAAGCACTTCCTTTACGCAAATAACACACTTCTTCAGCTTCGGCTAATGTTTTTAGGTTTACCTCATACTCGGCTACCCGGGCCTTTAGAATGGCTTTTCGGTATTGCGGCACCGCTACTGCGGCTAATATGCCAATGATTAGCACAACGACTAGTAGCTCAATGAGCGTAAAACCTTGTGTTTTTACAAGGTAAAGATTTTGAAACAAGTTCAGCATGACATTTTGCGTGAAACCTTTGGTAGTAAGTTTCATAAGTTTTTCCTCTTTTAATTTAATTTTCGGCCCAACTAGATACAAAAACGGCTTATCTACTTGAGCTCTACCAATAACCCAAATAAAACAGCCGTAACCTGCCATCTTAGATGACAGACATTCGGCACATTACAAACGGCTCATGATTTCCGTTCATAATGTGCCTAATACGACTATTTTTGGCTTGGTAGTTGCTTTTTTACAAGCGCTGCGTTTCTTAAACGCTTCCAAAAACAGTATTAAATTTTTCGTTCCTTCATTTGCGGCGTACAAGCCGCGTAGGGCACCCCCTTAGAAAAAATCTATTTTCATTATACTAAAAATTGCAAGATTGGGTGGGCCACTTAGCGCGCTTCGTCATAATTTGGTAAAATAGATATTATCTTTATTTTTAGGAAATTGTAACAACGTATGAACAACACCCGCCCAGATGTACGCAACGTGGCTATTATTGCCCACGTGGACCACGGAAAGACGACCGTGGTGGACTCTCTCTTAAAATTTGCCGGAGAATTTAAAGTAAAAGAAGACCAGGCACAAGACACTGTGCTGGACTCCAACCCCTTGGAGCGTGAGCGCGGCATTACCATTTTGGCTAAATGCACCTCTATCGGCTACAAAGGCCACACCATTAACATTGTAGATACCCCCGGCCACGCTGATTTCGGTAGCGAAGTAGAACGTGTGCTGAAAATGGTGGACGGAGCCATTTTAATGGTGGACGCCGTGGAAGGCCCCATGCCGCAAACCCGCTTTGTGCTACGTAAAGCCCTTGCACTAGGTTTAAAACCCATTGTAGTAATTAACAAAATGGACCGCGAACACATCCGCCCCAGTGAAGTGGTGGACGAAGTATTTAACCTGTTTATGGAACTGGGCGCAACAGACGAGCAGTTGGACTTCCCGATTATTTACGCTTCCGGCCGTGCCGGCTGGGCCAGCCTAAAAATGGAAGAACAAGGCAAAGACATTGCCCCTATTTTAGATACTATTTTATCACACGTGCCTGCCCCGCAGGCCGAGCCGGATGCCCCCTTGCAAATGCAAGTAACCATGTTGGATTACAACAATTTCTTGGGTCATGTGGGCATTGGGCGTATTTTGGCAGGGAATATTCAAAAAGGCCAAACCGTGGCTCTTATCCACCCGGACGGTACCACCACCCAGGCCAAAGCCGCCAAGATTGAACGCTTTTTGGGGTTGGGCAAAGTGGAAGTAGAAAGTGCGACGGCGGGGGATATTGTATCCATTGCCGGGTTAGAAGGGGTGGACGTGGGCGATACCATTTGCCGCCCGGACGCGCTAAAACCTTTACCGCCATTAACTATCGATGCGCCGACTATGTCTATGGATTTTCTGGTCAATGACAGCCCGTTTTCCGGCCGGGAAGGCAAGTTTGTTACCAGCCGCCACCTTAAAAACCGTTTGGAAAAAGAAGCCCAAACCAATGTGGGCTTAAAAGTGGAACAATTAGAAGGCGAAGGCAAATTTAAGGTCTATGGCCGCGGGGAACTGCACTTAACCATTCTGATTGAAAATATGCGCCGCGAAGGTTTTGAATTGGCCGTTTCCTCCCCGGAAGTGATTTACAAAGAAGAAAACGGGCAGTTATTAGAACCTATGGAATCCCTCATTTTGGATATTAAGAGTGAATACCAAGGTGCCGTATTTACTATTTTAGGTACACGTGCCGCGCAACTGGAAAATATGGTAACAGAAGGCGAAGACCGCCTGCGCCTGGAATATTTAATTCCTTCCCGCGCGTTAATCGGGTTTAAGAACGAACTCTTAACCAGCACCCGTGGTACGGGCATTATGCACCATAGTTTTAAAGGCTACTATCCCAAGGCCAACTTGCCCGATTTGCGCCATAACGGCGTGCTAATTGCCAAGGAAGACGGCGAAACAACCCCATACGCCCTCTACGCACTGGAAAACAACGGTGAACTGTTTTTAGGCCCTGGGGAAAAAGTATATGCCGGGCAGATTGTGGGGCAAAACTCCCGCGCCAATGATTTGGTCGTTAACCCGTGCAAAGCCAAACATTTAAGCAATATGCGCAGTAAAGCCAGTGATGAGTCTTACGTGCTTACGCCCCCGCGGCAAATGAGTTTAGAGCAAGCCGTGGAATACATTGCGCCGGACGAACTGGTGGAAATTACGCCCAAATCCTTACGGCTACGCAAGAAGATTTTATCACACCTCTTACGTAAGCGCACCGAACGCGCCGAAGAAGCCGAGGAAGAAGAATAAAAATTATTCAAAAGTTATCTGTAAAAGGCCTGGTAAAACCCAGGCCTTTTACTGCCTTTATATACCTTATTACCGGCCTTGACACGTTTTTTTTTTTTGATATCTTCAAATGTGGGGAGTTATTCCCAAGGAGATATTAAAATGAAAAGTAAGTCGTCTAAAACGTGTTATAAGCGGGGTTTTACCCTCATTGAATTGTTAGTGGTGGTACTAATCATTGGCATACTGGCGGCGGTAGCGTTGCCGCAGTATCAAAAAGTTGTGGAAAAAGCCCGCGCAACAGAAGGGATACAAATCGTAGCGGCTTTGGAAAAAGCCATTGATTTATATGTGCTAGAACATGGGTTGCCTGTTGACGGAGAGGTAGAGGTCCATTTTACAGGGGATGGACGGTGCTGTCCTGATGGACAAACACATCCTAAATTAGATATAGAACTACCATTGTTTTGTGATAATTGCGGACAAGTGGCAGATTATTGCCGTTCAGAAGGCTGGTATATAAGTGCAGCTTGTGATAATTCTCAATGTTATATTTCTGCTACACGAGACGATACGTTGTATGATGAAACGGATACAAGTGTTTTTGTAGGGGAAACAAACCGATTAGGAAACTTGTCAAGTAACCGTGGGAGGAACGGACAATGGAGCCGAATATGTTCATGGGCTGATAATTCTTGGAAAGCAGTCTGCAATGGTTTAAAATCTCAAGGGTGGAAATAATAGATGAGGGGCTATTTCCTTTCAGCCCCTCGCACAGTTTATATAATCTTTCAAAACATCCCATTTAGCCCCAATTTGGCCAGTAAATTGCCTAAAAATCCTTCTTCTTTAACTTGGGCCACACCCAGTTGGGCTTCTTCGCGTGCCAGGGCGTGTTGCAGTAAAGAAAGGGATCCATGGTAGGCGGGGTTTTCGGCATCACAATCGGCAATCAGATGGGTAAATCCGCCCAAACGCGCTTTACGCGGCCCCAGGGTGTTTTTGAGCAGTTTAAGCAAAACAGGTTGTGCCCCTTGCCCACATAATACCAGTTGGGTGGGGGGGTGTTGGATATACGTCAAAGATTGTACCAACTCTTTATGCAAGGCCTGCACAAAGGGCTTGGCCGCGTCTTCTAATACCTCATCCATGACGGGGTCCGGTTCGTACGCACGCAACAATTGGCACATGGTTGGTGTGTCGTTACCTAACATATCGGCCATATTTTCGGCTATTTGGTTGAGGCCCAGGGGCAGTTCCCAGGCTTCAGATAAAATGTCTTTGTGATACAAAATGGCAGAGGTACCGCTTTCCCCTATATCTAAGAGCAAACTACAAGCAGCCTTCTCGTTAGAAGAAAGCACCGTTTCTCCCAAAGCAATCACACTGGGCAGTATTTGGTAATCCTCGCACCCGCATCCCGCAAGTACTTGATTCAAATTGGCCAAATGGGAAGCCACCCCTAGCGAAATAAACGTAATAGCCTCTAGCGAGCAACCCGACATGCCCAGCGGGCTTATGACACCCGGCTGTTCGTCAATACTATAGGTTTGCGGTAAAATGTCTAGTACTTCCAGCGTTTCGTCTAACGGATTGGGAAGTGAGGTTTGAATCGCATTTTCAATATCACTACTACGGATAATGTGGTTACGTGATTGGGTATAGGCAAACCCCGTTCCACGCCGGAAAGACAAAAAATTTCCGCGCACGCCCACCACTACCGCCACATTTCCCTGGGCGTATTGGTCAATTTCCTTAAACACACGGCCAAGGTCTTCCTGCGCGCCTACCAATTCACGCACCAGCCCACCGCATAGTGCCCGGCTGGGTTGGCGTAGTACATGACGGATGCGTAGCGTATCGGTTTCATCATCCACGCTGGCTAGTGCGGCAGTAATACCCTCTGCATAAAAATCTAAGGATAAAATCTCGCGGTTCATGTAGCCACATTGTAGCAAATTTTCCGCCTAAATGTTAGAAACGCTGTCTTGTATCGGGGAGTATAACATCATGTGCAACTAGGTATCCTGTAAAAGTATCCAGTTTGCGCGTTTAAAAACGCGTTTTTTAAGGTATAATATACAATATGGACGAGAAAACTTTTCAAAGCGGTTTTGCCGTACTGGCAGGACTGCCCAACGCAGGAAAATCTACATTACTTAACCAACTGGCCGGCGGGTTGTTGTCTGCCGTTACACATAAACCCCAAACCACGCGCCAAAACATTTTGGCTATTGACGAAGGGGAAAATTATCAAACCGTGTATGTAGATACGCCCGGTTTTTTGGTACCTAAATATAAACTGCAACAAACTATGGCCGACAGTGTAGACCGTGCCGTGCGTGAGGAAGCAGATGTGGTGCTTTTTATGCTAGATGCCACGGCCGATTATGCCCACAACGCCAAATTGGTAGAGAAATTAAAAAAATTATTCTGCCCTATTTTCCTCGTCCTAAATAAAATAGATTTAGTAAAAGATGCTACTGTATTGCGTGCGCTGGAAACGTGTGCCAAGCAAGACTTGCCCATTAAACAGGTATTTTGCATTTCGGCCGCGCGAGGGGAAGGAGTTGCGGCTCTTAAACAAGCCGTGGCCGCCGCGTTACCCGTTAGCCCGGCGTACTTTCCGCCCGGGCAGTGGACCGACCGCTGGGAACGCTTTTACGCGGCGGAGTTTATCCGCGAGCAGATTTTTCTGCTTTACGAACAAGAAATTCCTTATAGTACCTACGTGGAGATTGAACAATTTACCGAAAATCTAGGCCCTAAAAATTTCATCCGCGCGCGCATCCACGTGGAGCGCGAGAGCCAAAAGCCGATTATCATTGGTAAAGGCGGCAGTATGATTGCCAAACTGCGCGAGCGTAGCCAAAAACGTATTGAAGAATTTTTAGGTAAAAAATACCGCGTGGAACTCAATGTGGTTGTCTCGCCGGATTGGCGCAACAACACCAAACTATTGGAACAATTTGGCTATATAGACAAAGACCCGCGGGGATGAGAAGATCCCTTTTAAAATGTCCCTATTACCTGCCGTGCTATTTCATCCAGCACGGCAGTTAATTTTTGGTATTGTTCCACTCCGTCTGTATCCACAAACGGGAAACACGCGATGCGGATACTTTCTTGCGCCACGGTGCGGTATTTTTTCAGGCCGTCTGCCAAATTGGGGCGGCCTGTTTCTAAAAGTGCCTGGGCAATTTGTGCGCCCGTTAGGTTGGGGTGCGTCAAGGCCAAGGTAAGGGTGGTGTAAGAACGGTATTTTTCGTTGGTAATGAGGGGGGCAAAATAGGGGGATTTTTGTGCCCAAGTTACTAAATATTGCGCGTGTGCCCGGCACAAGGTGTCCATGGCCGCCAGACCACCGTGATTTAACATCCATTTGGCGCCCTCATTGGCCATCCAAATATTGATGGTAGAGGGGGTATTTAACGTTTGGAATTTATCTGTATAGGCAAGCGCATTTTGCAAATCTAAGAAGAATGGCACGCGGCGCGCCGGGTGTTGGGCACGTGCCACCGCCCGTGGGCTGAGCACCATACAACAGGTGCCGCCGCCTGCCCCCAAACATTTTTGCAGCCCAAATAACAACACGTCATACGCATCAGCAGGTAAATCACGCCCACCCACGCACGAGGTGCCGTCCCACACGACCAGCGTGTCTTTTCCGCGCGCTTTCCACACATTTTCTAGACAATCATCCGGCAGTTGCACCCCGGTGGAGGTTTCGTTAGGGGTGAGCAAAATCAAACTGGTGTTAGTGTTTGGCATGCCTTGCGGCAAAAAGTGTTCGTCTGCCGTTACAAATTGGCGGGTAATGCCGGGCACGCGGGCGGCAAGTGTTTCACAAAATAAATGGCTAAACGCACCGATATCCACGCCGGACACGGTATCTTTCGTTAAACTCCAAATCACGCTATCCATGGCCGCCGTGGCCCCGCCCGGGAAAAATAACACCGTGTAATCTGGCGGAATGTGCAGTAATTGGCGCAAATTTTCTACCGTTTCTTTGTACAACCCGTTAAAAGACATATCCGCCGCGCGGTGGCTACGTTCAAAAAGTGTTTTGTATAGCGGGGTGGTACGCACGCTGGCAAGCCCTTGCCCCGGCCCGCAGGAAAAAGAAGAAGTGGGTAAATCCAACTGTGTAAGAGAAATAGTCATATTATTTCCGTCCGGCAATCATTTTTTTAATTTTGGGGGAGTTTAACTCCCACAACGCATTTTTGGCCACCCACACGGCGGGGCGCGAATCGGCATACAAATCCAAAATTTCGTTGGCGCACTGGATAGCGTGCGGGGTTAAGCGCGGGTTTTTCTTGCCAATGTTGCGCAGTGCCCAGTTGACGGCTTTGTGCACCATGGGGCGCGGGTCCGGCGCATGGTTTTTAATGAGGGGGAGCATTTTCAGTAACTCCTTATCTTGTGTCTTAGCGCGCGGCATAGCCAGTACGGCCAACGTGGCAAACCCGGCGCGGCGGACAAATTCGGGCTCTTGTTTGATCCAATGTTCCACCAGGTTAAAAGGAGTTTTTACGCGGGAAAATAAGTTGAGCGCGCATGCATCACAAATATCCCACGAATTTAAATCATGCGCCCACGCATCTAATTGTGCCTGTGTCATTTGCAAGGGGTCGGCCAGCATAGAGGCGGTAATGCGGGCCTCGTGAATTTGTGTTGTCCATAGGGCTTCAGCCAGTTCTTGGTCGGGCCGAGGCAGGGCTTTTATAATTTGGCGCAAGGTTGTTACCGGGGTGCCCAGGGCTAGTTCTGTGTTAATGCCAAAGCGATTCTTCATTTGTTTTTTAAACGCCGGTGAAGAAAATTGCTTGATGCGCCGCACCAATTCTTGTGCGCGGGATTTAACCAGTTGCGTAACCATTAAATCCCTCCAAAGCGGCGGGTACGGCGGGCGTATTCGTCTAGTGCCTGTTGTAGTGTTTGGGCATTAAAATCCGGCCATAGAATGGGGGTAAAATAAAACTCACTATAAGCGGCTTGCCATAACAAAAAATTGGAAAGACGCTCTTCGCCTGACGTGCGGATAATTAGTTCCGGGTCCGGTACGCCGGGTTGGTACAAATGGGCAGATAAATCTTGCATGGAAATCTGTTTTTTGCCTTGGGCTAGTAGGGCATTAACGGCGTGGACAATTTCCTGCCGGGCTCCATAGTTTAGTGCTAAATTAACGGTAAGCCCAGTATTGTGTGCGGTGGTTTGCACCGCGGTGTCAATTTTGGCCAATACGGAGGGAGGGAGTTGTTCCCTTGCACCGCTTATTAGTAAGCGGTAATTCTTTTTTTGGGCCTCGCCCGTGTATGTATCCAGCGTTTTAGCAAGCAAGTCCATTAGTCCGTTAATTTCCTCCTGCGGGCGGGACCAGTTTTCAGTAGAAAAAGCATACAGCGTTAAAATTTTAATGCCCAGTTTGTGGGCGGCCTCAATGGTGCGTTTAACGGCATTGGCCCCTTCGCGGTGGCCGGCCAAGCGCGGCAAGTGGCGGTTTTGGGCCCAACGGCCGTTACCGTCCATGATGATTGCAATATGTTGGGGCATTTGGTTTGACATGGATATATTGTAGCATTTTGGGGCTATGTTACAGAGGCCGTTTTTTAGGTGTTATGTTAAGTGAAATTTTTTTTGTCGTCGTAAAAAATAGGCCTTGACACGTTTTTTTTTTTTGATATCTTTAAGTAACGGGCCGGAGAACATCTCCTAAAATCCTACAAGTTTGGAGTAAAACGGCCCGCCACAGATTTTTTTCATACAAGAGTATGAAAAAAGGAGGAAATTATGCAAGTAAAAAATAACGTAGGTTTTACGTTAATTGAGCTGCTCGTAGTAGTGCTCATCATCGGTATTTTGGCCGCAGTAGCCCTGCCCCAGTATACCAAAGCCGTAGAAAAATCCCGCGCCACGGAAGCTATGCAAATTCTGGGTGACCTAGCCACCGCAGAAAGCATTTACTATATGACCAACGGGTCTTATACTTCCAATGCTGGTATGCTGGATTTGGAATTCCCCAACATCAGTGCGGGGGCTACTAACAGTAATATTATCTCCGGTAAGAGTTATGATATTACCCTTAGTGTAGATGACACTTCCAAAGGCTTTATAGCCACTGCCAATCGTAATGGCGGTGCTTATGCGGATGGGAAACTGGCTATCACGGTAAGTACTACCGGTGCGATTGAAAGAAAGGTTAATGAGTCAGATGTTACGGAGACACAACAAGATTCCTTCAAGAACATCGTTTCCCAACTCTGGAAAAACTAAGTCTGTAAATAGACTTTTAAGAACACACCCCATCACCATATGGGGTGTGTTTTTTAGATTTGAAGCGTAAAAAGCCGGGGCCCTAAAGGCCCCGGTGGAGGTTACAACTAATTGTCTGCAGGAAAAAACAGTGCAGACAATAATATTTAGCAACTTACATTACGTTTAATAATACTGCGTACAATCCCTTCCACATGAAAGTCCGTCTGGTCCGCCACAATGGGGTCATAAGCCGGGTTTTCGGACATCAACACCACATTATTGCCATTTTGGGTGAAACGTTTAACCATCACTTCGCCATTGTTTACACATACTACGATATCTTTATTTTTAGGGGTATTGTTTTGTTCTACAATTAGCCAATCGTGCGGGGCAATCATGTGTTGCATGGAATCTCCTTTGGCCTCTACCATGAATCCTTTGCACGCGGGGAAATAAATCATACTGGGGTCCACCGGCACTACGCGGGTGGGGGTGCCATCCAAAATGGTTCCCGCGGGGCCGCACTTAGCCATGCCATACATGTTGAGGTAAATCACGTTGCGTTCCGGGTCTTTTAGCACAATATAATCGCGCGGGTTGGCTGGATTGCGTTTTAAGTAGCCCTTTTTTTCCAGTTGGGTAATGTGGTGAAATACGACACTTTTACTGCTTACATTGAGTCGTTCAGCCAGTTCTTCCATGGTCAGCGGGTCCGAAATGTTATGTTTTAAAATGTCCAACAACTCTACTTGTTTGGCATGTAAGGCTTTCATATATACTTTACCTCTTTTGTTTTGTTCTATATATTGTTCTATAATTTTTAAAACAAAAAAGCAATCACTTTTTAAAAGTAATTAAAATTTAAGTATTTTTTATTTACAAAAGCACTTGCTTGGTGGTATTGTTGTTCTAGTTTTAATAACGGCGGTGCTGTTCCCAATTCCAGGCCGTTTCAATAATGCGTTGTAAATTATAAGTAGGTTTCCAGCCAAGCACACGTTGGGCCTTGGTGCTATCGGCTACTAAAACGGCGGGGTCTCCTGCGCGGCGCGGGGCGGTTTCTACAGTAAAATCAATTCCCGTAATTTGTTTGGCGGTTTTAATGAGTTCTGCCACGCTAAAGCCGGAACCGCTACCCAGGTTAAAGCGTTCGCTTGTATGGTCTTTCATCATTTTTTCCAGGGCCAAAATATGCGCGCGGGCCAAGTCGTTGACGTGTACATAATCGCGCACGCAGGTGCCGTCGGGCGTGGGGTAATCGGTGCCAAATACTTTAATGGAAGGGCGTTTACCGGCGGCGGCTTGTAACACCAAAGGAATCAAATGCGTTTCGGGTGCGTGCGATTCGCCAATTTCTCCGCTATCGTCGGCACCGCTGGCGTTAAAGTAGCGCAGGGCGGTGGATTTAAGGCCGTAGGCGGTATCAAAATCTGCCAACATTTTCTCTACCATGAGTTTGGTGTTGCCGTAGGGGTTAATGGGGTTTTGCGGGTGCGTTTCGTCAATTTTATCGCGCACGGGTTCGCCAAACGTGGCGGCGGTGGAAGAAAATACAAAATACTTCACGTGGTTTTCCACCATGGCATCTAATAGATTGAGCACTTGGGCCACATTGTTGTGGTAGTATTTAGATGGCTCTTTGACGCTTTCGCCCACTTCAATAAATGCGGCAAAGTGCATTACTGCGTCAATAGCGTGTTTTTGAAAAACTTCTGCCAGGCGGGCTTTATCGCCCAAGTCGCCCAGTTCAAAAGGGTAATTTTGTACAGCCTCTTTGTGCCCCTTGGAAAGATTATCAAATACGATAGGGTTGTAGCCCTGTGCGGCCAGCATTTTAACGGTGTGCGAGCCGATATACCCGGCCCCGCCAATTACTAAAATATTTTTCATAAAGACTCCTTTCTTTTATTTTATAAAAAACCAAACGATTTGTTATAATAGTCCTATGAAAAAATTTCTTATTCTATTGGTAATTATCATGGGGCTATTTTATTTTTTAAGAGGGGGAAAACAAGAAATTAAAAATTTCCCCAATAGTAATAATAACGTCGTGGCATTTGGCGATAGTTTAACCGCGGGCTATGGTGCCCCGGAGGGAACCAGTTACCCCGACGTACTGGCTCAAAAAATCAGCCGCCCGGTAGTGAATTTAGGCCTATCCGGCGAGTTGGCCGTACACGCCCCTGCGCGCCTAGAACAAGTACTGGCCCAGCGGCCCTACATGGTGCTCATTGAGTTTGGAGCCAATGATTTTATGCAACAACAAAGCCGCCAGGCCGCCGTTAATGCCGTAGCGCAAATTGTGGATGAGGTACAACGTGCCGGTGCCATTGCTGTAATTGTGGATACGGGTGGCCCAGGCATGGGGGAATACACCAAAGCCTACAAGCAAATGGCTAAAGAAAAAGGCGCACTTTTTGTACCGGGCATTTTGAAAGGAATTTTTTACAAACCCAGTTTAAAGAGCGATCAAGTTCACCCCAACGCCGCCGGATACGCCAAAGTGGCAGACAAAGTGCACAAAGTGATTAAAGGGTATTTATAACGCAAAGCGCAAACAATCCCTAGATGCGTTAAGAAAAATAAAATAAGATAATTCCTGAATTTATTTCAGGGTCTTCCACGCTTGTAGTGTGTGGATTAAGGATTTTCCTTCTTTTTATAACGGCGAGCGTGGAAGATGCTGAAACAAGTTCAGCAAGTATACTTGATTGAACGGACAACACGGCGAGCGTGGAAGATCTCCTGCGGGCCGTCCTCACAAGTGCGGGAATTATACTGAATGTAATTATGAAAATCCCCGGGCTTACGCCCGGGATGTTTCATCCTGCTAGAAATAATAACAATCCATGCCATCCACCAGGTTTATTCCTTGGCAGGGTTTCTTTGTACCCATTGTAGCAAACAACTTCTGTTTACTAGCACAGTTAGTCATATAAGCATATTGATGGGTGCCCGGGTAGTACGTTATGCCATAGGCACAATCACCCTCTTGCTCTATCCAGTCTAGTACAGAGAAAGAAAAAGTATCGTCTTGATTCCATACTTGTATGTCTTGAGACTGTTTCCCAACGGAAATGTCTAGTTGTGTTTGCAAGGAGTTTGTTTGTCCTTCGGCATAGTCTCCGTGGGACAAGTAATATATGTGTTCGGCTTGTATGAGTGCTTGTAAGGTTACGTGCATTTCACTTAAACGGCTTTTTTCAACGGCCTTGTTATATTGTGGCAACGCGACTGCCGCCAAGATACCAATTATCAAAACTACAACCAATAACTCAATGAGCGTAAAACCCCGCCGGGTATTTTTTTGATACATAATTTCTCCTACTTTTGTTTATTGGGTTGGTATTACGTTAGTAATACGGGCCGTTTTTGCAAAAAGAAAGACGGCTGTTATTTGAGTGATTCTGAACTCCCAAATAAACAACCGCCTACCTATCACTGACAAAATCAGAAACAGGATTACGGCCAACCTAAACGGGTAATTAGTCCGTTGGGGTTGGCCCCGGGGGCCGTTTTTGGTTCAGAATCATTTTTGCTTGCGCAAAAAAGTGGGCATTTGCCCTTCCAAAAACAAGTCTATTGTAAATAAGCCACGTTTAAGGCTTTAAAATATTTTTATTCCTCCTAAAAGTATTTTTACATCTTAAAATCTTCGCCTAAGTACAACTTGCGGGCGTTGGTATCATTAAGCAAGGTATTTTGGTCGCCCTCTACTAAAATTTTACCGTCGTAAATCAAATAGGCGCGTTCAGTTAAGGGCAAGGTCTCGCGCACATTGTGGTCGGTAATCAGCACGCCGATGCCCTTGTCTTTAAGTTTAAAAATCATGTGGCGCAGGTCGGACACGGTAATCGGGTCAATCCCCACAAACGGTTCGTCCAATAAAATAATATGCGGGTTACTAATCATGCACCGTGCAATTTCCATACGCCGTTTTTCGCCGCCGGAAAGTGTCCACGCTTTTTGCTTGGCCAGTTTGGTAAGCCCAAATTCCGTAAGCAGTTCATCTACGCGCCGTTTTTGGGCGGCTTTATCGTTGGAAATACGCTCTAATACGGCCAGTAAATTTTCTTCCACCGTAAGCCCTTTAAAAATGGTAGGCTCCTGGGCCAAATAACCAAGCCCGTGGCGCGCGCGTTCAAACATAGGCAGTGCCGTTACATCTTGTCCGTCAATAAATACGTGGCCGCTGGTAGGGCGGATAAAACCTACCATCATGTAAAAAGAGGTAGTTTTCCCGGCCCCATTGGGGCCCAACAGGCCTACAATCTCGCCGGATTTTACGTGAATATCCACCCCTTTTACAACCATGCGGTCTTTATATACTTTTACAATTTGTTCACTGCGCAGTTCCATAAAAAACCCCTAAAATTTTTCGTTTAACTTATTCTCGTTCACTTGCGGCGATACCAACCAACCCTGTACGCGTCCATCCAACGTAACAACCTTTCCTTGCGCGTCAGAAGAGACATTATCTGCTATTATAGCAAATGTGCCCTGCTCGGCTGAACCGGTAACCAGCGGGCGCGCCCCAAAGGCGCGGGCTTCGTTTTGGGCCCCATTGTAAATAATGGTGTCCGCCTGTAAGGTGCGCAGTCCGTCTGAAAGGGTGGCATGGCCGGATAAATACACGTAGTTTTCCAACTGTTTGATAATGGCTTTATCAGCGTGCATGGTTTGGGTTCCTTGGGGGGTAACACGTGTGGTAAACACATTGCCTTGTAAGGTAGCCGTTTGGGTTTGTGTATTAAATTCAATCCGTTTGGCATGGGCTGTAACTGTTTGGGTTGGCTCTGTTAGTTGTAGGCGTACCGGGCGGCTGGAAGTGGACTTTAAATAACCTTGGCCTGTTTGGTAATTGTAGCGGCCCCAATCGGTGTGCACTTCATACACCGGGTGTTGCGGTAGTTGCTCTTTGAGATATACATTGCCTGAAGCCGTAATAGTATGTTGTTTACGGTCTGACAGGGCATATTGGGCCTTAAAAATATATTGATCGTTATCGTAAAACACATGGCCTTTAAATTCTTCTTGCTCTTTATCCTTGTAAATAATCCACTCATCACTTTGCACAATCCCACCCAACGTATCGTCTAATTTGACGGGCGCGTGCTTGGCTTGCAATTTTTGTTTTTTTGTCTGTAGTGTTTGGCGGGCAGGTTGGGTAATGCTGTGCGCATCCGGCAAGTTGGTGTGCACTGTATGGCACCCGGCTACCCAGGTTAGTAAAATGAGGCAGGATGCGTATTTTTTCATAACGTATTCCTTTGCAATTCGGCCGCAGAAACGGGCAAGCGGGTAGCATGTTTTTTAAGTACAATTTTAGTAAGTTTGGCGTTTGTTTCTATACCGTTTTTGGCAATGGACTTAGCACTGCCCCGGGTAATAACGGTGCGCGTATCCGACCAGATTTTGTCTTGTGCAATATCGTAAAAAATTTCCGGAGCCGTGATGTGCACCTGTTCTGTGAGGGATTTTAATACCGCATTCCTGTCCAGTGAAACCAGTTGTTTGGCGTAATCAAACGTGCCGCGCTGGCCGGACACCGTGGCACTGTCTACCCCGTTCTGCTTAAGCAGCAGTTGCGGGTTTTTAAGTTGTGCGGATTGTTGGTTTTCAAAGTTTACAGAATCGGCGTGTAACGTCCATTGTTTTTGGTTTTCTTTAGATGAAAAAATAGATACATTCGTGGCCAGTTGACCGTCGGCATCTTCCACCGGGGGGGTGGAATGGGTGCCGCATGCACATACCACTAAAAGGGCTATGAAACACGTAAGGTAGATTCTCATTTTTTATCCAGCATGGCTAAAAATTCAATTAAATCTTTCTCATCAATAATGCCTACCACTTTGCCTGTTTTATCCAGTACAGGCAAATTATCTACCCGCGTTTGGTGGATCATTTTGGCAGCCTCAATGGCGGGCAATGTATCCATAATGTGGTATGGGTTTTTAGTCATTACTTCCGTAATTTTTCTGTGTAATACATCGGTGCCGGTTTGCAGAATACGGCGCAAATCCCCGTCGGTAAAGTACCCTAGGAGTTTGCCTTTCTTATCCACAATACTGCAAGCCCCGGCAGCCCCGGTTTGGGTCATCACAAACAACGCATCTTGTACGGTAGCCGTCTGCAATACAGTAGGGTTATTTTTTCCTTTACGCATGACATCTTTTACCTGTTGGGTAAGCAGTTTGCCTAAAGAACCGCCCGGATGAAATTGGGCAAAATCGCGTTTTTCAAAATGTTTGATATTCATAAGTGTAATAGCCAGCGCATCCCCTACGGCCAATGTGGCGGTGGTAGAGGCGGTAGGGGCCAGGTTATACGGGCAGGCTTCGCGCTTGATATGAATAGTTAGGTGAATATCTGACATCAGGGCCAATTTGCTATGTTGGTGCCCGGTCATAGAGATGACCGTTAATTTGCGCCGCTCTAAAGACGGCAAAATCTTGTTGATTTCTTCTGTTTGGCCGGAAAATGAAATGGCTAAAATTACATCCCCGGGGGTAATCATACCTAAATCCCCGTGCAAGGCTTCTACCGGGTGAACAAAAAATGAAGGGGTGCCGGTGGAGGCCAACGTGGCGGAAATTTTTCGCCCGATAATCCCGCTTTTACCAATGCCCAGTACGACAACGCGCCCTTTACAGTTGGCTATTACTTCTACGGCTTTTATGAATTGGTCATCAATGCTTTGGTGGCTTAGAGACAAGGCCTCGTTTTCAATAGTAAGTACTTGGCGTGCCAAGCGTTTTACGGCAGTGGGGTTAATGGTATAGGTTTTCATAAATTAGTCATTCCATGGGGTCGTTCCGGCGGCCGGCGTGTGGGGAGCATACGGGGCCGGTAAACGGGCGGTAGTGTAGCACAACACGCCAAACACCGCCCAACATAACGCAAGCAAAACCCCCAGGGTAAGGGTGTGCCATGTAAGGGAAGGTTTCCAAGCGTTAGGGGGCATAGTTAGTTAAATTTTTTTACCACGCTGTCAATGGCGCATAATTCTTTAACCATTTTCGCGGTTAGGGTAAAGTCTAGGGAATTTTGTCCGTCAGATAACGCCTGATCCGGAGTGGGATGTGCTTCAAAAAACACACCCGCAATTCCCAAGGCGGTGGCGGCTTTTGCCAGTACGGGGGCTAATTTGCGGTTGCCGCCGGTAGCCGTGCCCAACGCACCCGGTTTTTGTACAGAGTGGGTGGCATCAAAAATAACCGGGTAACCAAATTGTTTCATAATTTCTAACGAGCGCATATCCACAATCAAATCACCATAGCCAAAACTGGCCCCGCGTTCAGTCAGTAAAATTTTATGGTTACCGCGTGATTCAATTTTCTTAATCACTTGTTCCATAGCGCCGGGTGCTAAAAATTGGCCTTTCTTTACGTTTACGGCGCGCCCGGTATCAGCACAGGCCAACACCAAATCGGTTTGGCGGCATAAAAACGCCGGAATTTGCAAAATGTCCGCCACGTGGGCAACTTCTTCGGCTTGCCACGGTTCATGTACATCAACCACTAGCGGTAGCCCGGTTTGGGCTTTGGCTTTGGCTAAAATTTCCAGTCCGCGTGTGAGCCCCGGCCCGCGGTAGGCCGATACTGAGGTGCGGTTGGCTTTATCAAACGAGGCCTTTAAAATAAATGGGTGTTTGGTGCGGCTGATAATTTCTTTTAATTTTTTAGCCGCGTGCAAATAATGTTGCTCGCTCTCAATCACACATGTACCTGCCATAAACGCCAACGGACGTTTATTAGACAATTTGTAGGAACCAATTTGAATTGTTTTTTGCATACTTACATCATAGCAAATTTCACTCGCGTAAACGAAATTTTGTATACTAATAGAACAGATAAGGAGGAATTATGAAAGGATTTACCTTGATTGAGTTGCTAGTAGTGGTAGTAATTGTGGGAATTTTATCTTCTATAGCGTTGCCGCAATATACTAAAGCGGTAGAGAAATCCCGCGCCGTAGAGGCCATTACGCTGGGCCGTTCTATTATGGAGGCCCAACGGCGTTATTTAACGGCTTTTCCGGGGGCGGATGTAAGTTACAAAAATACACTGGATATCCAATTAACCGGGGGCACGTGGAATGCTGAGAAGACCCAGTATGAGACGGAAAATTTTACATACTTTCTCATGGGGGCCAGCGGATCTCCGGGGGTGGAAATTAAACGCAATGGAGCCAACTCTTATACCATTGGATTAACCGATACAGGAGCATTTTGTTCCGGCCACGCTGTGTGCAAAACTTTGTCGGGCTGGGGAGTGAAGTCTTCTTAAATGGCTTGACTTGGAGTTTACTTTAACTGCTACAATGTCTTGTAGCAGTTATTTTTTTAAAGGAGAAGATATGAAAAAAATAAGTATATTATTGGCGGCAACTTTATTAATAGGGGCCTGCCAAGGTTCCAAAACGCCAGTTTCGGTAACAGAGCCTCAAAAACCGGTTGTCTATTTCACGCGGGATATCAGCCCGGAAGGCCTCATTAAAATTTACGATAAAATTTCAAAAAACATTAACGGAAAAGTGGCTATTAAATTCCACACCGGCGAGCCGCACGGCCCCAACATTTTGCCGGTGCCTATGGTAAAAGCGTTGCAGGAACATATCCCCAATAGTACCTTGGTGGAAACCAACACCCTTTATGCCGGTGGGCGCGACACAACCGAAAAACACCGCCAAACCCTTAAAACCAACGGCTGGACGTTTAGTAAAGTGGATATTTTGGATGAAGACGGTGCCACTATGCTTCCTGTAAAAGGGGGGAAACATTTCAAAGAAATGTCCATGGGTAAACATATTTTAAATTATGATTCCCTAGTTGTACTTACGCATTTTAAGGGCCATGCCATGGGCGGTTATGGCGGTAGCATGAAAAACATTGCCATTGGCATTGCGGACGGGAAAGTAGGCAAGGCCATGTTGCACGGTTCCCATGCAGGGAATATGTGGGAAACTTCCGGCGCGCGCTTTCAGGAAAATATGGCCGAGAGTGCCAAAGCCACGGTAGATCATTTTGGGGATAACATTGTATTTATTAACGTACTGCGCCGCATGTCTGTGGATTGTGATTGTGCCGGCACATCCGCCGCTGATCCCAAAGCGCGCGATATTGGCATTTTGGCCTCCACCAATATTGTAGCGGTGGACCAGGCTTCACTGGACCAAGTATATGCTTTGCCGGAAAATGAATTGCACGATTTGAAAGAGCGTATTGAATCGCGCGAAGGCCCGCGCCAAATTTCCTACATGAAGGAACTGGGCATGGGCAGTGGCGAATATACCCTGGTAGATTTGGATAAATAGTCTATATCCCGATATATTTCCGCCCCTTTTCCATGCCGCGTCCGGTGGGGAAAAGGGGTGGAGTTTTAGGGCCTTTTCAGTTAGCAGACAGAGTGACAATTATTCCCTGCATTTCCTACGCATGCTCGGTCGTCCTGGCAACGTATTCCTTTCTTTTTGAGTGCTACACATAATGCTAGTCCCTTGTCAGAGTATGCTTGGCATACGCCATGTGCCCATGTATCAGTTTTCCAAATGGCAAAGTCAAGGTTGCCTCCAACCATTTCAAGTTGACAAACGGTGTTGTCCTCTGTGGTGGGCTGCTGGCACCATATGCTCCATACAGAACCATCGCCACCTATTTCTTTCATCATTTCTTTTAATGTGTCAGCGGAATACGCTATTTGTAGCGTATTGTCAAATGTTCCAGTTGAGTTTGCAAAGACAATGTCCTGTGGCCCATTTTCTAAGATATATAAGTCCAATGCTTTTTGATAAGCATCTAGAAATGCAAGAAACTGAGTGGTTCTTGCTTTATTAACGGCCTTTTGGTATTGCGGAAGTGCCACCGCGGCTAAAATGCCAATAATTAGTACTACGACCAACAGTTCTATGAGGGTAAAACCGGTGTGTAGCGGATGCTTGAAATCGTTTCTGTTTAGGACCTCTATTAAATTACTACAACGGCTGGGGATGTGGAAGATTACCGATCGTATTCCTAGCCAATAAGACTTATTTTGATTTACGGCATTTACAACTTCTTGCGTACTGCCCCGCCGGGTGTGTTTTTTGGTCATTTTTTTCTCCTGGTTTTTGTCATGCTGAACTCGTTTTAATATCCCCACCACTTGAATACCTAAACAAGGTGTAGATCCTGCAACAAGTTCGGGATGACTTAATGTGGTATTTTCAATTCACTCTGCCCCGGATGTGCATGCAAAAACGGCTATTTGTGCAAGTTAGTTGTAAGCAACCTACATACAAACAGCCGTCGTCTGCCATTCAAAAGAGTGGCAAACACTCGGCACAATATCTTCTAGGGATCAACTAGAACATGTTGTGCCTTTATCGGCTATTTTTGGCTTACAACTGCTTGCAACGGTTCTGCAAGCGCTCCGTTTCTTAAACGGTTCCAAAAACAGATTAAATTGTATCTATAGTATAATAAAAACGGAGTGGATAATCCACTGCGTTTTACTAAAAATTTCTTTACATTTTGTGTTTCATTTTCTATAATATACCCAAGTGGGCGAGTGGCGGAATGGCAGACGCGTACGGCTCAGGACCGTATGGACGAAAGTCCTTAAGGGTTCAACTCCCTTCCCGCCCATTTCTTTTTTGGGGTTTTTCTATGAGAAAGTATGGCTACAAACGTCCCAGCGCAACCTTATACACACGGCGCCGGGTACGCACGAAACGGCCATCCTTTTTTTTAAAATTTTTTTCCCTTCTTTTTTTACTTGTTCTATTGGGCGGAGTCCTGTTTTTAACAGGACGTTATGCGTGGCAGGTTATTGCCCGGGCGCAAATCACGGATTGGCATGTAAAAACAGTGGCCGTTTCCGGCTTCTCGGGTGGGGCGCAACAAACTATTTTGGCCCGCATTACCCCGCTTATAGGCCAGCCGTTTTCTATGGCGGATGCCAGTGAATTGCAAGCCCAACTGGTCCAGCAATATCCTATGTTTGAAGAGGTGGATGTATCGCGCGGATTACTGTCTGGCAAATTAACGGTATCTGGTACGCCCCGCCACCCCGTAGCACGTTTTGAAATGCCCGATCATCGTTTTAAATATATTGACCAAACCAGTACTATTTATGCGGACCCGCAAGGTCCCACGGATGTGTTACACGTGCAGTTAGTAGGCCCGGTGCCGGAAAAATTGGATCCTTCTTTTGTGGAACTGGTGCAAAGTATCTTAAAACTCAAAAAATCAATCCCGTTTGAAGCCTTGCAGTTGAACCTGGAGCGCAATACCGTTACCATGCGTTTACCGGATGGTAGTACTATTGCGTTTGGTGCGGCGCATGCACTTAAAGAGAAGGCGGCCCGCGCGGCCCAAATTATGGATAAAATCCGTGGAAAATATCCGACACCCGTAATATTAAATTTTGAATTTTTTAATCAAGGAAAAGTTTTTTTAACACAAAAGCCACATTAAATTTTATAATAGAATAAACACATATTTTTTAGGGGACCTTTATTTATGGCCAAAACAGATTTATTAGTAGGGTTGGATGTGGGCAGTGCCAAATTGACTGCCGTTGCCGCCGCCCATGATGCGGATACCAACACCTTGCAAATTATTACCGGGCGCAGCGTGCCGTGCCGCGGTCTGCGTGGGGGGATGGTAACGGATATCCGCGAAACCTCTGCCGCTGTAACTTCTTTGTTAGGAAGCATAGAGCGTGAATGTAGCCAACAAATCGGGCAGTTAATGGTGGGCGTGCGCGGGGCACATATTGAATCTTTCTTTAGTCATGGTACTTACAACATCAACGTGGCCCGTACCGATAAAGAAATTACCCAAGAAGATATGGACTGCGCCGTTGAAAACGCCAAATCTGTTCCGCTGAAAACCGATAATGAAATTATTGGCGTGTTTCCGCAAGGATTTATTGTAGATAAACAACGCGGCATCCGCAACCCGGAAGGGATGGAAGGCTCCCGCTTGGAAGTGGACGTGCAGATTGTAACGGGTGCGTCCTCTCACTTAAACAATTTAGCCAAAGCCATCCAACGCCCCGGCTACCGTATTGACGGCAATGTATATGGACTGCTACCACTGGGCGATTATGTGCTTTTACAAGATGAAAAAGAAAACGGTGTGATGCTATTGGATTTTGGTGGCGAGACCACTTCTATCGGTGTGTATGTAGGTGGATCTATGCGCTTTACGTGTGATATTCCCTATGGGTGCGATATTTTAACCAACGATTTGTCCAGTTATTTGGGTACCTCGCGCAAAGCGGCTAAAGAAATCAAAGAAAAATACGGTGTCATCCATCCGGGATTTTTGAAAAACGAACAGGAAATTTCCGTTCCGTTGTTGGATGGTAGCGATACCCGCACCATTAAGAATGTGGAAATTTTGGATTGCTTACAACCCCGCATGGAAGAACTATTAGAACAAATAGAACATTATGCCGGGCTGGCTGGATTTAAACCTAAAAATTTTCCGTTAATGGGGGTTATTACAGGTGGTGGGTCCGTCATGCCGGGCTTGCCCAATTTGTGCCAGGAAATTTTGGGTCTTAAAGACGTGCGCCGCGGCTCCGTCTCGCGCGACTATGTAACCGGCAGTAATGATTTTTTTACCCCTTTGTATGCCACGGCTCTTTCGTTGGTAATTTACGCTTCGGATAAAGCCGCGGAGGAAACATTATACGGGGGGCCCTATCGGGAAACTGATTCTGCCTTTAGCAAATTAGGTAAAATACTCAAAGGGATGTTTCGGTAAGTATGCATATGCAAGATTTATTTATGCCGGCCGCCTCATTTGAGAGTAAAAAGGCCAAAATTAAAGTAATCGGTGTGGGCGGCGGTGGCGGAAATGCCATTAACCACATGGTCAGTTCCGGCTTAAAAGATGTAGATTTTATTGCCGTCAATACAGATGCACAAGACTTACGCCGTAACCAGGCCCCCTATTTGGTGCAAGTAGGCGAAAAATTAACCAAAGGTTTGGGGGTAGGCGGAGACCCGGAACGCGGACGCAAAGCGGCCGAAGAATCCAAAGAGAAACTCAAACTGATTATCGGCCAGTGTGATTTGCTGTTTATTACCGCCGGTATGGGTGGTGGCACCGGAACC
Organism: Elusimicrobiaceae bacterium; assembly: GCA_045606825.1. Lineage (GTDB taxonomy): Bacteria > Elusimicrobiota > Elusimicrobia > Elusimicrobiales > Elusimicrobiaceae > Avelusimicrobium. The sequence goes on from JAZUSQ010000001.1 coordinate 49,855, forward strand.
GGGGTGGCCCCTTACTTAGCCAAATTAGCCAAAGAAATTTATGGGGATGATTTGCTGGTAGTAGGGGTAGTAACCCGTCCGTTTACATTTGAAGGGTACGTGCGTGAACGCCAGGCAGACGAAGGTATTTTGGAAATGCAGAAATATGTGGATTCCATGATTATTGTGCCAAATGAAAAATTATTTGCCCATATAGACCCTAGTACTTCCTCGCGGGATGCGTTTAAAATGGTAGATGAAGTGCTTTTGCAAGCCGTGCAAGGTATTAGTGAAGTAATTACCAAACCCGGTGAGGTAAACATAGATTTTAATGATATCCGTAAGGTGATGTGCCATTCTGAAAAATCTCTCATTGGGGTAGGGGAAGCCAGCGGAACAGGCCGTCATTTAGCGGCTGTAAAACAGGCTATTTCTTCCCCACTGCTGGAAAATGCGGATATTCACGGAGCCAAAGGGTTTATCGTCCATTTTGCGGCGGAAGAAAACCTGACCCTGTTGGAACAAGGGGAGGTAATGGGGCTTATCCGGCAATATGCCAGTAATGACTCCATTATTATGTTTGGCTATTCTTATGACCCTACGCTAGATGGTAAAATTAAAGTAACGGTCATTGCTACCGGGTTCCGCGCGGAAAAAGCGAGTGCATTTACGGTGCGCCGCCCGTTAGAGAGTACGCAAACTGCCTCGCGCGCGCCTCTGCCGGAGGATTTGTTTGCACAGACGCAAATGCCCCAGCAACAGTTTGAAGACCCCATGCTTGTGCCGGCGTACTTGCGGCGTAAAAAACGGGCCAATTAAGTTTGAGTTTAGGTAAAAGGAGAATAAATATGGCGGTAGGATTACAAAGTTTGTTACGCACGGTAGTAGATAATAAAGCCAGCGGTTTACACATTCGTGGCAATTCCAATGCGTATGTCCGCTTAAACGGGCAAATGAAACCCATTGATGATAGTTTTGTATCTAATGAGGAAGCCAAAAAAATGGCTTATGCCTGTATGGGTGAGCGCGAGAAACGAATTTTTGAACAATATAGTACGGTGGATTTCTCGCTAGATGCCAAATCGTACGGGCGGTTTCGTTTTAACGTATTTCGTCAAATGGGCCGTATTTGTATGGCTATCCGTCATATTCCGCCGCAAATCCCTACGTTTGAACAATTCCACCTGCCGGGAGAGATTTTACGCAAAATGGCAGATGCACGCCGTGGGTTAATTTTAGTTACCGGTATGACTGGTTCCGGTAAAACCTCTACGTTGGCCGCTATGATTGATCATATCAACAAAACCCGTGCCGCGCATATTTTAACTGTAGAAGATCCAGTTGAATTTTTACATACCGATAACCGCAGCATTGTCAGCCAGTTGGAATTGGGGGTAGATACGCCTTCTTATACCGGGGCTATGCGTGCGGCTATGCGCCAAGACCCGGATGTTATTTTGATTGGGGAATTGCGCGATGGAGATGTAATGAAGGCGGCTATCAGTGCGGCCGAAACCGGGCAACTGGTGCTAGGAACCATGCACACGGTAAACGTGGTGCAAACCATTGAACGTTTGGTAGATGCCTTCCCATCGGAATTACATATCCAAATCCGTTTGCAACTTTCACAACTTATTCGCGGAATTGTTTGTCAACGTTTGTTGCCGAGTACCAAAGGTGGTATGTATCCTGCCTTGGAAGTGATGGTTTCCACTCCGCAAATCCGTAAGTTGATTATGGAAAACCGCCCCACCGATATTGTGAAACAAATGCAGTTAGGTGAATTTTACGGTATGAATACGTTTGACCAATCACTTGCCAAACTCTATAAAGAGGGGATCATTGATCTAGAAACGGCCCAAGGAGCCGCTACTAGCCCGGATGCCATTATGTTGGCTATTCGCGGGGTAACCGATAGTCTGCAGGTGGAAGAATAATGCGTAAAAAAGGGCTTGTAATTGCCATAGACGGAACAGCCGGAACCGGTAAATCTACCGTTGGTAAGGCTGTTGCCCAAAAGTTGGGGTATAGTTTTTTAAGTACAGGGGAACTCTACCGTGCATTGGCCTATAAAGTATTTGAACAACATGTGCCCGCACAGGACGGGCCGGCCGTATTGGCCATGGCTCAACGCATTAAGTTTACCTTTGTACGCCAACCAGATGCCGTACTTAAAATGCACGTGGACGGGGAATACCTGGGGGCTAAATTGCATTTAGAAGAAACCGGCAATGTAGCCAGCCAGGTTTCTACACATAAAGAGGCCCGGGCCGTACTTACCCGCAATATGCGTGAGTTGGGGGCAGAGGGCGGCATTATCATGGAAGGGAGAGACATTGGCACAGTGGTATTTCCAGATGCGGAGGTAAAATTTTATTTAAGTGCCTCTGCACAAGAACGTGCCAAACGTCGTGTGAAACAACTGCGCGAAGCAGGGCAAAACCCGGATTACGAAAAAATCCTTGCGCTGATTGAAGAGCGCGACTACCGAGACTCGCACCGTGCCGCCAGCCCATTAAAGCCAGCGGAAGATGCCCAAATTATTGATACTTCTGCCCTAACATTAGAAGAAGTGGTACAGACCGTTCTGGAGAAAATAAAGGCCTATGGCCAATAAAAATTTAACTGCCGCTAAACGTGCTAAAAACGACGAGTTTTATACGCAATTTCAAGACATTCAAAAAGAAGTCAATGCGTATCTGGAATTTAACGAAAATGTTTTTCGCGGCAAAACGGTTTTGTGCCCGTGTGATGACCCGGAATGGAGCAACTTTACCAAGTTTTTTGCCCAAAATTTTGAGCGGTTTGGCCTAAAAAAACTGATTAGTACCAGTTATGCTATAGAAAGCAAAAAGTTTAAATACCCGCTACAACCCTCTTTATTTGAAACCCAAGCCCCGCAATTTGATAAAGACAAAACCCGCGTGAAAGGAAAAATTTTTACCCTCACGCGCGACACCAATAAAAGTGGACGCATAGATATAGAAGATTTGAAATACGATTATTTAGACGGGGACGGTGATTTTAGAAGTGAAGAAGTAACCCGTTTGCGTGATGAGGCCGATATTATTGTAACCAATCCGCCGTTTAGTTTATTTAGGGAATTTTTGGCGTGGATAGTGCAAGCGCAAAAGCAATTTTTAATTATTGGCAACATGAACGCCATTACGTATAAAGAAGTGTTCCCGCTGATTGCTGCAAACAAAATGTGGCTGGGGAACGGGTTTTCACACGGCAATGCGTATTTTTGGATACCACAAACCCATAAACGGGAATACGCGGCGGGAGTGTATGATGAGAATTCGGGATTAGTTAAATTCCGCAATTTGGTGTGGTTTACCAATTTAGACCACGGGCGCAGACACCAACCGCTTTCCCTAATGACCATGGCCGATAACATCAAATATAGCCGTCATAAAGAAGTGCGCAATATAGGGTACAAAACCTACGATAATTATGATGCCATAGAAGTGCCTTACACGGATGCTATCCCCAGTGATTACAAAGGCATAATGGGCGTGCCGATTAGTTTTTTAGACAAATACTGCCCTGACCAATTTGAGATTTTAGGTGCTACCCAACGAGGATGTCATGATGCTGTTCCAGATACACGTAAATATGATGATTATTGGGAAGTTACACCTGCTGGTAAAAGGACGGGGTCTTCTGGGAATAAAACGAATGAAAATGCTAATTTACTGATGAATGATGGGCGCAAAAATTATTTTGTCAATAAAAAAGGGCGCGAAGTTCAATCTGTGTATCAGAGAATTTTTATTCACTATAAAAATAAGACGTCATCCTGAACCGTGCCCTTTACCACTGGGCCGTGTCCCGAAAGGCTTTTATTCGGGGTCTGATCAAACAGATTCAGGATCTGCTCCTCTTAAAATGGTGTTAGATCAGAATGTAGCAAATAGTGAATCAGTAGAAAATAAAGTAAAAAGAGAAAAAAAATTATGCAAACCACGTTAAAAACTTATACCGTTAAACAAATTTGCGAAGGTTTTGTCTATAATGAACTGGAAGGCAAAGGCCTGTTTGGTTTGGCGGGCAAATTAACTATTCAGCCCGAATATCAACGCAATTATATTTATGCGGATGGTAAAAAGGATGTGGCGGTGATTGACTCCTTATTAAAGGGCTACCCGCTGGGCCTTATCTATTTTAACAAAACCCCCAAAGGGTTGGAAGTGTTAGACGGCCAACAGCGCATTACCAGTTTCGGGCGGTTTGTAACGGATAAATTTGCCATTTGTAATGCAAACGGTATGGAACAATATTTTAGCGGCCTGGCTCAGGACCAGCAAGATAAAATCCTAAATTCCCAATTACTCGTTTACGAATGTGAAGGCACGGAAAGTGAAATTAAAGAATGGTTTAAAACCATTAACATTGCCGGTATCCCCCTAAATGAACAGGAATTGTTAAATGCTATCCACTCCGGGCCGTTTGTTACGTTAGCCAAAGAAGTGTTTAGTAACTCCCAAAATGCCCAAGTACAAAAATGGGCCGCCTACGTGCGCGGAGATGTAAAACGGCAGGACTTTTTGGCCTGTGCGCTTGCGTGGGTAAGCCGGGGAAACGTAAGCGAGTATATGAGCCAACACCGTTTTGACAAGGATATTAACGAACTAAAAACCTATTTCACTACAGTAATTGACTGGGCCGGCAGTGTGTTTGCACATCCTATGGCTGAAATGCGCGGGCTAGAGTGGGGGCGTTTGTATGAAACTTACCACAAGCAGGCCTATAATCCCGCTACGGTGGAGCAAGAAGCGCAGGCCCTGTACGCCGATGAATTTGTTACCAATAAAAAGGGAATTTTTGAATATATTTTAGGGGGCAAGCAGGACCCTAAATTATTAGCAGTGCGTATATTTGATGAACATACAAAAAAAACTGTTTACGCCCGCCAAACGGCCAACGCTAAGGAAAAAGGAATTTCTAACTGTCCATTATGCGCCCTGGAAAAAAATGCCAACCAAACGCGTGTATGGACTTTAAAAGAAATGGATGCGGACCATGTAGCGGCGTGGAGCAAAGGCGGTTCTACAGACATCAAAAACTGCCAATTATTATGCAAAACGCATAACCTGGCGAAAGGGAATAAATGAAAAAACAACGCAATCTTGTTCTTAATTTGGTAAAATGTATTGCAAGGGTATACTTTAAAGTATGTTATAACTTTAAAGTAGAAGGCCTTGAGAATATTCCAAAGTCGGGTGCTCTTTTAATTGCAGGGAATCATTTATCCAATGCGGACCCGCCGGCTGTTGGATCTTTTGCCGGGCTGGTGCGTGATTCACGTTTTGTAGCCAAAAAGGAATTGTTTTCTGTTCCGGGGCTGGGGTGGTTTTTCCGCCATTGCCAGTATATCCCGGTGGACCGCAAGCGCACGATTGGGGATATGGGGGCGTTGAAAGAGGTAGTAGAGGCCCTGGAACGGGGGGAAAGTATTGTGATGTTCCCCGAAGGAACCCGCAGTAAAACAGGCCAGCCGCAAAAACCTAAGAGCGGTATTGGATTTTTGGTGTATAAAACAGGTGCGCCGGTATTACCGGTAAAAATAGAAGGGACCTTTGGGTGGCCCTGGGTGCGTAAAATCCGTGTGAAATTTGGTACGGTTATGCACCTAGAGAAAGACCCGGCTTTAGAGCCTAAAGCCCAATATAAACAATTTGCAAATCAAATAATGGATGCAATAAATTCAATACATATCTAACGGAGGTTAACGGCGGTTAGCCTAGACTAATCCGCCCGAAAGACTTATGACTACAAACGAAGAAAACACTACTACGCAAGAAACGGCCGAGCAAGAACTGACTATGGACCAGTTGATTGCGCAGCAAGAGTCTTTACAGGAGAAACTAAACAAACGTGAAATTGTAGAAGTACCCGTTGTACAACTTACCAAAGATTCCATTTTGGTGGACATTGGTACCAAAAAAGAAGGTTCCATTGCAATTAGCGAATTTGAAGGCAAAACTTTACCGCAAGTAGGCGAGACTGTTTCTGCCGTGTTGGTAAAACGCGGTGGAGACGAACGCCCGGCTATTCTATCCCACAAAAAAGCCCTGGAATACTTGGGCTGGGATGTATGCAAAAAGGCCTATGAAGCCAAAGAACGCGTGAAAGGCACCATTTTACAGCAAGTAAAAGGCGGTTATATGGTGGAAGTATTTGGCGTAACCGGTTTTATGCCGCTTTCCTTGTCTGAACTGCACACGGCTTATAAACACTATTTACCGGTGGGGGCCAAAATTAAAGCCGTCATCATTGAATTTGTAAAAGAAAAACAAAAATTGATTGTGTCGCGCAAACAGGTGCTGGAAGAAGACGAAGCCGTCCGCCGCGCTGAAGTATTAGGCACCATTAAAGAAGGCGACGTGTTACGGGTGGTGGTTTCCAAAGCAGATACAGATAAACTTTACCTGCGTTTCCACGGTATTGAAGGCATTGTAAACCTGGAAAACGTAGCCTGGAAAGAACCCGAAACGGCTATTACTAATTTCCGCCGTGGGCAACGCCTTAAAGCCAAACTCTTAAAATTGGACAAAGAAACCCCGCGCTTGGAATTTGGATTGAAACAACTTTTCTTAAACCCGGCAGATGCCTTAAAACGCCGCTATCCGTACAAGAGTTCCGTCAAAGCCACGGTTACCAAAGTGTCCGAGGAATACGGGGTGGAATGTACCATCGGCAAGAACAATACCAAAGGGTTTATTAGCCCCTTTGAAATGGGCCGCGATTTTACCGCCAAGGAAGGCGATACCATTACCGCCCTGGTAATGGGGGTAAATCCGGAAACGTATGTACTGAACTTGTCTGTCAAAAAGTATGATCAAGCGCAAAACCGCAAAGTAGTGGCGCAATACTTAAAACAAGCCCCGCGCCCCACATTGGGGGATTTGCTCTCTGATTCGTTTGGCTCTACAGAAGAAACAACCGAAGAAGAAAAATAAACCAAAGTTAGATATTATGTTGACGGCCCCCGGGTGTATGCGCGGGGGCCGTTTACGTAGAAACGATTAAGAAGCGCAGGGGTTTTGGTAGCTATCTTGGTATGTCCAACCGATAGTATTACACAGTTGTTCGTCATTTTGACAAATTTTATACCATTTCCCGTCTGAACATTTATAAGGAACTAACGCAGCATAATCAGGAAAATTTAAATAACACGCTTCCGGGTCTCCCCATTCGTTGTTAGCCGAATCACACTGCGCATAGCCGTACCAATTTTTGGCTTGTAATTCGGCCGTCGGTATTTCTATATTGAGTAAGTGATTATCTATGGGGGTATGATCTTTGCCTTGTATATTAAAGAACACTACGTCTTGAAACCCATTTTCCAGTACGTAAACATCAATGGCCTTCATGACATCATTTGCCAGGGCCACACTTTGCATTAGTTCTGCTTTTTTTACGGCCTTATTATACTGTGGCAAGGCCACCGCCGCCAAAATGCCGATAATAAGGACGACGACTAATAACTCAATAAGCGTAAACCCGCCGGCTGTTATCTCCCGCCCTTGTGGAGGGAGTACCGCCGTTAGGCGGGGTAGGAGGGGCAGAAAAAGGTTTTCCTTATTAGCCCCTCTTTTTGTCGGCAAGGCGACGTTTTCCCCACAAGGGGGACAAATAACTACATTTTCATTGTGTTCCATAAGTTTTTCCTCTTTTGCTTTTAAATTACAATTTACTGTTATGAAAACCAACAAAAACGGCCATGTTGCCTAAGCGCGAATCAGTCACCTAAACAAATAGCCGTAATTTACCGTAACAAAACGATAAACATTCGGCACAAAACAACGGGATTCGAAGGCCCGTTACTTTGCGCCTGATAATAGGCTATTTTTGGACTGATTCGTGGCCTGCTTGGCAGGCTATCCGTATTCCGCATACGGTTCCAAAAACAGATAAATTGTACCTATAGTATAATAAAAAAGCACTGGTTTTACCAGTGCTTTTTGGAGTGTCTGTAAAACTTACAGATTGTCTTTAATCGTTTGCGCTAAACGTTTTAATCCTTCTACCATTTGTTCCGGCGTACTGTAAGAAAAGTTCAAGCGCATATCGTTAAACACATTTCCGTCCGGGTAGAAATCCACCCCGGCCACATACGCCACTTTGTTTTCAATGGCTTTGGGAAGCAGTTGGGTGGCATCCAACCCTTGCGGCAAGGTTAGCCATAAAAACAAACCGCCTTCTGGCCGTGTCCACGTAACGCCTTGGGGCATCAGTTCGGCCAGGGTTTTTAACATTAAATCGCGCTTTTCACGATAAACCCCAATCATTTTTTGAATGTGGTTTTGCAGTAAATTGCGTTTTAAAAATTCCGCTGTAGCCAATTGTAAGATGGGGGAAGTGCACAAATCCATGGCCTGTTTTAAAATGACAAACTTGCGTATCACGTCAGCCGGCCCTACAATAAACCCTAAGCGAAACCCGGGCACAAAAATTTTAGAAAACGTAAATAGTGTAAGTACGTTTCCGTTCCCGCCGTCCAATTCGTAAAATGTTTTGGGGGATTTTCCCTCAAAGCGTACTTGGCGGTAGGGGGAATCTTCCAAAATAAATGTACCATAGGCTTTGGCCAGTTCCAAAATTTTTACGCGGCGATCTTCGGGGATAGTGGTACCGGTTGGGTTTTGAAAATCAGGTACCAGGTAAATAAATTTGCACGGTTTGCCTTGTTGTTTTAATAGTTCCAACTTGGCGTGTAAATCTTCCACCAGTACGCCGTTGTTATCACTTTGCACGCCCAAAATATCAGCCCCTGCCACTTGGAATGCTTGCAAGGCACCCAGGTAAGTTGGGCAGGCAGTAATAATGCTGTCTCCCTCATTTACAAACATGCGTGCGGACATATCTAACGCTTGTTGGCTGGCAGAAACCACCAAAATTTGGTCGGGCGAAACGGAAATATTTTCCGTTTCTTTTACTAAGCGCACTAATTCTTGCTTGAGGGCGGCTTGGCCTTCGGTAGCACCGTATTGCAATGATTCTTTGGCGTGTTTTTCAAGTAAATTATCAAAAATTTGTTGGATTTCTTTCGTCGGGAACAGTTCCGGGTCAGGCAGTCCGCCGGCAAAAGAAATGATATTGGGGTTGGCAATTACTTTCAGTAATTCACGTATGGCCGAGGCCTTGGAACGGCTGACCACTTTAGAAAATAGTGTATTGTAATTCATTTACTTATCCTTATACTCTAACTAATATATTCTACTATTTTTAGACTTAAATCTTTCGCACCTACGGAATGAGTCAATGCTCCCATAGATATAACGTCCGGACGCACGCGGCAGTAGTCTTCTAGGTTTTGGGCTGTAATTCCGCCGGATACTTCTATGATGGCCCGTCCGTTAATAAGTGTTTTGCATGCGGCAACCTGTTCGGGCGTCATGTTATCTAACATAATGATATCTGCCCCAGCGGCCAACGCTTCTTGCACCTCGGACACCGTGGTGGTTTCCACCTCTATTTTGGGGGTATGCCCAATGACACTTTTAATTTTTTGCACAGCCTTGGTAATGGATCCTGCGGCGGCAATGTGGTTGTCTTTAATCATCACACTATCGGCTAGGCTAATGCGGTGGTTGCGGCAACCGCCCACCCGCACGGCGTATTTGTCCAGGCGGCGCAACCCGGGCTGGGTTTTGCGCGTATCCACAATCATCACGCCATATTTAGCCCCTATTTGGGCCAACTGGCGCGAACGGGTGGCAATGCCACTTTGGCGTTGCATAAAATTTAGTGCCGTGCGTTCTGCTTTTAAAATAGACAGCGTACGCCCGGTTAGTTCCAACACAACCTCACCTTTTTTTACCTCATCTCCATCTTGCTTGAGGGGGGTAAACGCAATCTCCGGATCCACCGCATGAAATACTTCGCGCGCGGTTTGCATGCCGCATAGCACTAAATCTTCTTTAGCGCGGATAACGGCGCGGGCCCGGTTGGCGGGTGTGAAAATTGTGTCAGAGGTAATATCCCCCAAACTTAAATCTTCTTCTAAGGCTAGTTCAATAATTTTGTCTAATATCATTTGGTTAACTCAAACATTTTTTCAATAGATTTTTTGGCGGCTTTTGCTACATGTTCTTCTACCTGTACAATTTGGTCCGGCCGCGGGGCCAGCAGGGCCTGCATGGTATTGATAAGCGTGTTCTTTTTCATATAACTGCACGTGCCAAAAGGCCACACAAATCGTTTATCCGGGTGTTCTGCCTCCAGCCGGTTTACCAGGCCGTGCTCCGTGAGCAGGCCAAAACAGGTGGCCGTGGATCGGGCCACAAAGTCTGCCATGCCTTTGGTGCTACCTACATAATCGCAAAGCGCGCACACCTCGGGTGCACATTCCGGGTGGGCCAGTACCACAATATCAGGGTTCTCTGCGCGAAGTTTATGTACATGTTCCGGGCGGTACTTATCATGCACACAGCAAGATCCGCCGGAAGAAATTATTTTTTTAGGTGTGCCGCGCCGGGCTAGTTCAATTTCCAGGTTTTGGGCCATAAGCATATCGGGCACAAAAATTAGTTTGTTGCCCGGCATTTTTTGGGCAATGTCAAATACGTTTCCAGATGTTACACACGCATCACTCTGGGCCTTTACTTCGGCCGTGCTATTGATGTAGCATAAGGCCGGTACCCCCGGATTGGCGACGCGCAGGCGTTGCATATCTTGCCCGGTCATACTGTCGGCCAGGGTACACCCGGCCCGCCCCGCTGGGATGACTACCTGTTTAGTGGGGTTTAAAATTTTGGCGGTTTGTGCCATAAACCATACGCCGGCAAACACAATGACATCTGCCGTGGTTTGGCGCGCTTGTTGGGCCAGTTGAAACGAATCCCCGCGGAAATCTGCCACGCCATATACAATGTCCGGGGTTGTGTAGGAATGTGCCAAAATAACGGCATTTTTTTCTTTTTTTACGCGGTTAATTTCTAAGGTATAAGGGGCCGCGGCCAGGCAGTCTTGCAATGTCCATTTTTCGGTAGCAGTTTTGGATACACTGCAAAGAAGCCCATAGAGTCTATGGGCTTCAGATTGTAATTGTTCACTGGAAGCGGTCATGTTAGTAGTTGACAGTGGTCGTCGTTACAGAACCATCCGGGTTGACTGTGGTTTTGGTATTGGAAGACGACGTAGTGGATGAACTAACCTGGCCGTTGGTGTAAACGGTTTTGGTGGTAGTTGTGGAAGACACCGGCACGTTGGGGTTGGGGCCGTCCACATAATAAATGTTAGTGGTATTGGTTACTCTTTTAGCACGGGTAGATTTGGTGCTTACGGCAACTGCCTTGGCTTTTGCTTTTCCTTTGGCAGCAGCAGCTTCAACTGCCGTGTCATCTACCGGCGGCAGGTATGAATCCCCACAGGCCTGCAATTCGTAGGCAGGGATGGCATCATAGTCGGACTCGGGTGCACGGGTATTGTCAAATTCCTGGTCAATAATTTGGTATTTGGCCCCTTTTACATTTGCGTCTGTAATTAGGTTGCCATTCGCATCATAATATACAGAAGAATCCTTGGCATGGGTAATTATTTTGCCGTTGGCATCATAATAGGTATTTGAATCTTGCACGTTTTGGTGGGAGCATGCCGCCAGTCCCATAACTGCCGCACAAATTAGCACGAAGAATTTTTTCATACGTTCTCCTTAAAAAAGTAGTTACACTTTATTATATATCATTTTTTTAGTTTTTTGCATATTCTTCATTTTTTTATTATACTATAAGTACAATTTTATCTGTTTTTGGAACCGTATGTGGAATACGGGGAGTGGCGGACAACCGCCCTTCTTCACCGCCAAAGATAGCCGAATGAGGCACAAAACTAACGGAATTGCAAGCCGGAGGTTTTGTGCCGAGTGTTTGCCGCTTACGGTAAACCACGGCTGTTTTGTTTGGGTTCCGGTGAAGAAACTCAAGTGTTTCAGCCGTTTTTACATGCGTTTTCTGAATGGATAAAATTGAAAAAATGAACACATGGAGAAGAAAACGTATGAAATCAATTCATCAACACAAAAGACGTTCCCCCAAGGGTTTTACCCTAATAGAACTCTTGGTAGTAGTACTGATCATTGGCATTTTAGCCGCCGTGGCCTTGCCGCAATATAATAAGGCCGTTCAAAAAGCACGTTTAACAGAAATTGTATTGTTTACGAAATCTATTAAACAAGGTGTAGATGCTTGGTTATTACAAAATGGTGGATTTCCAACTCAAAATGTAACCGTATGGAGTCCAACAACTAGTTTATTAGATATAGATATTCCGGCTCCTAGGGATTGGGGTAATTCCCCAATAGAGTGTAATAGTGACCATTGCGGCGCAACAGTTACCCTAATGACTGTTTCTCCAGGTCCAGATTTTGTCATACTTAAAGACGAAGATGGCTGGAACTTAAATTGTGTATGGTATGATGGAGATGATGATGCTCATAAATTGTGTGATCAATTGTCTCAAATGAATTCTGATATTCAATCTTTTAAATACTAAAGGAAATTTTCAAGAACGCCCCCCGCAGGGGGGCGTTTTCGTTACAGCGCAAAGAGATATTTTTAATGGTATTGCGAGTTGGCAAGTCGATGCAAAGGTGCCCAAATGTGAAAAATTGTATCGCTAAAAAACAACAAATTTTACAAACAACTGATTTGTAAAATTTGTGCGCTTAACGCCACATTGCGGGGGTGTTTTCGTTAAAACACCCACACTTTAATTAAGTAGAACAGGGCAGAAATTAAACCGGCGGCCGGAATGGTAATAAACCAGGCCCATACAATGCGTTTGGCCGTTCCCCAGCGCACGCCGGAAAGCCGCCGCAAGGCTCCAATGCCTACAATGGCCCCGGTAATAGTATGGGTGGTGCTTACGGGCACGCCTAAAATAGAAGCAAAGAAAATGGAACACGCCGCGCCACTCTCAGCACAGAATCCGTCAATCGGGCGTAAGCGGGTAATTTTTTGCCCCATGGTCTTTACAATGCGCCACCCGCCGGAAAGCGTACCCAGGGCAATAGCCCCTTGGCATAAAATTACTACAGAAAGCGGCACTACAAACTGCCCCTGGGAAACAGCGTGCATTTCGCTGTGGGTTAAAAAGAAATCCCGCACGGGCTGTACTTCGGCCCCGGCCATACCGCCCAAAAGCAGCATGCTGATAATCCCCATAGTTTTTTGCGCGTCGTTGCCGCCGTATCCCAGCGCATAGGCGGAGGCAGAAAACAACTGCGCCTTGCGGAAGAACCGATCTACTTTTACAGGTTTAAAATGGTTGGCAATATTAAAGGTAAGCACGCCCATAATGGTGCTAAGTAAATAGCCCAAGAGAGGGGAGATGAAGATGAAGGCCACGGTTTTTAGAATGCCGCCGGCTACCAGCGCACTTACGCCGCCTTTTACCAGCCCGGCCCCTATCAGCCCGCCAATGAGCGCGTGCGAGGAACTGGACGGCAATCCCAGCCACCAGGTAATCAAGTTCCAGCCGCAGGCACCCATTAGTGCACCAAAAATTAAACTGGAATCCACCACGCTAATGTCCACAATGCCCGATCCAATGGTTTTGGCAACCCCCGTTTTGAAAATCAAAAACGCAACAAAGTTGAAAAACGCAGCCCAGGCTACTGCAAATTTAGGGGATAATACGCGGGTGGAAATGACGGTAGAAACGGCGTTTGCCGCATCGTGAAATCCGTTTAAATAGTCAAAGAATAAAGCCAGCAGAATTAAGAAGATAATCCAGGTCATAGCGTTAATTGTTTTTGACTAAAATCGATTCCACCATGTTGGCCACATGTTCGCAAAAATCGGTGGTAACTTCGGCAATTTCATACAGTTCTTTTTGCTTAATGACCATAATGGGGTCTTTTTCGTTGGCAAACAAATCAGAAATGGCTTCGTCGCGCAGGACGTCTCCCTCGTTTTCCAGGCGGTTAATTTCCACACAATGTCGGTAAGTGTCTTTGATGTGCTTGTTACTACGCAAGGTGGCAACGGCTTTGCGAAGGGCTTTGGTGGATTGTTCAATGGTGTCTGCTAACTTTTTGCTGTATTCGGTTGGTTTGGTAATCTTATACAAGTAAAAGCGGTTCATCAGCAAATAGAGGTTGTCCATAATATCATCCATGCGGTTGGCCAGGGCCAAAATATCCTCACGGTCAAAAGGGGTGATGAAGGTTTCGTTTAAGGTGTTAATGATGGTGTGGGTTACTTCGTCTCCGTCGTGTTCAAACTGGTGCATTTCGCGCACGTGCTCCGGTGAGAGTTCAGCCTCAGCAATGCTTTTGTGGTAAAATTCGGCCGCGCGTACCAGGTTTTCAGCCTGGCGGTCAAACAAATCAAAAAACTTATCTTCTTTGGGTAGTAACATGGTGTTTGCTCCTTGTTTTATAGTAATAAAAAGCCCGTTTGTATACGTACAAACGGGCGGCATAAATCATTTCTTCAGTTCCTGTTTTAAGGCATCCGGCAAATTAACGGCTGCTTTCAGGAGCGAGGGGCGTTTTTTAACCTCCTCTATAAATGCCGCATCCCGTAATTTGTTGCGGTAGGTTTTCTCCTGAAAGATATATCTAAATTTAGGATATACGTCATACGTGCCGGCAAGTAGTGCTACAATGTCTTGCACGCCTACAATTTCTTCATCTGTGGGAATGACAAAAATTTTCACTCTAGAACTATCGGCCGAGATACAACACTCCGCCTTGTTTGTTTCCGCGCAAGCATTTTTTTCTTCGTCTAACACAATGCCGAAGTTTTCAAGTCCTTTGCACACCATTTCGCGCACGTTGCTGGCGCGTTCGCCAATGCCGGCCGTGAACACAATACAGTCCAAGCGGCCCAACGCAGCCATGTAAGCCCCAATATATTTTTTTACGCGGTAGCATTCCACATCCAGGGCCAGTTTGCACAGTTCGTCGCCATTGGCGGCGTTTTTGCGTACATCGCGTTGGTCGGAGAAGCGGTCCCCGGTGAGGGCATACATACCGGATTTTTTATTTAAAATGGTGTACATTTCCCCGGCGGACATATTTAATTTTTTCATCATGTGAAAACAAATAGACGGGTCTATATCCCCACTACGCGTGCCCATGACGAGCCCCTCTAACGGGGTAAGGCCCATGCTGGTATCTAAACACTGTCCGTTTTTAACGGCCGTTACGCTGGCCCCGGCACCCAGGTGGCAAACAATGCTGTTTACTTCATCCACGTTTTTATCTAATAAAACGGCGGCACGGCGAGAGGTATATAATACAGATGAACCATGGAATCCGTAACGGCGGATTTGATAGTCCGTAAACCAATTGCGCGGCAACGCATACATGTAAGAGGAAGCCGGCATGGTTTGGTGGAAAGCCGTGTCCATTACACATACGTGGGTTACGTTGGGTAGTAAGGCGCGTGCGGCTTCAATACCCATAATGTGCGCCGGGTTGTGCAAGGGGGCCAAGTCTGCAATATTTCTAAGTTCGCCCACCACACTGTCGTCCACAATGACGGATTTGGCAAATTTGCCGCCATGTACGATACGGTGCCCCACGGCACTGATTACGTTTATGTTGTCAATCACGCCGTGTTCTTTGTTGGTAATGGTTTGAATCACTAAATTGATGGCTTCTTTGTGGTCCTTGCAGTTGTGTTTCAGTTCGTAGGTGGGGTAGCCGTTGCGGTCGTGCGAGATGAACGAGCCGTCAATCCCAATACGTTCCACGCCGCCGGCGCAGAGGCTTTTTTTCTGCTCCCAGTCATACACACTATATTTTAAAGAAGAACTACCGCAGTTTAAAAATAAAATAATCATAAAAAATCTCCTTGTAAGTATTGTAGCAAATTTTACCTCAGCAAATGAACGGTTGTTGATACATGCTGGATGTATTTATAACCCATTAGCACGCAACTTATTCGCATGTAGTTGCAAGGCGCGCATTTGAGGGTTATCTTTATGGCGGGCTAAAAACTCAGGCTCGGTTACTCCAGCCGGGCCTTTTTCATAGGCTGTAATCCAATGTTGGGCCTCGTCGGCGTCGTGGCGCATGAGGGCCATATTGGCCAATAAAGCATACGTGGTGTCATACACCGGGTCTAATGCCAAGGCTTTTACAAAGGCTTTTTTGGCCAGGTCAAAATTTTCCTGTGCTAACTGCTGGTACAAGTAAGCCTGCGCCGGGGTTTGTTGGGCCGTTTGCAGGTGGCGCATACCCAAGGCGTAATACAGTTGCCCTATGTTTTGGTGTAGCATAGCGTGATTGGGGTTATGGGCCAGTACAAAGCCAAAGTCCTCCAAGGCGCGTTCTGCATCAGTGCGCGCGGTGGTGCTGTCGCCACGGTTAGGGTCAAAGTGTTTGTCCAGGCGCATGGTCATGGCATACACATTGGCACGGTAGTGGCGGTACTCGGCCAAAAACGGGTGGCGGGCAATGGCATCCCCAAAAGCCCCCAGGGCGGCATTGGGTTGGCCCAGTTGCACCAGTGCAACCCCCAAACTGTAATAGTGGTTGGCCGCAAATATCCGCATAAAAAATACGGTGGGAGCCAGGGCCGCCAACAAGACTACACACACCGCCACGCGGGTAGTTTTGCGTAATACTTGCCCGTATAGATAAAGTGCCCCTAATACGCAGGCTCCAAAAGTGCCCACGGCCAAGGCAAGCAACAGTCCTTCCCCTACAGACTGTACCGCCATGTTGTGCAACATAAAATAAAATTCCCGTGTGCTATACCCGGCTATCCCCACGGCGGCTAGGGCTGTTAATACGCGCAGTAAGAGTAGCGTACGCGGCCAAGCCGGTTTTTCCGGTTGCGCCGGGGTGGGGGCATTATCTAGAACCAATGCGTACGTGATGCCTATATATGTGGCTAAGAGTAACCCGCTGGAGGCAAAATGCACACTAATATCCACCACGCTATGTAACAATAGCCCTACTCCCGCCGCACTGTATCCCAGCAGTAGCAAACGGCGTGGGTCTTCAGGCGGGATGCGGCGCAATGTGCTAAATACGCCGGCAAATAACGTTACAAGCACCCACAGGGCCAGGGCTAACCCGGTTATACCACCGGTAGCGGCTTGCTCTAACAGTTCGTTTTCGGCATGTTGGGTTTCGTTATTATGGGCATTTTCTATATAGAAAATTTGCGGGCGGCGGTAGGCCGGATAGACCAGTTTAAAACTGCCGGGTCCGGTGCCCAAAAGAGGGGAATCTTTTATCATTTCAACCGTGGAAAGCCAGGTATAGGTGCGGAAACTGACGGATTGAAAACGCTTGGCAGAATAAATTCCTGCTGCGCCCAATGCCACCAGTAAGCACATTATGGCGGCCAGGTTTATTTTCTGTAGGTGCTTTTTAAGCGGACTTACAAAATTAGTATAGGTAAACGCAAAGAACACCCCCATGCCCGCGTAGGCTAACCACGCACCTTTGCTTTCGGTAAAAATTAAATTGGCTAATCCCAAGGCCAAAAGTATCAGCAAGGATTTGCGGCGCGTGTGTACCCACTCAGCCCCTATAAGGCCCGATACATATACCACAAATGCGCCAAAAAAGTTGGGGTTTGCGTGGGTAGAAAACACACGTTTGCCAAAGAATCCATGCCAGGGCAGTAAATCGGCCCCCGGTAACCAAATGTTTATAATTTGCAACGCACCGTACGCAAATGAAATCCACGCCGTAGCCATAAACCATTTAGTCAGTGTGCGTATATTTTGCTCGGTAAATTCACAGGCTAGTATCCCTATGACGCCGGCATAAAACCACAAACGCACAAATTCTTCGGCCGCTTCTAATTTATACGGGAAACAGGTAAAAGATAAGGTTTGCCACCCCATATATATAAATAGGGGGGCAAGCCAAGGCAAATTGCGGCGGGTAATCGGCCAGGTGCGTTCGGTTAGTTTGAGTGCGGCCCACAATGCCAGCAGTAGGGTGGACCCTATTTGTAGAAGGGTTAGTTTTACATGGGCCGAGTCATACGTGCCTGTAAAAAAGGCCACACTTACCAGCAATACCAGGGCCCCTGTAATATGCGGCAAGGCGGCGCGGATAAACGCCGCGCACGGGTTGTGCGGGATGGAATTTGCTTGCGCCAATGTTTTTGAAAATGCTTTTTTTGCCTTTTTGGCAGACATACCTATATTATAGATAATTCGGTTACTTTTTGGGAGTATATGCGGCGAGTTTTTTGGTTACTTTTTGGCGACCCAAAAAGTAACGAAAGAAGATATTAAAGGCCGTTGTTCCTAAGAGTTATAGTTGTTGCCGTTAGGCCGCCCTTACGTGTCGTCAAAATTACGGTCAAACGGAAAAGAAATTTTGTGTGTTTGAACGAAGAGAGTTCACAAAATTTCCCGGTTGACATGTAATTTTGAAAGTATAGGCGGCGAGTTTTTTGGTTACTTTTTGGCGACCCAAAAAGTAACAAAAGAAGTGCTTGACGCGTTTTTTTTTTTTGGTAAATTTGATGTGTAGCAAACGAAAGTCTAATATAAATAGAGGGATATGTATATGCAAAAAAGAAGCGATATAAAAGTGTTTAGGGCCCGTAAAGGCTTTACGCTTATTGAGTTGTTGGTGGTTGTGCTGATTATCGGTATATTGGCGGCGGTAGCGTTGCCGCAGTATCAAAAAGCCGTAGAGAAAGCGCGCCTTAGCGAGGCACGGGTAGGATTAAAGGCCATGCAAGAAGCCTGTGCGTTGTGTATCTTGCAAGATGGAGAGGAAGAGTGCATGGTGCAGGATGCAACTTCCATGGGAACATATGGAATAGACATTCCGGGCACTTTGCTAAAAGGTGAAGATTGTCTGGCCGGTTTTGGTCCTGCCTGTAACCGTACAAGCGATTGGGAATTTATCATTACGGGATGTAAGGATCTAAGTGCTACGCGTCTAGATGGACAGAGTAGTTGGAAATTTTATCTATCAAATAACGAGGATGGCCGCCAATATAAATGTTTTGAGAATAACGCAAATGGTTCCTGTAAAAATGTATGTGGGGGAGATAATTGCCTTTTTGCGCTGGATTAAACGTTAACTATTCAAAAAGGGGTTGCTAATAACAGCCCCTTTTCCATGTCTTTTCTATTTTCTACAATATATACATGCACGCTTTTGTCCGGCGTAGTATGATAGTAGTGTCTGTAGCCAATGGCATTTTGCTTTTTGGCTATGGGCTTTCTTTACCGTTTTTTACCCTTTATTTGGTTACCCAACAACATGTTTCGGCCGCCGTAGCGGGGCTACTGGTGGCAGTGGCGGGGCTGTCGCGCTGTGTATCCAGTGCCATTTCCGGCGAACTGGCCGACGTTTTTGGCCGCAAAGCCGTTATGATGTGGGGGTTGTTTTCGCAAATCCTAGCCATGTTTGCGTTGGGGCTGTGCATAGAACTGCACGCCGGGCAGGCTTGGATACTGACTACTTATTTTTTGACTACCTTTCTGGGTGCGTTTTTCCGCCCGGCCGCCAATGCGTGGGTAACGGATAACACTACCGGCAAAAACCGTGTGGAAGC
Organism: Elusimicrobiaceae bacterium; assembly: GCA_045606825.1. Classification (GTDB taxonomy): domain Bacteria; phylum Elusimicrobiota; class Elusimicrobia; order Elusimicrobiales; family Elusimicrobiaceae; genus Avelusimicrobium. The sequence goes on from JAZUSQ010000001.1 coordinate 69,336, forward strand.
CTTTGGCATTATTCGTGTGGGGCTTAATATTGGTTGGGCACTTGGCCCGGCGGTGGGGGGATTTTTGGTGCGTTACTCGTACAGTACGGCTTTCTTTTTTACGGCCATGTTGTACGGAGTAACTATTTTGTACGTTTCGCGTCTGGTGCACGAGCGCAAACGCGTGCTTAAAGCGCGGCGCAAACCCAGTTTTGTGTCCACGTTATTATCACTTAAAGATACGCGCCTGGCCAAAATCTGTTTGTATGTGGTGATGATTACGGCAGTCAATTCTCAGTTAGTAGTTGGGCTTTCGGTCCACTGCCGCCAATACTTGCACATGCCCGAGTATTACATTGGCTGGTTTTTTACCATTAACGGGGCCGTGGTGGTGTTACTACAGGTGTGGGCCACGAAGTGGATGGCGCGCCACCGTCTTTCTACCGCTATGCTGGTGGGGTGTTTGCTGTATGCGGTAGGGTTTGGGTCTGTAGGTTTTTTTGATTCTTTTGCCCTGATTGGACTAGGCGTTTTTTTAGCCGGGGTGGGGGAGTTGATTGTATCCCCCGGGGAACAAACCCTTGTTTCTAATATCGCCAACCGCGAAACCCGCGGCCGCTATTTGGGCATGCTGATGGTGTTTTACAATTTTGGTTCTGCGGCCGGGTTTTTTATAGCCGGGATATTATCGGACGCCCTGGCCCCTATGTGGCTAGCGTTACCGTGGCTGGTGGTGGGGGCAGTGGCTATTTTGGCGGGGCTTGGCTTTTTTGCCATGCGCCATAGCCTAACTGCACAAGAAGACGGCAAACAAAATGCCCCAATCCCCATTAAAAAAGATACAATAACATTAAGTTGAAAAGCCGCGGGCTCAGCGCTACTTAGAAAAAAGAAAAACGGTATGAGCGAAAGTCGGTTTGCAGATTTGAGGATAGGTAAGGCCGTAAGTTGAGCGTGGCGTACGTCTGCCGGACCGCGCGTAGCGCGGCAAGTACGCGAGCGAAAGTCGGCCTTAGATAGCCCAAATATGCGAAACGGAAATTAATTAGGAGTAACCTTTTATGCGTGGACTTGTATTTGCCCTTTTAACTGTTATTTTAGGCGGCGTGATTGCTCTGGGGCTGGAGTATGGTTGTAACTTCCTGCCCGATAAAATCGGTTGGGCCCTTACCCGCACGTATGGCGTGGGGATTCATCCGCTTAGTGCCAGCGTGAGTATTTGCGGAGTGCTGGGGCTAATTTTGGGGTACGTGATTATTGCCAAATTTGTAAAGAAATAATATGCTCATTTTAGCTTCCAAGTCGCCGCGGCGCATTGAAATTTTAAAAAAATTGGGAAAAAAGTTTGAAATTATCCCTTCCCAATGTGCCGAGCGTAGTACCAAAAAACGCCCGTCGGCCCGCGTGGTAGAACTGGCCCAGCAAAAAGCGTTTGACGTAGCTAACAAGTATCCCGCGGCTACCGTTATCGGCGCGGATACACTTGTTTTTTGCAAGGGCGAAATTATCGGAAAGCCCAAAGATAAACAAGACGCGCTACGCATTTTAAATAAGTTAAACGGCTCTTGGCAAAGTGTTTATACCGGGGTGTGCTTGGTATGTAAAGACCAGCATAAATTGTTATACGGCTATGACGTAAGCCATTGCAAAGCGCGCCGCTTATCACAAGAAGAATTGGCCCACTATGCGGGCAAACACATGGACAAAGCCGGTGCCTATGCCGTGCAAGATAACGAAGACCCATTTATTGAACGCATTGTGGGAAGCCGCACCAATGTGGTGGGATTTCCCGTAGAATTTTTTACCCAATTATATAAGGAGTTTACCAAATGAACGAGCGCGATTTAATTATTATTGGCGCAGGCCCTGCCGGGTGCAGTGCCGCTATTTATGCCGTGCGGGCTGGCCTAAAACCGCTATTGTGCGGTGGTTCTGCCCCGGGCGGGCAACTGTTGCAGACCAGTGAACTGGAAAACTATGCCGGATTTGTAAATCCCATTGGAGGGTTTGAACTCATGGACAATATGCACAAACAGTGCAAACGCTTGGGGGTGGAATTCTCCACGGATGAAATTGCCAAAATTGAAGGCGAAAAAACCCCCTTTACACTCACCACCACCGGTGGCAAGCAATACACGGCCACCAGTGTAATTATTGCTACCGGGGCCAAGGCGCGCTGGTTGGGCTTACCCGAAGAAGAAAACCTACGCGGGCACGGCCTTTCTGCCTGTGCCACGTGCGACGGTTTTTTTATGCGCGGCAAAAAAGTGTGCGTAGTGGGTGGCGGTAATACGGCGTTTGAAGATGCCCTGTTTTTGGCGCAATTTTGCCCGGAAGTCAATTTAATCCACCGCCGCGACGCGTTCCGCGCCGACCAAGTAACCGTAGAACAGGCGCGCAAAAACCCGCATATCAAATTTATTTTAAACAGTGTGCCCGAGCAAATTTTAGGCGACGGTGCCGTAACGGGCCTGCGTGTGAAAAATGTACAGACCGGGGCCACGCAAGACATTGATTGCCAAGGCGTATTTGTGGCCATCGGGGCGGACCCGCAAACCGGATTTTTGAAGGATTCTTTAGTAGCCTTGTCGGACCGCGGGCTTGTGCTGGCAGACGAACGTACTCACACCACCATTGAAGGCATTTTTGCCGCTGGGGATTGCGCGGACAAATACTACCGCCAGGCGATTATTGCGGCTGGCAGTGGGGCCAAGGCGGGCATAGAAGCCGCCGCGTTTGTCAATTTACACCGGAAATGATTTTTATTATAATAAACTATCTTGTGGTTAGGAGGGGACAACATAGCCTAAATACAATTTGAGCCTGTTTTTAGACCATATGCGGAATATGGGAATGCTTCGTAAGGAGCTTCGGACAAGCCAAAAACAGCCGTTTCTAAGGCACATTGGGGGACGTACGCCCCCGGTGTGCCGAGTGTTTCCTGCTTCATGGCGGGGGACCGCGGCTGTTTATTGGGTTTTCCTTGTCCGAGGCCCGGTAAACAGCCGTTTTTGTTGCTTGCCGGGTCCGATGAATAGAATGAAAAGGACAAGAAAAATGAGAAAAAATAATACTCAGTTGGAAAATACGCAAAAAATAGCAAATGTTATTTATAAAAATGGTCATCCAGAATTTATTTCAGGATCTACACCGTTTGTAACAATGGAATGTAACGGGGAGATGCTCAAACAAGTTCAACATGACAATGATAGACGGGGTTTTACGCTTATTGAGTTATTAGTTGTTGTGCTTATTATCGGTATTTTAGCCGCGGTAGCCCTGCCGCAGTATAATAAGGCTGTACAAAAGGCCCGTTTTAGCGAAGGCTTAACTAATTTGCACACACTGCGCCAAGCGGTGGAGGTATTTTCTCTAAATACAACGGAAGAGGAAGTGGCCATGGAAATAGGTAAAAACATCCTCTCAAAATTAGATGTTTCTATAGATAATTCTGACTTTACATATGAGGTGATTTGGGATACCGTGTGCCTCCCGTCAGGTACCGGTTTTGAAATATCAGCCACATTTAAAGACCAGTATACTCTTTACCAAGATTTTTGTAACAATCAATGGAGTAGCATTGGATGTGCTACGTACACCGTACTAAACCCAAATGAAAATGTATGTAGACTTTTCAATCAAGTATATCCTCAATAAAAACATATAGTCGCGGGTGAGTCGGAAAATGCACGGCGTTGGGCCGGGAAATTTCTCAGTCAGAGTCTGATTGTGTGTTGTTTTAGGGCCGCCGTTACGGGCTGTCAAAAGGACGGACAAGCGGATAAAAAATTTTGTGTGTTTGAGCGTAGCGAGTTTACAAAATTTTCCGTGCGGGTGTCCTTTTGTGAGTACCGGCGGCGAGGTTTTTGGTTCCTTTTTGCCGGCCCAAAAAGGAACACCGTGCCCGCAAGTACGCGGGCAAAAGCCGGCTTTGAGATTGCCAGATTTGGAAACGGGTATTTACCAACTTGTCCAAATTTTAAAAACCCGCTACTTCACCAGTTTTGCTAAGTTCCTTCCGCTTAATTGCTGATACGCACATAGCCCAAATTCCGGTAAGACCGCAAACAAGTGGTCAAAAATATCAGATTGCAACGCTTCGTACTCCGTCCACACGGTGGTATTTAAGAAACAATATACCTCCAGCGGGATACCCTGTGCATTGGGCGGCAGTTGGCGCACCATCAGCGTAAAACTGGGGTCTGCCTGCGTTACAAACGGGCGGGATTTAAGGTATTCCTCCGCATAGTGCCTAAACGTGCCAATGTTGGTTAAATGCCGGCCGTTAATCATATTCTCATGCACGCTGTGCTTGGCGTTAAAGTCGGTAATTTCTTTTTCTTTACTGGACAGATAATCTTTTAACAGTTCAATTTTAGACAAGCGTGCAAGTAACTCTTTATCCAAAAATTTAACTGTATCAATATCAATTAAAATACTGCGTTGTACGCGGCGCGCTTTAGCCACATACATGCCGTTCCAATTTTTGAACGGTTTAGAAATTAAATCGTACGTCGGCACACTTACAATGGTCATATCAAAGTTCTGTACGCGCACGCTGGTAAGGGAAATATCCAAAATGTTTCCGTCGGCCCCGGCAGAATCCACGGTAATCCAGTCCCCAATTTTAATGAGATTATTCATGGTAAGTTGAATGCTGGCGGCAAAACCTAAAATGGGGTCCTTAAAAATAAGTGAAAACACCGCTGCCAATGCAGATAACCCGGTAATGATATAGAGCGGTTTGCGTCCTAAAATAAGCGAAATAAAAAACAATGCTGTTACCAAAAACAGAATAATTTTAAATACTTGTACCAGGCCTTTTATGGGGATTTTAGGGTTGCGCCCATACAGTTTATCCAGCGCATTTAAGAACGTAAAACCCAGGTAAGAAAAACTAAACAGCACAAACATGCCGGTAATTTTTTCCATCAGTTTTTCCAACCATACAATTTGCGAGGACACAAAAATAGGGTGCAAGTTAATGGCCACCAAGGCGGCAATTACAATGCCCAGGGCGGTAAAAAATTTATGTTCGGTTAAGGCTTTAAACCAACGCTCGGCCTTTAACAGTTTTACCAAGCGCGAGAGGAAATTATTACAAAACCACGTGGACAGTTTGGCAAATAAAAATAAAATCAATAAAAAAACAAGGGCAGAAATAATCTGCGCCGTGAGGGCATGGTAATGTTGCGGCAAGTTGGGTATTTTTTGTACGTAGGATAAAATAAATTCCATAACAAACTCCTTCTAAAAACTTACTATAATACAGTGTATGAAAAAATGGTTTTGCAGTGCAATTATTTTCTTGGCCGGGTGCTATACGCCGCTAAATAATTCGGGTGTGAGCACTACCAAACCCTGGTTGGAAGTAGCCGGCAAACGGGTGGATTTTGACGGCAAACAGTATGATTCCTGCGTGCAATTTGCCTTGCGCTTTTGGCCGCCCGAGGCAAAAGATCGGCTGGACCTGCAAAAAACGTGTGTAAGCGCGTGTTGCTGGCGTAGTGAAGGGGAAACTATTGTATTGGATTTCAATAAGGGGTTTGAGGACGAACTGCGCCTAACAGGCCGCGCACGCAAATATACACCCGGGCAAATTACACTGCATGTTTCTCATTCCAATTTGGTAAACATTACCAAGGTATCTGTCACGCCGCGTGGGGCTATCAAAAATAATGGTTTGGTAAAACTAACGTATCAAGACGTAGAGGACCCCGCCCGTCTGGCCCAACTGGCTGCCGCACGCCAAGCGGCTGAGCAACAAGTCGCTCGTGCCGCCGCGCAAGAGGCCGCCCGTCAGGCCGCTTTGCAAGCCCAAGAACGTGCCCAACGTAGCGTGCAAACGGCTTCGCTTCCTACGGGTAAAGATCGTGCTAAAGAAATTTTATGGAGCCAAGCCGGGGAAAAAATTGACACATATTTTTATCAAATGAATAAACTCTATTCCCGCCAAGCGGCCGTGTTTTTGTTAGGCAAGCGGCAGCTTAGTACCCGTTTACAACCTAACGGAACCTATCACCTTACGTGCCATGCGCGCGCGCACACCGGCGCGGATGAAAAGCACCTGCATGCGTTGGATTTTCCATGTGGCACGTGGGAAGTGAACCCCACGTTGGAAATGGTTTTCCCGCTAGATGCTAAAGCCCGTGATATCTGGCAGTTGCGGTAAACGCACGGCCCAAACAGGATTGTGTGTTGCTTGAAAAATAGTCGTTTTTTTATTATACTATCCATACAATTTATTCTGTTTTTGGAACCGTATGTAGAGTACGGCATGTTTTTAGAAAACTAAAAACTGAACTGAAGCCCAAAAACGGTCGTTTAGGCACAGAATTTGGCCGGGTCGCTCCTGGTCGGTTCTGTGCCGAGTGTTTGCCATGCGTTAAGCCTGGCAGACCGCGGCTGTTTTATTGTTAGGGTTCGCTTCAGTTCTCTTGCAAGAAATAGCCGTTTTTGCATGCGTTATTTCCAAAGCGGGTTAAATTGAAAAATTAAAACATAAGGAGATAAAAAATGAAGTTAAAAAATAAGCGAGGGTTTACCCTCATAGAGTTGTTAGTAGTGGTGCTGATTATTGGCATATTGGCCGCCGTAGCCTTGCCGCAATACCAAAAGGCAGTAGAAAAAAGCCGAATGACTGAATTGGTTCTGTTTATTCGTAATATGCAACAGGCAACGGATTTGTGGTTACTAAATAATGGGGGATATGACGACATCACTTTGTTTGGTCCAAATACGAATTTGTTGGATTTTGACTTTTCCGGTAGTTGGGCTGACGGATGGTGGCATTCAGAATCAAAACATATTTGGACGCAATCTATGAACTGCACAAAACAGAGCCAGGATTGTCAACTATTCTTGGGTATGACCGCTGATATGTATATCACTAAGGTAGGAGAAAATTGGAGTGTTGCATGCGGAGGGTTTGGCGAACGGGAGGAAAAGTACTGTGAGCAAGTAAAACAGTTCATCCCAGAATTGGAGATAGCTAGAGATTAGTTGAAAAATAATTTATAGGTCAGGTTTCAAACACTTTACGTATTAGAAACCTGACCATTAAAACCTAACTTCACACCAAAAGTCCGTATGTTTGTTGACAACTAAACCCCTCGCGGATCTAACCGCAAGGGGTTTAGTAATCTTTCAGCGCGGGTGTTGCCGTCAGCAACATCGCCGGGAAAAATCGTCAGTACGTTGATTTGTCAGATTTCAGTACAACCTGTACCAAAAACAGTGCCTTCCCCAAGCACCGGATAAAATAGAAGATGAGATGATTTTTCAAAACCGAGGGCAGTTTGGCGGACAAGTTGCCCGAAGTTGTACTGATAGGTACTACGAGGGGCAAGGTACGTCAAAATGGCCCGGTTTTGAAAAATTGTATCGCTACTAAGCAACAGTCCCCAAAACATTTTGTTTTGGGGACTGTGCGTGAAACTTTATCCTCGCGGAAAAGTAGTTCTATTTCTCTACTTTCTCGCCGGGTACAATAGCGGCTAATTGCTTGTACAAATCACGCCGCCACGCATATTCGCTTTCGGCCCGTTTGATCAGTTCCTTGGCCAGTTCCGGGTTGTCGCGCATGAGGCCTTTAAAGCGGTTTTCACCACTCATATAGTCGGCCAACGGCAACGTCGGTGCGCCTAACGGAGAGTCCACATGCAGGGGGTTTTTCCCTTCATAGCGGGCTTGCGGGTTGAAGCGATACAAAATCCAACGCCCGGCTTGTACCGCGCGTTTGGCTTCGCCCATACCTTTGGACATATCAATCCCGTGTGCAATACAGTGCGAGTACGCAATCACCAAGGCCGGTCCGTCGTAAGCGTCGGCTTCTGCCAAGGCTTGGATGGTTTGGTTCATGTTGGCCCCCATGGCTACTTGCGCTACGTAGATGTTACCGTAGGTCATGGCAATCATACCCAGGTCTTTTTTGGGCATTTGTTTGCCGCCCGCGGCGAATAAGGCTTTGGCCCCTAACGGAGTGGCTTTGGACATTTGACCGCCGGTGTTAGAATAGACTTCGGTATCCAACACCAAGATTTTGATGTTTTTACCGGAGGCTAACACGTGGTCCAACCCGCCGTAGCCAATATCGTAGGCCCAGCCGTCGCCGCCCAAAATCCACACAGATTTGCGGATGAGGTAATCAGCCAAACTGAGGATACGTTTGCAGGTTTCACAACCTTTCTCGGCGTAGCCCGTCATAATCTTTTTAAGTTCGGCTACACGTGCACGCTGTTCTTCTACGCCTGCATCGGTGGTTTGGTCCGCGTTTAAAATGGCATCAATCAAAGCGGCATGATCTTTTAAGCAGTCGGCTTTAGCGGCTTGCAAGGCGGCTTTAGCGTCGTGGTTTAATTGGTCAAACGCCAAGCGCATGCCTAAACCAAATTCGGCGTTGTCTTCAAATAAGGAGTTCGCCCACGCCGGCCCTTTGCCGTCTTCGCGTTTGCAGTACGGCGTGGTGGGCAAGTTACCACCGTAAATGGAAGAACAACCCGTGGCGTTGGCCACCGCTAAGCGGTCCCCAAACAATTGGGTTAACAGTTTAACGTACGGTGTTTCACCACAGCCCGCGCACGCACCAGAGAATTCAAAGAGAGGTTTACGCATTTGGGAACCTTTTACGGATTCCTTTTTGGTGGGCACTTGTGCTTGTTTGAGTCGCAGGAAGAAATCAAAGTTTTCAATTTCTTGCTCACGCACGTCCAGTTGGTGTACCATGTTAATGGCTTTTTTGGCGGGGTCTTGTTTGTTTTTGCCTGGGCAGTTAAACACACACGCACCGCATCCGGTACAATCTTCCACCGCTACTTGCACGGTAAATTTTTTGCCAGCCAGGTCGGCCTTGCCGTCCACAGATTTAAACCCTTTGGGGGCATTTTTCAGTTCGGCTTCATCATAGGCTTTAATGCGGATAGCCCCGTGCGGACACACCAACGAGCAGAAGCCGCATTGGATGCACGCTTCACTATCCCAGCACGGCACCTGGAGGGCAATGTTGCGTTTTTCGTATTGGGTAGTGCCGGTGGGGAACACGCCGCCTTCCGGCATTTTACTGGTGGGCAATTCGTCGCCGCGGCCGGCAATCATTTCGCCCAGCACGTCTTGAACGAATGCAGGGGCGGTAGCCGGAACGGGGGCTTTGGTGTGTAGTTTAGAAGAAACGGTGGCCGGGTATTTTACCTCTTGCAGGCCCGCCAAGGCCGCATCCACGGCTTTGTAGTTTTTCTGCACCACTTCTTCGCCTTTCTTGGAATAGGTTTTTTCAATAGCGTGTTTGATGTCTTCAATGGCTTTTTCCGTCGGGATAACGCCCGCAATACCAAAGAACGCAGTTTGCATAATGGTGTTGGTGCGGCTGCCCATGCCGGTTTTAAGTGCAATTTCGCTAGCATCAATCACGTATACTTTTAATTGGCGGTCAATGATGATTTTTTGTACTTCGGCCGTCAGGTGGTTCCATACTTCGCTGGCATTGTACGGAGAGTTAATCAGCACCGTGGCCCCTTTTTTGGCTTTGCCAAGCACGTCGTATTTATCCAAGAAGTCAAACATGTGTACGCCGATAAAATCAGCGGATTGGATTAAATACGGCGCACGGATGTAATTTTTACCAAAGCGGATGTGCGAGGTGGTCATAGAACCCGATTTTTTAGAATCGTACACAAAGTACCCCTGCGCGCAGAAACCGTTGGCAGAAATAATTTTCATGGTGTTTTTGTTGGCACCGACGGTACCGTCCGACCCTAAGCCGTAGAACAACGCGGCAAAAATATCGTTTGCGGCGTGGGATTCTAACGTGGTTTTGGGCAAGGAAAGGCCGGTCAAATCGTCGTTAATGCCGACGGTAAATTCTTTTTTGGGTGCGGCGGCGGCCAAGTTGTCAAAAATAGCTTTTACGTCAGAGGGCGTAAAATCTTTAGACCCAATTCCGTAGCGGCCACCCGCAATAAACGGCGTGGTCGGGAATTTGGCTTTGGCCTCTTGGGTTAAGAAGGCCGCGCAAACGTCTTGGAACAGCGGTTCGCCCAAGGAGCCGGGCTCTTTGGTGCGGTCCATGACGGCCACTTTTTTAATGGTGTTGGGAATGACGCGTACAAAGTCCGCAATAGAGAACGGGCGGAATAATTTGACTTTCAGCACGCCCACCTTTTGGCCTTTGAGGGCTTCTACGGCGTTTTGGGCCACGTCGGCACCGGAACCCATAATCACAATGAGGCGTTCCGCATCTGCATCACCTACGTATTCAAATAAATCATAGTGGCGGCCGGTAATTTTAGCAAATTTCGCCATTTCTTCTTTCACAATACCGGGTACGGCGTTGTAGAATTTATTGACGGCTTCGCGTTCTTGGAAGTATACATCCGGGTTGGCGGCGGTACCGCGCACAGTGGGGTGTTCCGGGTTTAAGCCGCGGTTTTTGTGGGCGGCAATTAAATCGTCGGAAATCATTTCTTTCATTTGTTCTTTGGTTAAGGGTTCTACCATGTTGAGTTCGTGGCTGGTGCGGAACCCGTCAAAGAAATGCACAAACGGCACGCGCGCACGCAAGGTGGCGGCCTGGGCAATCAGGGCCATATCCATGGCTTCTTGCGGATTGTCCGAGCAGAGCATCGCCCACCCGGTTTGGCGCCCGGCCATTACGTCGGAATGGTCGCCGAAAATGGAAAGAGCAGTGGTTGCAATCGCACGGGCGGACACATGGAACACGGTGGGGGTTAATTCGCCCGCAATTTTGTACATGTTTGGGATCATGAGCAGTAACCCTTGCGAAGCGGTAAAGGTGGTGGTTAAGGCACCGGCTACCAAAGAGCCGTGTACCGCGCCCGAGGCGCCGCCTTCGGATTGAAGTTCGTTGACAGAGGGGATGTTGCCCCAGAGGTTGGTTTCGCCTTTGGCGCTTTTGGCGTCACAGATTTCGCCCATCGTGGAAGAAGGCGTAATCGGGTAAATAGCAATTACTTCGTTGGTAGCATGGGCGACGTGCGACACTGCGGTATTGCCGTCCATAGCAACTAGTTTAGCCATAGTGAGAAGTCTCCTTGTTTAATTTTAAATCGGCTTACGCGCAAGGGCGTAAAACTGGGCACAGCCCAATACATATATATTATAGCATTTTGGGGGGGGATTGTTAAAACCGGGGTTTTTTATTATACTATAAATACAATTTGAACTGTTTTTGGAACCGTATGCGGAATACGGCTTGCTTTGGATACAAAGCGAGCGTTCACTCCAAAAATAGCCTTATACAGGCACAAGGAAACGGCCTCTAGACCCGTTTTCTTTGTGCCGAGTGTTTATTGCTATGCAGTAAGCCGCGGCTATTTTCTTTGGAAAGGTGAACGCTCTCCGAGGTTGATGGCCGTTTTTGCGTGCGCTCCAGGCAGTTTGGTTGTACATTAAAACAACAAGGAGTCAGTATGCAAAGCAAATATACCCGGCGGGGTGAAACGCAAAGAAATAACAAATCTGTTATCTGTCCCCCTTGTGGGGAACAGTCTTTAGCCCCGGAAGGTTTTAATCCGGGGGTCGCGGTAGCGACAAAAGAGGGGCAAAATAGGAAAAAGTCCTTATGGTCCCTCCTACCCCGCCTAACGGCGGTACTCCCTCCACAAGGGCGGGAGATGCCCTGTGGTTTTACGCTTATAGAGCTCTTAGTAGTAGTGCTTATTATTGGCATTTTGGCGGCGGTAGCCGTGCCACAATACCAAAAGGCCGTGGTTAAAAGCCGGTGGATGGAAGTTTTTAGCAATGTTTCTTCCCTGAAAAAGGCCTTGGATATGTGTGCCTTGGAAAAAGATGATTGCAGTTTGGATGACTTAAATTTGGATTTTTCCCATTTGGCAAGTTCCAACTATTTTCAATATGATGTGGGGTGTGATAGATTAGATGCACTATGCTGGATTCTGGTTACAACTAATGGTATTCTCGGCCCGGATATTAGCTGGACAAAGGATTTAAGTACTGGGGAATGGTCTGCCACTTGTACTGTGTGGGGAGAGCCGGATGAATATGATAAGATGCTTTGCCCGTTAATAGGGAATAAATGGAGTTATTTTGTGGTTGAATAGTAACTACAGTACAAAAGTCCTCCAGAAAACAGGAGGACTTTTGTATTTATCTTCAGAGCGCCTAGCCAGTTAATTTTCTACATGTAAGTTTTTCATGGCTTGGAACCAGGCCATCCGGTTATTGGTAACCACTTCTACAAAGTGGTCGTAGGCTTGTTGCGTCACGTCGGGGGCGTAGGCACGCCACTGGCTGTTAGTATCAAGATAGTGCGTATCAGCTTGCATGCTAACTTGAAATTGATACACACGTACTGTGCCATCGGCTTGTTTTAAAGCACGCAAGATGACATAGCGTAACAGATCCCGGTCTTTATGTTTTTCTACCACACGGTAAGCCAATACAATATCATTTGGGTTAGAGCGGTCTACCTGCCTTATTGTAGCTTGGACTGGAAGTAAGGCGGTGAGAGTCTCCCATGCGGGGGCTTGGGGTTCTACCATGAGTTGGCTATAAAAGCGCGCATACGGAGCCCAATCGTCCCCTTGCCCATCCGAAGAGGATAACGCAGTGCGGTATTCGGCGCGGCACGGGTTTTGGGCAGCATTTTGATGGGAAGCGCTTTGCCAGTCAAAGGTTTTTGGGGAGAAAAAGATTTTTCTCGGGCCCTCGCAGGTCGTGTTTTCTATCTGGGTGGCCTGGGCCGGGCTTGTTACAAAACAAACGGAACATAACAACGTAATGAGTAACATCAAGCTTTTCATAAGTATTCTCCTTGGTACAAACTCTCCTATTTACTAATAGTTTAATCATTTTGTGAAAAAAAAACAGGGGAAAATGGGACCTAGCTGTTTCATAAAAAAGGGCCTATAGATCTATAGGCCCTTTTTTGGTTTTTGAAAACGTCCTACAGCGTGGACAAATACCGCTTTAATTCGTAACTGGAAACATGGGTGCGATAAGAGTCCCATTCAATGTCTTTATTAGCAATGAATTTTTCAAACGTATGCTCGCCCAAGATTTGTTTGAGCAAATCCGAATGGCGCGCATAGTTTACCGCCTCATATAAGTAGGCGGGTAAAGTATCAATGTGGTGTGCGGCGCGTTCTTCCTTGGTCATGCGGAAGATGTTTTCCTCGGTAATGGGCGGCACTTGCATTTTGTGCTTAATACCGTCCAACCCCGCCCCTAACATGACGGCAAAGGTTAAATAGGGGTTGCAGGCCGGGTCCGGGAAGCGGCACTCAATGCGCGTAGCGTTGGGCTTGCCGATTTTCACTTGCGGGATACGCACCAGCGTACTGCGGTTTTTGCGCCCCCAGGCAATATAAGCCGGGGCTTCGTACCCGGGTACTAAGCGTTTGTACGAGTTGACCCATTGGTTGGTAACGGCGCAAATTTCTTTCACGTGCGCCAAAATCCCCGCAATATACTGCCGGGCCGTTTCGGATAAATACAGCGGGTCTTTCTCGTTAAAAAACGCGTTGGAACCGTTTTTGAATAAAGATTGGTGCACGTGCATACCGCTACCGTTAATTTTAGCAATCGGTTTAGGCATAAAGGTAGCATATACGCCGTTGGCGGCGGCCACTTGTTTAACCACGGTGCGGTAGGTAATTACCTGGTCCGCCATTTTCATGGCCTCATCATAGCGTAAGTCAATTTCATGCTGGGAGGGGGAAACCTCGTGGTGAGAATATTCCACGCGGATGCCGAGTTTCTCTAGCATCTGCATAGTTTGGCGGCGGATGGCGTAAGAACGGTCCAGCGGGATGGTATCAAAGTATCCGGCACTGTCTAATAGTTCGGTGCCTTTGTCATCTTTAAAGTAAAAATACTCCAGTTCCGGGCCGACCATAAATTGGTCAAACCCGGCCTTTTTCATTTCCGCTAAATTGCGTTTTAGAATGTAGCGCGGGTCTCCTTCAAACTGTTTTCCGTCCGTAGTTTTAATGTCGCAAAAAAAGCGGGCAATGGGGGCACCGGTAAACTCGGCCGGGAACATCTGAAATGTGTCTAAATCCGGGATGGCCACCAGGTCGGACTCCCACACGCGGGCAAACCCTTCTACGGAGGACCCGTCTAACCCCATGCCTTCTGTCATGGCGTATTCAAATTCCCGGTAAGAAACGGAAATGGACTTTAGTTTACCTAAAATATCCACAAACCACAGTTTTAAAATCTGGATGTTGTTTTGTTCGGTTAGTTTTAAAATCTCTTTAATTTTTTCTTTTTCTTCTGCGGTGCGTTGATACATAAACTGGTTCTCCTTACAACTAGATACTTTATTGTAGCATAAAAGAAAACTTCCCGCTTGAGAGGCGGGAAGAATATGAAAACAAACCGAAGATTACAACCCTACTTTGCGTGCCCAGGTAGAATTTTGCTTTTGTTTCTCCCTTTTATAATTCTGACGGATTTGCTGGCGGGTTTGTTCATTGCCGTGGCGGTAGGCAGGGTCTAGCAAATAGGGATATTTTTCAAACGAGGCGTGAATATCCTGGTTGCGGATGAAACCTAGTTCTTCTTCCGCGGCAATCTGGTCAAAAATGTCTAGCGTGTCATTGCTTGTAGGGGGAGTAACCTGAGGTTTGGAGGTTGCTTTTACGTCAAAGGGACAATGCCCCCCTTTGTGCCGGCGGTACACCGGGTTTAACAAATAGGGGTATTTTTCAAAAGTAGCGTGATTATCTTTGGTATTGCGGATATGTTGCAATTCTTCTTCTGCTTCAATCAGTTCCCCAATAGTTAATTCTTCTGTGGCACATGGGCAGGATGACTCGGCTACCTGACCGGATTGAGCACGCCGCACAGCACTGTCCACTTTTTGCTCAAGTGAAACATTTGCGCGTTGGGCAAATGCGGGGGCGATGCCCAGTACAGTAAACATAACAACTAGGGTACATTTAAGTGATTTCATAGTAATTCTCTCTATTGGGCAGGTTGTTCTTCTTCGGGTTGCGGCAGGAACAGTGCCATGGCCACTTCCAGTTCTTGTTGGTTTAATTTTTGGGTCTGTTCAAAATAAGTCAATGCACCTATTAAATACATCCCTTTAAGCATTTCTGTTACGGTTTCTTTGGTCAGTTGAACAGGGTTTTCCACACCCATTTGTTTCATATAATCTTGATATTGGGTATTGAGTTGGGCAATATCCAGGTCTTTTACTACAGGGGCTACTAACTGGTTGAGGGCCGCTTCTAACTTATTGCTAAGGGCATCTAATTCTTTTTCTTGAACGGGGGTAATTTCTTCTTGTCCGCTTTGTTGGATAATCAGTACACTGTCTACCAAGGTACGTACAGGGGCCAGCAGTACTTCTTCAAATTGTTTGTTTAGTTTGGCTTGCTCTGCCTGGTATTGTTCCAACAGTTGGGCCATTTGCGCCTGTTGGTCCTGGGAAGGTTGCGGGGCGGTTTGAGCAAAGGCAGCCATACTTAACATAATGGCAGTAAAGGCAAGTAGATATTTTTTTACGTTCATATGTATTTCCTCCGGTTGGTGTATATAGGTAGTATAAATAGTTTGTGGGGCTGTTTCCAGGGTCTTTGGACCCAATTTGGGGATAGGCCCATCCACCATAAAACAAGGTGTCTAAAACGAACCGCGGCGGGTGGCTTCCTGTACAATACGCCAGGTTTCCTGTAGGGCTTCCTGTTCGTCTATAAGCAATGAGTTGGTATAGCGATGCTGGTTTTTAAGTAATAAAGTACGTAGTTTGTTCAGTAATTCAATCAATTCGTCTTGATATTGTTCACGCATGCGGGCTTTCCCTTCGGGTGATACATCTGCCCAGCGGTTTACTTTATCAAAAAAAGGCTGGAACCCGGTAGTAATTAGTAAGGCAATGGCTGTATCTGTGGGGGTCATTTCTGACGTGTTGAGACGGGTTCGGAAATTTTGATACCCCAGGCGCACGGACAGGCGGGCATTTTCGGTCCGGTCAGTACTATACACAGACCAAACGGGCTCATCCACTGGGATTTGCGGCGGATTGGCATATATCGGCATGAAGGCTAGTAAACAAATAACAGAAAAAATAAGTTTCATACCATAACATTGTAGAAAACGGGTGTGTGTAGCGCAACGGTCTTTAGACCTATCAGACATCTGGGCCTTATGCAAAAAACAGCACCCGGGTTGTGCGGGTGCTGTTTGTGATAAGTGTGAATTATTTTTTTAACTCTAATACCGCATCAATAAGCCCATACTCTTTGGCCTCTTGCGCCGACATATAATAGTTACGTTCACTGTCGTGGCGGATTTTTTCCTTATCCTGCCCGGTGTGGTGCGCCAAAATATCTAACAAATGTTCTTTGTTTTTGTGCAGTTCCTGGGCTTCAATTTCAATATCCGTTACTTGGCCGGAGATGCCGCCGCCCCAAATTAAGGGTTGGTGAATCATAATGCGTGCATGCGGTAAGGCGTAGCGTTTGCCTTTGGAACCGGCGGCTAAGAGTACCGCCCCAAAACTCATGGCCTGGCCCATACAAATGGTGGTAATGGGGGCCTTAATAAATTGCATGGTGTCATAAATGGCCAGGCCCGCGGTTACCATGCCGCCGGGGGAGTTAATGTAGAGGTTAATTTCCCGGTTTGGGTCGTCCGCATCCAAATAGAGCAGTTGGGCGATAATCATGTTAGCACTGGCGGTATCTACTTCGCCTTCGCGCCCGCCCACAAAGATAATGCGGTCTTTTAACAGGCGGGAGAAAATATCATATCCGACGTTCTTTTCAATAATAGTAGGTATAATCATGCTTATATTATAGTTTATTGGCGGCAAATATGCCAAGCCTTGACACGTTTTTTTTTTGGTAAATTTGAGGTATAGTGCAAAATAAAATTATATAAATAGAGGGGTACGTATATGGAAATAAAATGCAGTAGAACGTTATTTTTAAACAAAGGCGGGTTTATCCTGCGCCCCTCGTCGTCCCGCAATGTTTCTATGCGGGATATAGGGGCGGTTCACACGCTATACCCCGCATTACAGGCCTGCGGGGTGACGGAGCGTGTGTCCCGAGGGTTTACCCTGATTGAACTTTTAGTTGTGGTGCTGATTATTGGCATTTTAGCCGCAGTGGCCCTGCCGCAGTATCAAAAAGCGGTGGCCCGTGCTCATGCAGTGGATGCTGTTACCAATTTAAAAGCCATTACAGATGCACAGGAAGTATATTACTTGGCCAATGGAGAATATACGGATAATTTGGAAGATTTAGATGTAAGCGTAAATGCGGACGGCACTTATTTTACGTATGAATGTATAAGAAAACGAACTTGCCAAGCTAGTCCTAAACGGGCGGGATATCCCGTATTTGAATTTCATATGCTACATGTGCTTGAGGGCAACACGGAAAGGCCTTATTATGCAAGTAAACATTGGTGCATGGTTGCGCGTTTAATAAACCAAGGGGCATCAGCGGATGTTATTCAAAAAGCGCGCAATGTATGTCTTTTGTTTGGGGAATTGGACCCGGATATGACAGAAGGAACGCACTATTTAATTACGCATTAACAAAAATTTTGTGAAAAAACCGGGTTTTAAAATGCGTAAAAACTTCTTTTCCGTCAGTGCATTTTTGCCCGGTTGGGAAGTGATAATTGGTAAATCTATCCCGCCGCCAATGGCGAGTGCGTTATTTTGCGGGTCTTTTACAAGGGGCCAAACGGCCGCCGCGCACGGCGCAATTTTGTGCAATGTTTCTAACCGATAAATAGATTCCAACAAATTTTGTTGAGCGGCTGAGGGCTTGTCTGCTAACAAATTGTGTCCGTCTAACCCCAACGTACCTACTTGAACCAAGCCACTTTTGCCCATTTCTTTTAATTGCTTAACCGTGAGTATATTTTGCCACGGTTCCCGGTACGGGTCTTGCCAGGAGTTATATGTGCCAAGCGTGTCCGCCGCTATAAATACGGTAGCGCAAATTTTATGTGCTTTTAGTAACGGGAATGCCTCCGTATAAAAAGACTGATAGCCACCCATAAACACCAGCAAAATAGGCTTGGCGGGTAGTTTTGGTTGCAAATCAAGTGGGGTAATAAAGGTGTATCCGTGCTTAATAAGCCAAGTAATTTGTTTTTCAAGTTGGCGGGGGGAGACCCATTCATTTTTCAGACGGGATTTGTGTGGCGCATGGCCGATTTTTTGATAAGCCAAAACAGGCAAAAATGCGCTCATAATTTACTGCGTCCGCGGGTAAGTTGTAAGTGGTAGTCCCACAAATCTTCCCCGCCGCGCGGGAACGCACGCAAAATGGATTTCTTCCCGCGCCAGGGCCAAGGGTTGATGCCTTTTTTAGTGCTAAAATCCAAGATGTACCCGGCTTTTAACACCTGCGGGCGCACGCGTTTATCAAATCCACCGGCCCCAAACGGGTAGCAAAAACTAAGCACGGGGCAACCTAGTTTTTCTTCTAAAATTTGTTTGCTTTGGGTAATTTCCTGTGCAATGTCTTCGTCAGAAAGGCTGCGCAACCGCCGGTGCGTGCACGAGTGAGACCCAAATGCCACTAGCCCGCTTGCGTGCATTTGCCCAATTTGCTCCCACGTTAAATATCCGGGTGTACCCACGCGCTCTGTTACTAGAAAAATGAGTGCGTGTGCCTGATATTTTTTGAGTAAAGGAAACAAATGGGTAAAGTTATCTTCGTACCCGTCGTCAAAAGTAAGCAGAACCGGGTTTTCCACATGCGTGTGTCCGGTTTGGCGGGCGTGTACAATGTCTTCCTGGCTCGCTACGGTGTAGCCGCGCTCTTTTAAAAAGAGCAGTTGCCGTTCAAATTGAGCCGGAGAAATGGTAAACGGGAACTGTTCGTCTTGCGTGTCTTCCAACACGCCAATGTGGTGGTACATAAGCGCGCAAAACCCGCGGCGCGGGAGCCAATACCACGTGCGGCGCAGAGCCGGGTATTTCCAGCAAAAATAGATGGCCCCCAGGGCCAGTAGCAACATAGCCCAGGTCATTTGGGTTGCTCCAGTTGCCAGAGTTTCATGTATTTTACATACACATAATACGTGGAAAAACTAGCCCACAATAGCCCGCGCATACCGTCTAAGAAACCCAGTTTTAACACATAGCGTTTGATAAATTCAAAGGGCAGGGTAAAAAGTACCCGCATCAGACAAAATTTTTTTCCAGCCTGGTGCATGTTTTGGGCAGCCAAGGTGGTGTAGGTGTTAAATTTGGTAAAGTACGCCTCTATCGTATCGTACGAGAAATGATTGACCGGATGTTTTAGTGTGCCCAGCGGCCCTTTTACCTCAAGGCCTTCGTGCACCAGACCACCCACATAGTGGGATTTTTGAGCCTGTACCAGGCGCAGGTGTCTTTCTTTATTTAGGCCGCTAAAGCGCATTTTTTTACCCAAGAAATAGTTGCAAAAGGGCAAATAATAACCGGCTGTTTGCGGGTGTTGTACCGCGCGGCAGATTTCTTCTGCTAAGGCGGGGCTTAGGCGTTCGTCCGCATCTAAATTTAGGGCCCAGGGAGTAGTAACTTTAGAAAGGGCAAAGTTTTTTTGGTTGGCAAACCCGTCAAATTCACGTGTATAGACACGCGCGCCAAGTTGTTGGCACAGGTGGGCAGTATCGTCAGTAGAACTGGAATCAATTACCACCACCTCACTTGCTACATCTTTGGCACTGGCTATGCAGTCGGCAATGCGGTGGGCCTCATTTTTGGCAATAATAAACAGGGTAATGCGGGGTGTGTTTTCCATAAATTTATTATAGCATTTGTCCTCATATAAAGGGGTAACCGCTGTAGCAGGGTTTGGGACTACAGCGGTTTGGGATGAAATTCAAATTGTTTCTTACTACACTTATACTATAGTAATTTGGTGTATGCAAAAACAGGGTCTTACGGCCCAAATTGCTTGGAAAAAATACCTAGGAAAATCTAGGTCCAATGTGCTATAATTTGTAGGACTTGGAGGATTTATTTTATGACGAAGAAATTATTTTTTTTAGGGTGTGTTTTTTTGTGCGCTTGTGCAGGGCTGAAAACTTCCAGTGAATATATGGCCCGCGGTAACGGTTATATAAAAGACGGTAACAAACAGGCTGCTATCAACGCCTATAATAAGGCGGTGGTACTAAACCCCCATAACTTAGATATTTATGAGGCCCGTGGCGCGGCTTATTTTTACAATGGTCAATATACGTTGGCCGCAAAAGATTTTGAGCGCGTGTTAAATGAGGACCCCTACCGCTTTGCTACATACACGGCTTACGCCAGCACGCTGGCCGCACAAGGGGACTTTACAAATGCCTTGCAAGTACTTAATTTGGCCGTCCAGTTGCGCCCTAACCAGGCCGAAACGTATTTTGCCCGTGGGGGGATATATTATATGTTAGGAAAATATGATTTGGCCGTGGCTGATTATACCCGCACGCTGGAACTTCGCCGTAGTGCAGATGTATTAAATGCCCGCGGGGCAGCCTACGCTAAGTGGGGCAAGCAAACGCAAGCCCAACAGGATTTTCAGGCCGCCAAAGCAACTAATTTGCCTCAGCATTTAAACGCGTATGCCGAGTTGCAGTAGTCATACAAACGGGGTAGTATAGAAAGATATGCGCTCATTTGTGGCATGTATTGCGTGGCAGTTGTACAATTTTCCACAAAAAAGGACGGAAGAAATTCCGTCCTTTAAAATTGTCACCGGGTGGGCTCGAACCACCGACCTATTCCTTATGAGAGAATCGCTCTAACCAGCTGAGCTACGGTGACTTAAATCGTACAATTATTATAGCAAAAGTTTTCAGCCTGTGCAAGCCTCATTTACGCATTTGTGCCTAGCCCCCGGTAAACACGGGCTGCAGGCCTACCTACATATGTAGTATAATATACTACATGACGTATTTAATTACTTTACTGTATTCTTTTTTAGTAGGATTATGTATTTTATTTCCATCCTGCTTACATGCCCAAAAATACATGCGCTCGGCGTGGGTACGTCAACTAAAAAACCCGGTGCTACCGGCTCATTTGCTCCGAAACACTCGTATGCGCGCTTGGCAATATATATCCCGCCCTACCGTGCAACCGGTTTATTTTCCTCAGATGGACGTGCCCAATAGTGCTGTGTGGAATATCCCGCTGAATGTCAACTTACAACGGGAAGTATACACGCAGGCGGCTACGGCGTTTTCGTTTCCCGGCAAGCAGAAAATTGATGCTGTAATTTTTGATTTGGATGGTACATTACTTGATTCATTGGGCGCGTGGGAACATTCCGGCAGTAATTTTGTACGCACGCAAGGCTTTGAACCTTCACCCGGTTTAGATGATGAATTAGTAGCCCTTAGTTTGCTTGACGGCGCCAAATTAATTAAGACGCGTTATCATCTTGAGGATACTCCCGAAGAAATTTTGGAGAAAACTTTGCTCCCCATTAAAAACCACTATTACCACGATATTGCGCCCATGCCCGGTATGGTGCAACTTTTGGCGAGGTTGCACACGCAAGGAATTAAAATGGCGGTGGCCACTGCGGGGGATAAAACACTGGCTCAGGCCGCCTTGGCACGTTTGGGGCTGGACAAGTATTTTGCATTTATTATCACGTGCGACGAGGTAGGGGTAGGAAAGTCTTCCCCGCGTATTTATGAAGAAGCCTTACACCGTTTGGGTACCTCTAAAGCCCGTACCTTGGTGGCAGAAGATGCGCTGCACGCTTTGCAAACGGCGCATGCAGCGGGGTTCCCTACTCTAGCCATAGATGAGGCCCATTCCTTCCACCAACGTGTCCAGAAAGAGCAGGTGGCTACTTATTTTGTTGTGCCGGGTAATTTTTAAGATGCAAACGATACTTGAAAAAACAAAACAATTTCCTTATACTATTTACAGGGAGGGATTATGAAATGGGTTTGGTTGTTTGTTGTGTATTTGTGTGTGCCGTTGGCGGGGTGGGGGCTTACATTTGACGTAACGGATTTAACGCCGGCGGATAATCCGGATGTTTTGGGCTTATCGCCACGCGGAGATTTGTTACAGGAACCCGGTGCCGTTCTGTTTGTGCGTAGCCGCATCCCGCAACTTTCCGTGCGGGGGGCCGTGCTTACGACGCCGCGCCGTGTGCGTGACGGATTCATTGTATTTGTGGCACAAGGCGCGCAACAACTTACATTGCAAGCCCCGTTGTATGCCAGCCAAACGGTACGGTTCGATCCGGTAGAACCCGGGAAACACTACACCATGACGGTCCGTTCTCATCATAGTCCGGCTGAAATAGCCCAAGCGGCCCGGCAGGCCCACATGCTGGATATCGGCCAGGACCGCATACCTGTGCAACTCAGTTTTGATTATATGGACGTTCCCGGCGTTGTAAAGCAGGACAACGAATATACTGCCCTGGTTTATTTAGACAAAACACTTAGTTTTAAACAGTGGAAAAAACTGTTGCGTACCAATGGGCCTTATAAACCTTTTGATGTAAATGGTAATAAAAAAGAACCGTGTTGTATTTTGGTACGTGCCGGGGAACCGGTGGAAAACGTGTTCAAACTAAAAGTCTTGGAATGGGATAGTTACGTTCAATACCTGGAAGACGGAAACACCTATCACACGCAACTTTCGTTGCCGTTGCGCCCCTAACCAACTTAAATTTACATCACGTATAGTCCTCTGCCCTTGCAGAAACCTAAAAACCGGCTGCGAATGCCGCCCAAGAAACGGCAAAACCCGCGCCGGGGCGAAATAATTGCTTTTAACGAGTAATTTAAACTCCGCATGGAAGTGAGCCCGCCCTGCTAAAGTACACAGCAGGGCGGGTTTTTAATTTTCCCCCCGCAAACGCGTTGCGGGAGTGGTTTTTATATAGCTAACAGGAAAATTTTGTGCGAGAACCAGTTAATTATAAAACCAATGCGCCATATCGCCATCATACACCTTATTAGGTACCGCCGCCCCAGTTTCTCCTTTACAAACTCGGTTAGGCAAGGAATCTAGATTAGTAGCATCGAATGTTTCACATATTCTCTTTCCGCCATTATAATGAATAGCACCAGTGTCATAAATAATAACGGCATTTTCGTCGTTATCTAATAACCTGCAAGTTGTCCGACCCAATTGCCCAGAACGATGCACAATACAATGAGTTGTAGGAGAAAGCGAAATAGCGTGTTTGTCTTCTTTTCCTTCTTCATTTAGTCCAAAGGTTCCTGGTAGGGAAACATCCAGTTCTTCAAAATTACTGGTATACGTTCCATTTTCTAAGTAGTATATCTCCTGTGCTTGTCGGATCGCCTCCGCGGCCGCTTTCAGCGAAGCATACCTACTTTTAAGGACTGCCAACTGATATTGCGGCACGGCTACCGCCGCCAAAATACCAATAATTAACACTACTACTAATAACTCAATGAGGGTAAACCCCCGTTTCGCTTTATACATCATACCTTTTCTCCTTTACTTTAATGTGCAATTTTTCCTGTCCCGGAAAACGCATACAAAAACGGCTATCCGTAAGGGCTTCTAGAAGGTAGCCTATACAAAACAGCCGTAGTTTACCTCTTGTAAAAAGGGTAAACATTTGGCACTAACAAACAGGCTCATGACTTCCTGTCCGTTAGTACCTGATTCGGCTATTTTTGGCCTTCTAGAACGCTTGAGCGTACCCGTATTCTGCATACGGTTCCAAAAACAGAGTAAATTGTACGTATAGTATAATAAAAAAACCTGTTTGTTTCAATAAATAATCTTCATTTCACGGGTAATTGCGAAGGTGGCCACTTAATAATGCCGGGTTAAATTGCTATAATATACCCATGGCAGATCCCCTTTTACAGGTGCAAGATGTGTGCCTTTCTTTCCAAACTGACAGTGGCCCCGTTTCGGTGCTACGGGGGCTTTCTTATACCTTGCATAAAGGCAAAGTACTGGCCGTGGTGGGGGAATCGGGCAGTGGTAAAACGGTGCAGGCACTTTCTATTTTAAATTTATTGCCGCCCAATGCCCGCATAGAAGGCGGAAAAATTTGCTTTAAGGGCCAAAATTTGCTGGGTTTGTCGTCCGCTAAACTGCACCATATCCGCGGGCAACAAATTGGAATGATTTTTCAGGATCCGTCTGCCAGTTTAAACCCTGTCTTAACCGTAGGGGAACAATTGACGGAAACCTTACGCGCGCACCAACCGCTTTCTAAGCAAGCCGCCCGCCAGCGGGCGGCTGAACTCTTAACACAGGTCGGTATTCCCCAAGCCGCAAAACGGTTGGATGAATACCCTTTCCAATTTTCTGGTGGAATGTGCCAACGTGTAATGATTGCTATGGCGTTGTCTTTACACCCGGATTTACTAATTGCTGACGAGCCTACCACCGCACTGGATGTAACCGTGCAACGGCAAATTTTGCAACTTTTGCGTACTATGCAACAGGAAAATGGGATGTCAGTCTTGTTTATTACGCATAATTTAGCAGTAGCCGCCCAAATTGCCGACGAAGTGCTAGTCCTTTACGCCGGGCAATGTATGGAACATGCACCCGCCCAGGCTTTGTTTAAATGTCCGTTACACCCCTATACACAGGGGTTGTTACATTCCCTGCCCCGGGTAGATGTGCCCGCCAAGATTCTACCGGTTATCGCCGGCAATCCGCCGCGCCCCGGTACGGAGTTACCGGGTTGCCCGTTTGCACCGCGTTGCCCCAAGGCCCTCAAAAAATGCCATACGCACTGCCCGCCGTTGTTGGAAAAAGACGGCCGCCACGTGCGTTGTTGGTTGGAGGATAAATGACCCCGGCGCTGGAAATTTCACATCTTTGTAAAACCTATACGCGCCATCCCTTTTGGGGGAAGCAGGTGGACCACCCGGTATTACATGATATCAATCTTACCTTGCCCAAAGGCAAGGTGTTGGGGTTGGTAGGGGAGTCGGGTTGTGGCAAAAGTACGTTATGTAAAGTAATTTTAGGCATTGAGCCCCCTACGGGCGGTACGGTACGGGTAAACGGGCAAGATACGGCTTGCTTGAGTACCCGCGCCTGGCGCAAGGTGCGTTGTCAAATGCAGGTGGTATTTCAAGACCCCTACGCCAGTTTGGACCCGCGCTTTAGTGTGCGCCGCCTGTTAAGTGAGCCGTTAGATATTCACGGCCTTTATACAGAACCGCACGCGCGTGCGGACTATCTGCGCGGGCTTTTGACCTCTGTACAGTTGGACCCGGCTTGTTTGGATAAATACCCACATGAATTTTCCGGCGGGCAACGCCAGCGCATAGCCATTGCCCGTGCCTTAGCCGTGGCCCCGCAGATTTTGATTGCCGACGAACCTGTTTCTGCACTGGATGTATCGGTGCAAGCACAAATCCTTAATTTACTTAAAGACGTCCAAGCCAAGCGCGGGTTGTCTATGTTGTTTGTAACGCATGATTTTGCCGTTGCGCGTTTTTTGTGTGATGAAATTGCCGTTATGCACCAAGGACAGATTATAGAAAAATCCCCGGCTGACAAATTGGTGCAAAGCCCCCAACATCCTTATACCAAAACCCTGTTG
The DNA here is from genome assembly GCA_045606825.1 of Elusimicrobiaceae bacterium. Lineage (GTDB taxonomy): Bacteria > Elusimicrobiota > Elusimicrobia > Elusimicrobiales > Elusimicrobiaceae > Avelusimicrobium. Next base: position 94,820 of record JAZUSQ010000001.1, read on the forward strand.
TCCGCCGTGCCTAGGCTGGAGGCTTTCTTATGATGCGTTATTTATTACGCCGGTTATGTCTGCTCCCTTTGGTGGTGTTAGGCGTTACATTCCTACTATTTTTTTTAACCCAACGTCTAAGCCCTGAAATGCGTGCCTCCTTATACGTAAAAGATCCGCGCCAAATGGGAGCATTGGAAGAAGTAATCCGCCAGTACGGCCTGCGCGATAACGTATTTAAGCAATACGCCCGCTGGCTGGGCAATGCGTTGCGTGGGGATTTGGGCTATAGCCCCAGTGCCAATATGCCGGTGGCACAAGCCCTTAAAGAATACTTACCTGCCACTATCCAACTGGCTGTAGTTACAATGGTATTAGTAGTGCTATTTGGGGTATGGTTTGGGGCCCTTTCAGCCGTGCATAAAGACAAATGGCAGGATATATTGGCCCGGTTTATTTCCGTGGGAGGGTTTTCACTTCCCATTTTTGTGCTGGGGCTTATACTATTGATGATTTTTTACGGCAAATTGGGCTGGTTTGCGCCGGGGGGATATAGCGTACAAACGGATTTAGTGGTGCATAGCCCTTCTTTTCATACCTATACCGGTTTTTTGTTGGTGGACAGTTTGCTTAACGGTAATTTGCGTGTATTTGGGGATGTGTTATCCCACCTGGTACTGCCGGCCGTTACACTATGTATTGGGTCGTTTGCGTTGATGGTGCGTGTGATGCGCTCATCTATGCTGGAGGAATTAAACAAAGATTATGTGCGTACGGCGCGCGCCAAAGGCCTTAGCGAAAGACAGGTCGTCTATAAGCATGCGGGGAAAAATGCCATTATTCCTGTAATTACCCTGGCCGGTATTCAGTTCATCCGCCTCTTAGGAGGTACCGTGATTGTGGAAACCATTTTTGATTATCCCGGTATTGGCCGTTTTGGCGTACTGGCCGCCCAACAGTTAGATATTGCCGGAATTATGGGTTTTTCGTGCCTGGTGGCAGTGCTATTTGTGTTGGGCAATTTGCTCTCGGACCTTTTATACACTGTGGCGGACCCGCGCATCCGTTTGGAGTAACCTATGCAGAAACGTCTGTTTAAGCGTATTTACCAAAATAAAACCTCGCTATGTGGCCTGGTCTTGGTGGCCTTGTTTGCCCTGGTAGCCTTGTTAGCCCCGGTGTTGGCTCCCGCGCATAACCCCCATAACCCCTACCAACTGCCTCAGGCCGGGTACCAAATTGTACCGCAACCGCCGTCTGCTCAGCATATTTTTGGCACCACAGAACAACAGTATGACCTTTACTACGGGGTAGTATGGGGCACACGGCTGGCTTTTGAAATTGGCATTACGGTTACGCTTTTAGCGTTTTTAATTGGCCTTTTAGTAGGGGGGATGGCCGCTTATTTGGGCGGTAAGGTAGATGAAACCCTGATGCGCTTGACAGATGTTGTATTTGCCGTACCTTCCTTGGTGCTGGCCATGGTAATTGCCGCTATGCTGGGGCCGGATTTAAAAAATATGCTCATTGCCTTAACGGCTGTGGCCTGGCCCAGTTATGCACGTTTGGTGCGCGGGGATATGCTATCGGTCAAGCAACACGGCTATGTAACGGCGGCACGTACACTAGGGGCAGGCGGTTGGCGAATTTTTTGGCAACACATTGTACCCAACTCCATTTATCCGGCCGTTGTGGTGGCCAGTTTGGATATGGGGTATGTGGTACTGACAGCGGCCTCCCTTTCATTTTTAGGGTTAGGGGCACAACCCGGTACGGCCGATTGGGGGCAACTGATTGCCATGGCACGCAACTGGGTATTGGGCACGCCGCAACATCCGTTGGCGTATTGGTACACGGTAGCCGTTCCGGGCGGGGCCATTTTTTTATTTGTATTAGGTTGGAATTTACTGGGGGATGCCTTCCGTGATATCTTGGACCCGCGGCAAGGATAATGTTACAATATAGTTAACCCAATTTGTGAGGTGCTTATGATTCGCCGTAAAGACTTATATACTTCACTCTCGGATAGTGCATTTCGCTATCCCAATAAAATTGCACTGACTGAAGCCGGTACGGAAAAAAAGATTTCTTATCAAGAACTTTTAATGCAGGTGGACCGCGCGGCCGATATGTTTTTTGAGCACGGCATCCGCAAAGGCGACCGCGTAGCCGTAGCCCACCGCAATAGTATTGATACGGTAGTGGCCAACTATGGGCTATATAAGTTGGGTGCAGTGGCTATCCCCATGAATTTTATGGTAACCAAGGCCGAAGAAATTGAGTATATTTTAAACAATGCCCAAGTAAAAGCCGTGGTAACGCAGGCCGAATTTATCCGCCATTATGTTAAATGCCTGCCTAATATGCCCACCGTGCAAACTGTTTTTACGACGGACGAAATTCCGTCTTCTGTTCAAGGGTGTGATAAAATCCGTTTTTTCTGGCAGGAACTTGAAAAATCTACCTATCATGATGAAACCGCTTCTGCCCAGGCTACGCTAGATGATTTGGCCTTTATTCTTTATACTTCCGGCACTACCGGGCTACCCAAAGGTGCCATGATTACACACGGCAATCTGGCAGCCAATGTGATTTCCTGCGCGCAGATTTTCAAAATCAACGATGACGACGTATTTTTATGTTTACTGCCTATGTTCCACTCGTTCGCGTGGACGACGTGCGTGGTCATCCCCTTATACCTTAATTTAAAAGTAGTGATTGTGGCCAATGTGATGCCGGCCAGCAAATGGTTAGGGGCTATGGGAACCGAAAAAGTAACCCTCATCCTGGCCGTGCCGCAAATTTATGCGGTGCTTTCCAAAGAGGCTAAAGGGCTTAAGCAGTTGTACTTGCGTTTTTGGCCGTTTAAAAATGTACGTTTTGGCGTATCCGGCGCAGCCCCGCTGACACAAGAAATAAAAGACCGTTTTGAAGAAAAAATCGGGGTGCCGATTTTAGAAGGATATGGGCTGACGGAAACCAGTCCGGTAGTTAGTGTAAATACAGAGGAATTGCAAAAAATTAAATCGGTCGGCCCCGCTATTCCTGCCGTTAGCACCCGCGTGGTAGATGACGAAGGTAACGAGGTACCCCGCAACCATGAGGGAGAACTATGTGTCAAAGGCCCTAATGTGTTTAAGGGCTACTGGGGTAATCCGGCCGCTACACGTGATGCATTTACAGAGGACGGTTGGTTTAAAACCGGGGATATTGTAGAGGTAGATGACGACGGGTTTATTTTTATTAAAGACCGTAAAAAAGACATGATTATTATCAAAGGTCTTAAAGTATTTTCTGCCCAAGTAGAGGCCGTTATTTGTGAACATCCTGCCATTGAGGAATGTGCCATTATCGGTGTGCCGGACGGACGCGGCGGGGAATTTGTAAAACTCTACGCCGTTAAAAAGGAAGGGGCGGAGGTATCGGATGCGGATTTCCGCAAATTCTTAAAAACGCATTTGGATAATTACAAACGTCCGCGCGATTTTGAATTTGTAGATGCCCTGCCTAAAAACGCCTTGCGTAAGGTACTCAAGCGTGAGTTGCGTAAAGATGCGGTGGAAAAACTCAAAAAATCCGTTGCCGCCGGAGTGGGCGCAGCAGACGAGGAGTAACCGTGCAGGAATTAGCGCAAATTTTGGCGGAGGTAGTTCCCCAGGGGCACTTTGTGGGGGGGATTGTACGCAGTAGTTTGCTAAAACGCCCCTCCGGAGATATTGACATCACTCTGCCCGCCAGTGAGTTAAAACCGGCCGCCCTGGCCCTGGCTAAACGCCTCAAAGCCGCCGCATTTGAAATGGACCCGGAACTGGGGGTATGGCGGTTGGTTACCCACCAAGACAACCTGCAAATTGATTTAACCGCTTACCAAGGGGCGGACTTAACGGCTGACTTAAAACGGCGCGATTTTACGTTTAATTCCCTGGCATACCCGGTGTCTGCCAAACCGCAAATAGCAGTTACCCCGCGCCGGGGGGATACAGCACAGGTAATTTTAAAAGGCTTGCGCCGTGCCAAAATTGTGGATGTAACCGGCGGGTTGGCGGATTTGCAACAGAAGATAATCCGCCTAAACGGTAAAGAACGCTTTGTAGAGGACCCGCTTCGCATGCTTAGGGCTTTTCGGTGTGCGGCGGAGTTAAAATTTACCATTGTACCGCAAACATTAGCGCAAATCAAAAAAGATAAAAAACTAATTTCCAAACCGGCCGGGGAACGGATCCGGGAAGAGTTGGAACGCCTTTTTGCTGTGCCGAATGTAACGTATGATTTTTTATTGCAAATGGATGCCTGTGGCCTGCTGACTGCGCTGTTTCCCAAGTTAGAGGACCAGCGTAATTGTGCCGAGGTATATTACGGCAAAGGGGGGGTGCTCAAACATACGCTACTGGTATGCAAACGCATGGATTATTTGTTGGAACATACCGATAAAGCCTTCCCTAAATATGCGTCAAAACTAAAACCGTTTTTAACAAACAAACCACTTTATAAATTGGTGGCATTGTTGCATGATATTGCCAAACCCAAAACAGCCAAAGAAAAGAAAGGACGCCTGCGTTTTTTTTACCACGAGCAGGTAGGTGCTAAAATGGCGCATTGGATTTTGCTGGATTTACGTGTCAGCCGCAATGATAGCCGCCTCATGGAAACCATCATTGGCGAGCATCTGCGCCCGTCCAACCTAGCCAGCAACCCGCTTACCGAGCGTGGCATTTATCACTTCTACCGGGACTTGGGGGACGCCGCTATCCCGCTTTTGATGTTGTGCTGGAGTGATTACACCAGTTACGTGTCCGACGTGCAACTTAAACGCATGCTACCCAAAAGCACCGAGCGCATGATGACTATTCCCCAGGCTGAGCGTTACGGCAATGTGGGCAAAACCTTGCGGCATTTGCAACTACTTAATTTCTTGTTAGGGCAGTATTTTGATAAGCCGGCCCTTGTAAAACCGGAAAAACTGATTACCGGGGCGGACGTAATGAAACATCTCAAAATTGCACCCGGCCCGGCGGTGGGTGCGGCCTTACAGGCCGTGGCCGAGGCGCAAGTGGAAGGCAAGGTGCACACGCGCGCCGAAGCGTTGGTGTTTTTATACACGTTGAAACTGTAACCGGCGGGTTGGTTTATTAACGGCTGGGGGAAGGGGGGTTTGTACTAAGTAACCTCTATTTTACAATGCCGGGCGCGCCTGTGCGTTTTACGCACAAAAGACAGAAAATTTTAGGCGGTGGGGATCCTGGAACAAGTTTAGGATAACACTTATTTTTTGCCTTTTATTATGTACTAGCGAACCAATTTTCCACATTTGCCCGTCTTTGCACGGGCTTGCCGCTAGCAGTACCTTTGTGTATAGTAGCAAAAGACGTGCCGGCCTTTATAAAAAGCCAGGCACGTCCGGGGAAACTGTTTGTTTACATTAGTCTAACCGGCAATCACTGCCAAACTTGCAGGAACTTTCTACAAAGTGCCCGGTAATGGTTTCAAGGGGCGTATTGCGTACGATGTGAAATAACTCTTTTTTGTCTTGCGGGGACTGTATTTCATCTTGAGATACAGATACCAACAACCCAAATGTATCCTGGTCTACCTGTACCATCCGTCCCACCACATAATAACCGTCTTCTATTTTGGAGACAAGGATGTTTTTCGGATCGCGTCTGTCAAGGGTTATGTAATCGTCCATTTTCTCGTCATCAAACAGACTACTGTTTTGCATACCTTCAAATTTCATAATAGTAATGATATGCTCATCAGATTCTTCCCCTTCCAGTGTGTAAACATTTAGCCACCCCTCATGGTCGTCAATAGTCTGTAATTCGCTTCGTAACAGCATATACCGTTGCCCTTGTAAGGTAAGAACGGAGGGATCCTCTACGCTACGGGTAATAACTGTTGCCGGGGCGGGTTCTTGTTTTTTTCTTTGGGTAGCCGCAAAAGCCGAAATGCCCGATACGAACAAGCAACTGCAAAGTAGGAACATAACTATTTTTTTCATACATTTCTCCTTATGGGCCGCTAGTTTGCTGGCTTTAGCGGGGGGCCATATTATTAGTATAGAGAGAAATCCGAAAAATTCCAGGAACTTTTAGGCCTAGGATATAATGGACCGAAAGACCTAAAAAATTTGGATATATATGCAAAATTTTGCTATAATAAAGTGTCTTAAGTTTATGCGGGCGTGGTTCAATGGTAGAATGGAAGCTTCCCAAGCTTTAGACGAGGGTTCGATTCCCTTCGCCCGCTTTTTTTAACAGGACCCTACCATGGAAAACGAAAACCGCGAATTCAAAACTTCTCCTAACAAAGACCTTTGGTTGTTTTTAATTGTTCTGGACGTTATTTTTTTGTGTGTATTTGGTTTTTTTCTCTATAAACATTTTTCTGCCCAAGTAATGGGTACGCCGCAAAATACGGCTGTGGCAACGGAAGTAATAGAGACATTTCCTCCGGCAGAAGAACTGGAAGTAGTAACGGTGGATGAAATTCCTTCCGTGGCCGCCCAACCCAGCGAACCGCCTACCGTGGTAGTGCCGGTGTTGCAAACTGGTTCGGACGAAACCCCAAAACCGGCCCCGACTAAACCGGCAGTTGAAAAGGCACCGCAAGTAACCCAAACGGCTCAAGCAGAGGTTCAACCCGCACCTGCTGAACAGGTTGCCAACACCGCCAAAAAAAGTGTAGTCGTTACCCCGGTCAATGGCAGTAAATACCGCCGTGTTACGTTTAGGTGGTTTGAACCGGCTCAAACCGTGGCCATTGTAAGTGGTTTTACCAACCGCAAAGCCCAGCCCCTTAAAAAAGTGGGGGACTATTGGGAAACCACCCTTTCCATTGCCCCGGGCACATACAAATTTTTGTATGTAATTAACGGCAAGAATACGCGCGATCCGTACTCTCCCGCCAAAGATGGCCGTTCGGTAGTAGTGGTAGAATAAAATTTACAAGTTGTGCAAAATCAGCAACCCCCGTTCCTCAAGGAGCGGGGGTTGTGCTACTATATATGGGTCAGGTATAAATGGCCGGCAAAGCAGGCCTAATATATCCCCCGGCAGTTCAACAGCAGGGGAAATATATTATTCTATGCCACAAGTAGCCTGGGTGGAACTGTCCAGTGCATTTACGCCAAAGGCATTTATCATTAAATCACAAAAAAACTGCTGTTTTGTAGAATCCGTCGAAATTGCAGTTATTTCTATGGGCTTTTTGGGAAGCGGATGAAAATGTACCTCTACACCGCACGAAGAGCCAGATAAAGATCTTGTATCTATATATATGTTATCTGGTTCACAATCCTCTAGTGAATAATAAAAATTTTTTGTGTGGTATGAACCCGAACTCAAGTCAAACGGCTCGGTCCAATAGCATTCTTCCATACCGTCCCCGGTTATAGAGCCGTCTAAAAAAGCCAGTTGGGCCCGTTTTTGTAAAGCATTGATGGTGGTAAACCACTCAGTCCACCGTGCTTTCTCTACAGCCTTGTTATACTGCGGTAACGCCACGGCGGCCAAAATGCCGATAATTAACACCACTACCAATAATTCAATGAGGGTAAACCCCCGGTTTCCTGCTTTTTTCATATTTAATCCTCTTTATAATCTAGGTTGGCTTGGGAATAAAAAACGACGACTCCCAAAGCATTCGCAGTGACCTTGATAATCGTCGCCCGCCCACCCCTTGCGGGGTAGGCAGAAAGCAGGCGACTACTGCGGACTGCGAATAAAAGAAAGTTTCCTTTCTTTCATGTGCAGGCTCCCCCTGCACATCCGGCAATAATCTGTAAATCAATTTATAAAATGGTATCTATGTGTATCTGCTTTTTTCCTCCGTATATAAGAAAAATTATATTACTAAATTTAATTAAGCGGTTCCACTATACGCTCATAACCTTGTGCGTCCACTACGCGCGCTTTGAAAATACACCCGGTTTGCACCGGTTTAGTAAACGTAACTTGTCCGTCAATGTCCGGCGCATCTTTGTAGGTGCGGCCAAAGTCGGGGCCGTCCGCAATGGCCTCTAACGTGGTGCCAAGTAAGCGTTTGTTTATCTTGTCAATCACGCGGCTTTGCACTTCTTCCAGTTCACGGGCCCGTTGGTGTTTGATGGCGGCGGGGATTTGTTTCATGTCGTACGCGGCTGTACCTTTTTCCCTAAAATACTCAAATACACCCATGTTGTCAAACTCATACTCGCGCACAAAGCGTTTAAGTTCATTAAAATCCCGTTGTGTTTCTTCTGGAAACCCTACAATAAAATTGGTGCGTAGGGAAATATCCGGCACTTCAGTTTTTAGCATATCCAGCGTACGGCGGATTTGGGCCGCATCGCAATGGCGGTTCATGCGCTTAAGCACGGGGTCAGCAATGTGTTGCAAGGGGATATCAATGTAATGGAAAATCTTGTCCGTACTGGCCATCAAGCGTGCAATCTCTTTGGTTACACGGTGCGGGTAGCCATACATAATACGCAGGCGGAAATTCCCTTTTAGTTTAAGCAGTTTTTCCAACAGACCTAACAAATTGGGCTTGCCGTATAAATCCATACCGTAGGACGTGGTATCTTGGGCAATGAGGGAAATTTCCCGCACGCCGTTTTCAATCATTAGTTTAGCCTCACGCACTACATCTGCTAGGGGTTTAGAACGGTATCTGCCGCGGATAAACGGAATGGTGCAATACGCACAGCGGTTGTTACATCCGTCGGCTACTTTTAAGTAGGCACTATGCGGGGCGGTTAAACTCATCTTGTATTGCGGTAAATATAAAGAGGTGGGCAACGGGTCCAAAATAGTTCCGCCGCGCGCCAAGGTCTTTTCTACTTCATCTTGCGCGGCAATGGAAAAGAGCGTATCAATGGTTGGAAATTCTTTAGCCAGTTGTTGCTTAAACCGTTCTACCAAACATCCCGTTACGGCTACCCGTTTCACAATCCCTTTCTCTTTGAGTTCCAACGCATAGCGGATCTCGTCTTTGGCTTCTTTGACGGCACTGGCAATAAAACCGCACGTGTTTACGATAATTTGGTCTGCCTGATCCGGCGTAAAAACTAGTTTGTGCCCCTTGGCAATCAAGCGGGCAGAAAACTCTTCACTGTTGGTTAGATTTTTGGGGCATCCCAGGCTAATTACATAAAATTTCATAAAACTCCTTATACGGCCACATCTTCTTGCGAAACGGGTTTGGGTTTGTCGTCATCTTCATCAGAGGCGAGCAAAGCCATGCTAAACGTTACCACACCAATACGCCCAATGAGCATGGTGCCAATAATAATCAGCCGGCCCAACGTAGAAAGTTGTGCCGTGGTACCCGTGTCAAACCCGGCCGTACTTAGCGCGGCGGCCGATTCAAACACCAGGTTTAAAAACGGTATTTCTTCCGTCCACGTTAGTAAAAAAATGCTGGTAAACAGAAACACACTGTACAGTATTACAGTAGAGGTGGCCGCATACAAACGCTGAATCGGGATACGGTGCGACAGAAATTCTACCCGCGGGTTTAAGTTCAGGTGCGAATAGACAATAGCCACCACGCTGGCAAAAGCGGTTGTTTTAATACCGCCTGCCGTACCGGAGGGGGATCCGCCAATACACATAATCAGTAGTAGCAATAGAAATGAACAGGATGACACGATGCTCATATCCACCGTGGTAAAGCCGGATGTGGTAGAGGCGGAAATGGTTTGAAAAAGTGCTTCCGTCAAACTTAAGGCCGGTGTGGTAACAAATAACGTAAACGTTCCAAATGCAAGTAAGGCACCTGTTGTCAGAACGATAATTTTTGTAGTAAAGGAAATACTTTTTGTTTTGCGGCGGATAAAATTAAACAAGTCTGCCACCACAATGAACCCCATGGACCCGGCCAGCGTTAAAATGGAAATAGCGATGTTGATGGTTTTACTATCGGCAAAGTTAAGTAAACTGTTATTCCATAACGTATATCCGGCGGTACAAAATGCACTTACACTGTGAAAAATACTATACCAGGCGGCGTTTAAAATGGTGTAATCGTGGTGGCGGAAATAATTGAACAGGAAGGCTGCCCCAATGCTTTCGGCTACAGCCGTGAATACTACGGCAGACCACAAAAAATCGGATAGTTTAAGTGTGTCAGGTAGTTTTACCTCTGCGCTTAGGGCCTCTGTCTGGCTTTTGCGTAAACGGTGTTTTTGCGAAAGGGATAAAAACACAAAGGACGAAAATGTCATGTACCCTACCCCGCCAATTTGAATGAGAACCAGCACCACAATTTTGCCCAGCAACGTATAGGAATCGGCAAAATTGACCGTTTGCAAGCCGGCAGTAGAAACAGCCGCGGCTGAGGTAAACAAATTATCCAGTAGCGATACACCCCCGCGTGTCATAAACGGTAAAGATAACACAATCCATCCCAGTAGTGTATAAGAAAACACGGTTCGGGCCACATTTTGATGTGGGGTAAGATGTAGCAAAAATACGGAATATTTTTTGAGGGATAATTTAATCAACTCTTTGGTTTTATCCCAAGTTTGGCGGGTGTTTAAGGTCATATTTGTATTATATAAAATCAATAAGGGTGGGGCTAGAGATAGTAAAAGCCAAATGAAAATTCTGTCTATATGAAAAGCAATATACTGACAAAATATACATAAATGTTTGGCGTCATGTTTCTGCGGGTTTTCTCTTATAGAAAACTATGGTACAAAGTATCCAATTTATTTACAACATGCAATAAAAAAATTAAAACAAGTGTTTGAATGATAGGAGGATGACGCTATGAACAAAATGATACTCTTTTTGCCGTTTAGTTTACTGGCCGGCGGTTGTATGGCTACCCTTACCCCCAGTGGGGATATTTATAC
>JAZUSQ010000002.1:0-35860 GCA_045606825.1 Elusimicrobiaceae bacterium
GGCCTATAAAAATCACTTATACCGGGAAATTTTGTAAACTCGCTACGCTCACACATACAAAATTTCTGTTCCGGCATAAGGCTTTTTATAAACAGGCCCATGTCGGCTTTCAGCGGCAGCAACCACGGCCCGTAACGGCAACCAAACGGCAACGGCCACAGCCCGTAAGGGCGGCCTTAACAACCGTTGTAGTTCAGACGGGAGCCGGACAATTCCCCGGCCTGGTTTCGTTTCCTGTTGGGCTTGCACTCACCTACCCCTAAATTTGCTATACTGTTAAAAATACACCAAGGAGACACCTATGACCGCTACTGACATTATGATTAAGTCCGACAATCCCAAAAAACGCGTTTTGTTAAAACTCTCCGGCGAGGCTCTGAGCACCGAAGGCCACCGCGGCATTAACCCCCAATCCTTAAAAGAAATTGCCGTGGAAATTGCCCAGGCCTACAAAAAGGCGGATTGTGAACTGACCATTGTCATTGGCGGGGGCAACATTTGGCGCGGCGTGCGCGACGGCGGCGGCGTGATTGACCGCGTAAACTCCGACAATATGGGTATGCTGGCCACCGTCATTAACGCCATTGCCTTGCAGTCCGCCATAGAAGATGCCGGCGTGCCAACCCGGGTGCTCACCTCTATTAACATTTACCAACTGGCCGAGCCCTTTGTGCGCCGCAAAGCAATCCGCCACTTACAAAAAGGACGCATTGTGATTTTTGCGGGCGGAACCGGCAACCCGTATTTTACTACCGACAGTGCCGCCGCCTTGCGCGCCAGTGAAATGAATGCGGACGTACTGTTAAAAGCCACCCAAGTGGACGGCGTGTACGATGCTGACCCGCGCAAAAACCCGCAGGCTAAACTGATTTCCAAAATCACGTATGCTGATGCCATTGCCAAACGTTTGCAATTTATGGATACCGCGGCCCTGGCACTTTGTATGGAAAAGCAGTTGCCTATCCAAGTATTTAACCTGCACCAAAAAGGCAATATAGAAAAAGCCTTATGCGGCGAAGCAATCGGCACCGTGATTTATTAGCGTTTACGTAGCACATGTAAGTTGGGCTAACAGACAAAAAACAATTCCCCGCCGTAGCCGTAATTTTGTTTTACACAACAACACCCCCTGCCAGCTGGACAGGGGGTGTTAATTGCCATTCGGAGTTTAAATTACTTAGAAAGTAATTATTTCGCCTCGGTGGCTGCGGGTTCTGCCGTTTCTTGGGCGGCATCAGCAGCCGGTTTTTTAAGTTCCTGCAAGCGCGCGGCTTTGCCGGAGAGTTTGGTTAAGTAGTTCAGTTTGGCACGGCGTACTTTACCCACTTTTAAGACTTCAATGCTATCCACACGCGGGGAATGAATGGGGAAAATACGTTCCACACCCACACCAAAGGACACTTTGCGTACGGTAAACGTTTCGCCAATGCCACTGCCTTTACGGGCAATTACTACGCCGTCAAAAGCCTGCAAGCGTTCGTTATCGCCTTCTACTACTTTTACTTTTACGCGAACCGTATCGCCTGCTTTAAAAACCGGAATGTTGGTTTTTAAGTTGTGTTTAATATCACTAATGTTCATAAATTTTACTTCCTCCGAATATTTTTCTTCGTCCGGCCTGCCGGCTTTGGTTGAGAGGCGTGTTCAAGCAAATCAGGCCGAAACTGTTTTGTAATTTTTAAAGACTGCGCGTGTTTCCACGCTTCAATTTCTTTATGGTTGCCGTTTAACAACACTTGCGGAACACGGCGGCCGCGCCACACCTGCGGACGGGTATATTGCGGGGCCTCCAACAAATGCCCTTCAAACGACTCGGATGATGTTACATCATCCTTTTTAAAAGTTCCCTTCTGAAGACGCGTAATAGCATCTATCATTACGCACGCGGCCAGTTCCCCGCCGGTTAAAATATAATCCCCCAAAGAAACTTCTTCATCCACCTCCGGGTAAATCCGGGCGTCAATCCCTTCATAATGTCCGCACACGATAATGAGGTGGCGCTTTTTGGCTAAGCGTTTGGCCATTTCTTGGTTAAACACTTGCCCGCGCGGACTGGTAAGTATCACATACGACGATTTTTTTCTCAGTTTGTTAATGGCTTGGTAGAGTGGTTCTGCCAACATCAACATTCCGGGGCCGCCGCCATAAGGGCGGTCGTCAATCGTTTTATGTTTATCCGTGGTAAACTCCCGCGGACTAAGGGTGCCCAGTTTGATGATTCCCGCTTTTCGCGCGCGCCCCACAATACTGTGGGAAAGCGTACTGTCTATCAGTTCGCCAAATGCGGTAATCACGTCAATTTTCATTCGTCTTCCAGCTTTAAAGTAACTTTTTTGCCTTGGTTTACAGCGGCTGCAGTAAGTACGGTACGTACGGCTTTAATAATGCACCCGTCTTTGCCAATGACACGTCCTTTATCGGCTGCGTCCACCTTAGTGGACAGAAAAACCCGGTTCTCTTCTACCGTTTCACTAACTACCACATTATCCGGCGTGGCCGAGAGTGATTTTAAGAGCAGGGTGGCTAACTCTTTCATGTTGCCCCCCGGGGTTATTTAGCACTGGCTTTTTTAATTAAGTTGGCTACGGTAAGCGAAGGTTTTGCACCTACTTTCATCCAGTATTCCACGCGCGGCATATCCAGTTTTACCTGTTCGGCGGCGTTGGGATTGCAGGGATGATATTGGCCGAGCACTTCTTTGGCTTCACTACCCACGGCGGATTTTTTTTCAATCGCCACTACTCTATACTGCGGCTGGGCTTTTTTACCCACCCGTTGTAATCTAATTACTACTGCCATGTATGTCTCCTTACTATGCTTTTACAATGTAAAAGCGGTTTAAATTGCCGGGGAAGCCTGTTTAATTTGCTTGAGGGCCAATTCAGGGTCCGCGGACGAAAAAATTGCATGGCCGGCCACTAACGCATCGGCTCCGGCCGCTATAGCCACAACAGCCGTTTGGGCGTTAATGCCGCCATCTACTTCCAACCAAATTTTCCGGCCGGAAGCATCTATCAAATTGCGTACGGCCCGTATCTGTGCGGGGGCAGTTTCTAAAAATGCCTGTCCGCCAAAACCGGGGTACACACTCATTACTAAAACCAAATCTACCAGGTGCAACACAGGGGCCAAAGCGGCAGGGTCCGTATCCGGTTTGACAGAAACCCCGGCTTGCAGACCGGCCTGTTTAATGGTGTTTAATGCTTCCCGGGTGTCGTCTTGACTTTCCAGGTGCACTGTCAGCAAATCGGCCCCTGCCTTCACAAACGGTTCTATAAACGCAAGGGGATTTGTAACCATTAAATGCACATCTAACGGCAAGGCCGTATATTTTCTCAAAGAACGCACAACGGCCGGGCCAAAACTTAAATTCGGCACAAAATGCCCGTCCATAATATCCACGTGCAACCAGTCGGCCCCGGCTTGTTCCACGCGGCGCACATCCGCCCCCAGGTTACACAAATCGGCCGACAAAATAGAGGGCGCAATATGTATTGTACCATTTACGGGAGGGATTTGGAAAGTTTTTTTCATTTTACCTCGCGCTGGCGCACCAAAATACCGTCCACAAATACCCGTACCGTACCTTGGGTATTGTATGCAATTTCCAAATCAATTTTAGAACCGGGCTGCTGTACCTGGTCAAAGACGTCTACTTCCCCGGTGATATCTTCCATGCTTATGCGTACATGGCTATCTTTTTTACCTTGCGGAAGTTCGTAATGCAAATGGTATGATTTTTCGTCCTCGGCGGTGGCACGGCGGCTGACCACAATTTCCACATTGGCCCCGGGGGCTACCTGGCTATCCGGCGCGGGAAATTGCGCCGCAACCACCCCGTTACGCAAAGCAGAAAGCGGGTCTTCCTTAATAATTAAATTCACATCCTGGTGGCTGGCCCACAAAGTTGCCTCAGCCAGTTTTTTATTTTTAAAATTAGGTACCAAAATAACACTGGCAGGCGGTGCACCATTAGACGAAATCAGCGCAACGCCGGTACCTTTTTGCACCATACTGTCTGCCTTGGGGTCTTGGGAAATAATTTGTCCTTTCTCATAGGTAAGGGAGTAGGCATTTTCTACCTTGGCCACATTCAGCCCGGCTTGGCGGATGGCCAGTTGGGCCTCGCGCAAGGTGGTACCCACGGTGTTGGGAACAAATACCATCTCGTCGCCCTGACTAATCCACAGCCGGATGACACGCCCTTCCCGCACGGTGGAACCGGCCGAAGGAATTTGCCGTAGTACAGAACCGGGGGGAACGTTGGCATCAAACTCAATCCCGGCCTGTTTGGCGGCCAGATTCTGTTGGGCCAACAGGCCCAGCGCTTGGGAAACGGGTTTTTGGGTTAAATCCGGCACGGACACTTCTTTGCGGGTGTGGATAAGGGCCGCCAGTACCCAGTCGGCACAGACGGCAATCAGTCCGATAAAAAACAGGCCAATCATCACCAGTATCAGCCATTTTACGCGGCGCGGTTTTTTGTTTTGTTTGATGAAATCTTCAAAATTTTCTTCGTTGTTAGACATAGATATATTGTATCAAATTGTGAGATAGGTCTTCAACGCCGGGTTTACCAACCTCGACTAGCCCCTCCACCGCCAAAACTGCCGCCGCCTCCGCCGCCAAAGCCACCACCACGGCCGGAACCCCCGCCAAAGCCGCCTCTGCCGCCGCGATGTCTGCCAAAACCTGCACCAGAGTTTCCATTGGCATTTTCCCATTTTCCGTATTTAACGATAAAGGAAATAAACAGAACCAATCCCACATAACCCAGCAAAATGAACCAAAAATAAGATACTAGCCAAGTCCACATTATGTTTTTGCCTTCTATATTGCACAATAAGATATACATGAGCAATAAGATACCTAACATAATGAGAAAGGTCCACTTTAAAATGGTAAAAAAAGAAAATTTTTGTGCACGTTCTATGTTTACGGCCGCAATAAACACAGACAAAAATAATAAGAAAAAACAGATAATTATCATGGCACCTGCATCTTCCTGTTCATCTTCTGCCGTTGCACGCTGCGCCGTATTTTTGATGCGTTCAATCGGTTCTTGGCCGGACAAATGCCCAGCCAGCGCGCGCGTGCCGCTTACAATGCCGGCAGGCAAATCGCCCTGTTTAAAATAGGGGATTACATATTCGTCTAAAATAATTCCGCTTTGGGCGTCGGTCAGAGCGGCTTCGGCCCCGTAGCCTACTTCTATACGCACTTTACGCGCCGAAGGGACCACGATAAACAAAACCCCGTTGTCGGTTTTAGCGTCGCCCACGCCCCAGCGGCGGCCCAGTTGGTAGCCGTACTGGTCAATGGGTAGGCCGCGCGTGTCCTTTAACACCACAACCGCCAATTTAAAATTTTGCAACTGGTCAATTTGCGTTTGGATTTGTTGCCGCGCCGAACCGTCCAACAGGTTTACTTCGTCCACCACGTTGCCGCTGTAAGCAGGAAAAGTGATACCATGGGTATCACTCCCCCACGCAAAAATCGTCCCACAGCAGGCCAGTAAGGCCCAGAGAATTTTTTTCATCAGAAAGCCACTACAGGCACTTCTTGCGCGCCTTGCGCGGCGGCAAAGGTGGCTTTTGCTTGGTAATTGCCAAAGGTTTTAGCAATCCAGCCTTCCGGAATTTGACGCAAGCGGGTATTATACGCGCGTACCATTTGGATGTAATCTTGCCGGGCAACGGCAATGCGGTTTTCGGTCCCTTCCAGTTGGTCTTGCAACGCCAGGAAGTTTTGGTTGGCTTTTAAATCGGGGTAGCGTTCCACCACTACTAAGAGGCGGTTTAACGCCGCGGATAGGCCGTCTTGGGCTTGCTGATAAGCGGCAAAGGCCTGGGCGTTGGATAAATCTGCCGACGGAGCCGGGGTTTGCACGGCTTTGTTGCGGGCTTCTATCACTTGGGTAAGGGTGTTTTGCTCGTGCGCGGCGTAGCCTTTGACGGTACTGACTAAATTGGGGATTAAGTCTGCGCGGCGTTGGTATTGGTTTTCTACCTGGGCCCACGTGGCGGTTACGTTTTCGTCCAATCCGGCAAATTGGTTAAGCGTGCGCACACCGTATAACACACATCCGCCCGCTATCACGGCCAAACAAACTGCTAAAACCAGCAATACAATGAGTATTTTTTTCATACATTCTCCTTTTCTCTAAATACCGTTTCGTTAATTTTTAAGCCGTACCCATTGGCAAAATCATAAGCGGACATGGGTTTCTTCCCGGCGGGTTGCAGGGTTTGCAACCACACCGCTTGCCCTTTACATTGTACTAAAATGCCCAGATTGCGTTCAATAGACAAAACAGTGCCCGGGATCCCCCCCCGGTTAACGTCCGTTACTTGGGTTTGGAGGACTTGTACCCACTCCTGTTTCCCCCGGTGTAAGAAAGGCACTTTGGGTTTAGGGCCGCACGCCAGACCGCGCACACGGTTGTGCAGTTGCAGGGCAGTCAAATCAGACGGGCGCAACAGGGCATCTTCCTTGCTAAGCATAGGGGCCAGCGTGGGGGTTCCGTGCTGCGGGGTTTGCACATTTTCCCCCCGTTGTAACCGGGTGAGTACCTCTTGCAACCCCGCTAAGCCCAGCCCAACGAGTTTTTCAAACAACGTTTGGGCATTATCTTGCGGCAAAATATCCAGTTCTTTTTGCAAAAATAGAGGGCCGTCATCCAAACCGGGACGTATCCAAAAAATAGAAATCCCCGTTTTGGTGTACCCTTGGATGAGTGCTTGTTGCACCGGGGCCGCGCCGCGCAGTTTAGGCAATAGCGAAAAATGCACATTCAAAATGCCCAGTTTCGGCAGTGCCAAAAAATCCGGCCGGAAAATTTTTCCGTACGCTACAGCAACGCCCAGGTCAAACGGGGTAGCGGCAATTTGGTCAAATGCATCTTTTAGTTTTTCAGGGGACAAAACCGGTATCCCCAGTTCCAACGCGCGTTGTTTAACGGGACAAGGGGTAATTTCCATGCCGCGTCCGCGGGGTTTATCGGCCTGGGTAACGGCTAACTGCAAATCCGTTTGCTGATGCACTTGTTCTAAAAAAGAAACAGCCAGCTGCGGAGTCCCAAAAAAAATAGTTTTGAGTGCCATATTTATATTTTACCAAAAAAAACGTGTCAAGCCTTTAAAAATTGGCTAGCCAATAATATGTTAAAAAAGGTACAATAAAGTATGTCAAATACCCGTTTTCAAAAAACACCTTTTCATTATGTCCAATACCTGGCACTCAAGGCATTTTGCGTGTTGTTTGCGTTGCTTCCCTATCATTTTTCTATTGGGGTAAGCAAAACACTTACCGGCTGGACGCGCGTCTTTCTGCCTAAGCGTTTTAAGCGCATGGAGTATGATATTTCCCGCGCATTCCCGGATAAATCCGCCCAAGAAGTACATCAAATTGCCGTGGAGTCTTGGCGCAATATGGGGGCCATTTTGGCGGAATTTATCCAACTGACCCACATGAGCCGTGAAAAATTTAAAACGCACTGCCGCATTATCGGCGCAGAAAAAATGTTAAACGCCCAAGGCAACACCGGCGGGATTATCCACATTGGGCATTTTACCAACTGGGAGGCCTTTGGCCTGGCCGGGGCGATTTACGGCGTAGATAAAGCCGTACTGGCCCAGCGCGTAGATAACCCGTATATTGACGAAGAAGTAAACCGTTTGCGTAATATTTTTACCGGACGGACCTTCTATAGTAACCACGAAGACAAACCGTTTTTTGCCTGTATGCGTTGGCTGAAAAAGAAAAAAATGCTGGGTATTTTGATTGACCAAAACGCCGGATCTAGCGAAATTTGGGTTCCGTTTATGGGGCGCACGGCGGCGTTTTCCCCCATTACGGCCCTGTTGGCTATTAAAATGCAGGTGCCCGTGTTTCCTGTAAAAGTATGGCGCGAGCGCGACGGGGTGATTGTGTCGCAAGTGATGGATGCCCTTATCCCCCCCACGGAGTACACACAGCAAAATATCCGCCAATTTACCAAACAATTAGCCGGATTTTACGAACAATGTTTGCGCGATAACCCGGCCTCTTGGTTATGGGCCCACAACCGCTGGAAACGCGAAGCCGAAGGCGATGCCTACTTGGCCGCCCACCCGGAGGAGCGCGTATGATAAAAGCCGTTTTTCTAGACCGGGACGGCACCCTGATTTATGAAAAACCCGGTGTGTATTTGTCCGACCCGGCGCACGTACGTCTTTACAAAAGCACCCGGCCCGCTTTGTCCCTACTTACTAAAAGCGGGTTTCACTTATTTATTGTGTCTAACCAATCGGGCATTGGGCGCGGTTATTTTACCGAAAAACAAGTAAATGCCGTGCACGCGCACTTGTTGGACTTATTGCGCCCCGTAAAAATTGAGGATATTGTGTTTTGCCCGCACGCGCCGGATGCCCACTGCGCTTGCCGCAAACCTAACCCCAAACTGGGACTGGATTTAATTCAAAAATACCACATTGACCCTGCCCAATCTTATATGATTGGCGACAAAAAGGCCGACGTAGAATTTGGCCAAGCCTTGGGCGTAAGAACCGTCCTGGTTACCACGGCCAACGGCCGCCGCCACCTCAACAAATACCCGGATTTGCACCCCAACAAAGTGGCCACCAATTTATTACGGGCGGCCCAATTTATTGTACAGGATTGCCTATGCAAAAACTAATATGTCTAGGTGCTGTGTGCTTCATACTGGCGGCGTGCCATTGCCAACAAACCTGTACCGTTTGCACCACGGCCCCTGTATCCGAAAATTCATCCGTTGTACAAACAGAAAAATCCCCCGCCCTGCCAACTGCACAAAAGGCGGTTGCAAACTCATCCGCACAAGCCGGGTTACCTACGCATACGGCACCCGGTGTTACGGCAGCACCTACGCACGTAAACACGCCTGTTGCACAAACCCCTGTTAGCACTTTACAAGAACCTGCTTTTACAACAGCCCAGGCCGATACACTCATTGCCCGGGCCCGCCAAGACCAAGCCTTGGCGCATCCGCCGGCCGATACCCTGGTATTTAAAAAAGAAGGAACCATCCCGCTGGAAGGCCGTTTATTAAGCCCGTTGGCGTACCAACCTGTGCAAAAAGATACCACCCACGCCCCCTGGAGCCGCGAAAGTTTAAAATACGGCCTGTATTATTCCTTTATTAAAGCAGGAACGGCGTATATCAAGACACGCGGCATTACTGAGTATAAGGGCAAGCAGGCTTATTTAATCCAAACGACGGCTTTTTCGGCCAGTGTCATTGACAGCGTATTTAAAGTGCGCGATATTAACTACTCATGGCTGGATGTGGAAAGTTTACACTCGCTGGGTTATTCCCAAAGTTTGCGCGAAGGCAATTACGTGCGCGACGAGTGGGTATCGTTTGACCCGGCTAACCACCGCTACTACGGCCAAATCCAAAAGAAAAAAGAACCCCGCACCCTGGCCGGGGATTTAGACAGCCCGGTACTGGATATGCTGACCTCCCTTTATTATGTACGTTCCCAACCGTTAGAAATAGGCCACGATATTTCGTTTGATATCATCAACCGCGAAGCACGCTACCCGCTACTGGTAAAAGTACTGGGGAAAGAAACCGTCAAAACCCCCGCGGGGAAATTTAACTGCTGGGTAGTGGAACCGCAATTTCGGGGGGAAGGCATTTTTGTAGCCAAAGGCAAAAGTTTAAAAGTATGGCTTACAGATGATGCGTACCGCATGCCGGTAAAAATGTCGGTAGAGGTGTTTATCGGCAGTGTATCGGCAGAACTGTTGGAATACCAACGCAATTAAAGTTATAATACATAGGTGAGGAAAACTATGCCAATTACTACCAAACGCTTAACCAACCTTTTGCATCAATTTGACGGACAGGAAATTATTGTGGTGGGCGATATTATGCTGGACCACTTTATTAAAGGGTCCGTCTCGCGCATCTCGCCCGAGGCCCCTGTGCCCGTAGTAGCCGTCAATAACGAGTTTTTTGTAGCCGGCGGAGCCGGTAACGTGGCCGTCAACTTGGCCGCGTTGGGGGCCAAACCGGTTATGATTTCAGTCGTCGGGCCGGATTTAGGCGGAGAAATGCTAAAAGGTTTCTTGCGCGAAAAGGGCATCAACACGTATGGCATTTGCGAAGATGCCGACCGCCCCACCACCCAAAAAATCCGCGTCATGGCCGAGCAGCAACAAATCGTCCGTTATGACCGCGAAAGCAAAAAAACCATTTCCCACGCCGTGGCCGTGCAATGTATGCAAAGTTTTGACCTGGCCCTCAAAACCGCCAAAGGGGTTATTTTATCCGACTATGGCAAAGGCATGCTTAGCGACCAAAACATCAAAACCCTCATTGAAAAATGCCGCAAAAAAGGTATCCCGGTGTGTGTGGACCCCAAAATTG
The DNA here is from genome assembly GCA_045606825.1 of Elusimicrobiaceae bacterium. Classification (GTDB taxonomy): domain Bacteria; phylum Elusimicrobiota; class Elusimicrobia; order Elusimicrobiales; family Elusimicrobiaceae; genus Avelusimicrobium. Next base: position 10,397 of record JAZUSQ010000002.1, read on the forward strand.
ACAATTTCAAAAAATACAAACACATTACCTGCATGACCCCCAACACCAAAGAAGCGTGGGAAGGGGCCGGAGAGTCCCCCAAACCCGGCGAAGAAGCCATTGAAAAACTGGGTTGGAAAATTTTAAAAATGTTGCAGGCAGACTCCATTTTAATTACCCGCAGTGCCGACGGCATGAGTTTATTTGAAAAAGGCAAAAAACGCCCCACCACCATCCCCACCATGGCGCGCGAAGTATATGATGTAACCGGGGCCGGGGATACGGTCATTTCCGTTTTTACCCTGGCGTTAGCCGCCGGGGCCACCCTGCCGGAAGCGGCGGTGTTATCCAACTATGCCGCCGGGATTGTAGTGGGCAAATCCGGCACGGCTACGGCCACCGTGAAAGAAATTGAAGGAGTCTTACCATGAGCCGCGTGTTAATTGCTATTCCGGCCCGGTTTGGCTCGTCGCGCTTCCCGGGCAAAGTAACGGCCTGGCTGGCGGGCAAACCCGTCATCCAGCACGTGTATGAAGCCTGTTTGGACGCGCACTTGGGGCGCATTATCATTGCTACCGAATCCCCCCGCGTGGTAACCACGTGTATGCAATTTGGGGCCAATGTGATTATGACCCCGGAAACTTGCCAAAGCGGCACGGACCGCATCTATCATGCCACCCAAAATTGCGACGAAGATTTTATCATTAACGTGCAAGGGGACGAACCTTTCATCCGCCCCGATACCATCCGCAAAATTGCCGAACTGTTGCAACATGACCCGTTTTGCGATATAGCCACCGCCGTGGTGGCTACCACAGACGACGCCAAAATAGATAACCCCAACTGCGTAAAAGCCGTGTTGGGCGAAGGTATGCGCGCGTTGTATTTTTCGCGCGCACGCGTGCCGTTTAAGCGCGAACCGTCCGCCGAAAATAAAGATTTTGTGTATTGGCACCATTGCGGCATTTACGGCTACCGCAAGGCGGCCCTTAAAAAATTTGTATCCTTGCCGCAAAGCCCGTTAGAAAAAATTGAAAAATTAGAGCAACTGCGCGCCTTGGAAAATGGCATGACCATTAAATGCGTGCAAATTGAGCCCGGCGGCCCGGCCATTGACACCGAGGACGACCTACGCCGCGCGGAAGCCTATTGGCAACAGGTACATAAACAGTAATTAAACAGGAGAACATTATGTCTAAATTCATTATTATTACAGGCGGGGTGGTTAGTTCGCTGGGCAAAGGGATTTCCGGGGCCAGCATTGGCAAACTCTTGCAACTTAACGGCCTTAAAGTAAATATGATTAAGTGCGACCCGTACATCAACGTAGACCCCGGCACCATGTCCCCCTACCAACACGGGGAAGTATTTGTTACTACCGACGGAGCCGAGGCCGACCTGGACCTGGGCCACTACGAACGCTTTTTAGACATTACCATGACCCGCGCCAACACCAACACCGCCGGCAGCATCTATCAAACCGTTATTGATAAAGAACGCCGCGGCGAATATTTGGGGGCCACGGTGCAGGTCATTCCGCATATTACCAACGAAATCAAAAAACGCTTTACCGCTTTTGAAAATGATGTGGACGTATCCATTATTGAAATTGGCGGCACGGTAGGGGATATTGAGTCGTTGCCGTTTTTGGAAGCGGCACGCCAACTCTGTTTGGAAAAAGGGCCGCAAAACGTCATTTCCGTACATGTTACCTTGGTGCCCTACATTGCCGTAGCGCAGGAACTCAAAACAAAGCCTACCCAGCACTCCGTCAATAAACTGCGCGAAGTAGGCATTGCGCCCAGCATGCTCATTTGCCGCACGGAAAAACCGCTGTCTGAAAATCTCAAGAAAAAAATCTCACTCTTTTGCAGTGTGCCCGCGCAACACGTGATTGAATGTGCGGACGCCAAGTCTATTTACCACGTGCCGGAAATGTTTTATAAACAAGGCGTGGATAAAGAAATTATGAACCTGTTAGGCTTAAAACCCACGCAAGAAGTAAACCCGGCCTGGTTTGAATTTTTTGACAAAGCCCTAACGCCCAGCAAAACGGTGCGCATTGCCGTAGCCGGGAAGTATTCCGAATTGCAAGATGCCTATAAATCCATTAACGAGGCCCTGCGCCATGCCGGCATGAATAATGATGCCAAAGTAGAAATTGTCTATGTCAATACCGAAAAAGACAACGTGGAAGAAAAACTGGCCACCGTGGACGGAATTTTAATCCCCGGCGGGTTTGGCACACGCGGCATTGAAGGCAAAATTGCCACGGTAAAGTACGCGCGCGAACACCAAAAACCATTTTTGGGCATTTGCGTGGGCATGCAATGTGCCGTGATAGAGGCCGCGCGCAACCTGTGCGGACTGCATGATGCCAACTCTACCGAGTTTGACCCCACCACCAAAGACCCGGTGGTGGATTTAACCCCCCAACAAAAGAATGTAGTTTATAAGGGCGGCACCATGCGCCTGGGCAATTACACGGCCGACTTAAAGGAAGGTTCCCTGGCACGGCGGCTTTACGGCAAAGACCAAATTGTGGAACGCCACCGCCACCGCTACGAATTTAACCCGGCCTATGTAAAACAACTGGCTGATGCGGGATTAAAGGTATCCGGCTGGCACGAAGGAGTACTGCCCGAAATTGTAGAGCGCGAAGACCACCCGTATTTTATTGCGGGCCAATTCCACCCGGAGTTTGGCTCTAGACCTATGCGGCCGCATCCGCTGTTTGACGGCCTCATTAAAGCCAGCCTCAAGCAAAAAGAACAACCGGCATCAAACCATCCTGTTCCCCCGGCACAACCCCCGCATCCGCAAACCCCCCCGTTGCCGGCTGATGTAACCGTATTACGGTAGTCTGTTTCACACAAAACACTCCCGCCAAATGGCGGGAGTGTTATACGTATTAAGGTTGTAGGATGTTACTAAGATTTACTTGGCACGGCGCACGCGCAACCACTGTTTACAAATACCGTTTTCAGGGTCATACATACAACCGTCGCTAATAGAATCGTTTCGGACGAATTTATCCCCAAATGATTCAAGCACTTGCTCTGTAACCTTGCGCCCTTCTTCATCCAAATCCTGCGGAGAAGAATACACCACATAATCTGCCCAGACATAGGGTTTTAATTCTTTTGGAATGATAAATAAAATATCATTTTTTGTTTGAATACGGAGTTTTTTCCACTCCGGGTCTTTCTCATTAACAAACTCTATTACCTTTGTTTTCAGTCCTTTTTGGGCTAATAACTGCGGCATGGTTTTGTAATAGTGGGACGTAAATTGTGTATGTGCAGCCCCGCCGTACAGCAAAATCTTCCCTTGCGGTTTGCGGGTCTTTGCCGCCAGTAATAATTGCAACCACGCCTGGTTGCGCGTGGCCATTCCTTCTATAGACATGGCCCAACCCGTATTTTCCTGGGCGCGCGGCAAATCCAATCCAATTACTTGTAAACCGTAACGCTTGGCAGTTACTGCAATATAAGCCCGGTGTCCTAATGTACAGGATTTTCTAAGTTGGTCATAGGTTATTTTGCCTTGGGCAAATTGATTGAGCATCGTTTGTTCGGAAGACAACAAGAACTCACTGGCAACATAACTAAACCCTGCTTTTGCCTGTGCCAAATCCCTGATGATTAAATTAACATCACTCTGGGGAACAGAATCCGTGTGGGTCTCCCCTACCAGTAGTACATCCGTGTCCGCACTGACTAAGGAAGCGTAGGTAAAATTTTGTTTCATAGCGTGTCCGTTTTGCAATAATAGTTGGCGTAAGCGCGGCTGTTGTAAAACAACCGCAAAAGCATCCGCCCGCTCTTTAGACAATTCAGGCGTCAAACTTGCCCCCTGAACCAGGGTTCCCCAACAACACAAAACGGCTATCCACACTCCCATACTCTTTTTCATATCAATAGTGTAAGGATATTTAAAAAAAAAACAAGGGTTACTGCAATACTTCTATATCTGTTTGGACGGTTTGGCCTGCACATGCCACCTCTAACGTATGCTTGCCCGGCACTAGCGGCCACCAAGTTTCACAGGCAGTACCCGGCAACGGGTGTCCGTCCACCTGCCAGCGGCACGGGGGCTGGGCACAAGTGGCGGTGAGTTTAAGTTGTTGGCTTTCGCGCACCACGGCCGGATCTATAAAAAAGACATCCCCCTGTTTGGGAGAAACCAGTTGTAAGGCTTGTGCTTGCGGTGCATGCTGGCCGTTGCAACGCGCAGGTAAAGAGGCCGCCGTAAAAATTTCTTCCTTTGTATGGCTGCATGCCGGGCCTGCCAACAAACCGCTTTGGCTACACACGCTGGCGCGCCGGATGGCGGCCGGAACGGCAAACGGCTCAGACGGGTAATGTTGTTGCATATAAATAGCCACGTCATGTAAAATGGGGCCGGCCCCCGTAATGCCGGACACTTGCCGCATGGGGCTGGCATCAAAATTACCCACCCATACCCCTATCGTCCAACGCGGGGTATACCCCACGGCAAAATTATCTTTATAATCTTTAGAAGTACCTGTCTTGGCCGCCATTTCAAACGGAACGGACAACGGTGAATTAAGCCCAAACGCCGCCGCACGCGCCTGGTTATCTTTTAATATATCCGTCAGAATATAGGCCGTGGTTTCCTGCAACACGCGGGTGGCTTTACCCGGCAGGGCCACGCGCGGACGGATGGCTACTTGCAGGGGTAAAAATACCCCCCCGCGGGCCAGGGTGGCATAGGCATTGGTCAATTCCAACAGGCGTACTTCCCCATTGCCCAGGGCTAAACCAAGCCCGTAAAAATCCGCCGGTTTGCCTAGCGAGGTAATCCCGGCGTTACGCAGTAGCAGTAACAAATTTTCTACCCCTGTCTGTTCGGCCGCTTTTACGGCCGGGATGTTATACGAACAGGCCAATGCCTGGCGCACGGAAACGGCCCCATGGAAATTTTCGTCATAATTGCGCGGGCGGAACCCCCCTTCAAAGAAGGTGTCTGTATCGGATAACAAACTGGCCGCCGTCAATTTACCCTGTTCCAATGCTAACCCGTACACAAACGGTTTTAACGCAGACCCCGGTTGGCGCAGGGCCCGCACGCCATCCACTTGGCCGCTATGGGCTGTGTCGGTAAAATCGGCAGAACCGATATAGGCCAATACTTCCCCACGCATGTTATCCAATACCACCACGGCCGCATTGGTTACGTGTTGCCGGGCCAGGTGGGCCAGATTGGTTTTAATAACTTGCTCTATATATGCCTGCAGGGTATAATCCAAGGTAGTATAAATAGCCGTACTATCGGTTGGCAAATAGGGTTTAATAAACTGCGTCCAATGCGGGGCCGCAAACGGGCGGGGCAAAGTGTTAAGCGGTAATTTTTCGGTTTGGGCAAGGCGGTATGTTTCACTATCTAAGATGCCATGCTGATACATTTGTTTCAATACGTAATTGCGGCGTTTGAGGGCCCGCTTCGGATGTTTTAACGGATTGTAATAAGTAGGCGATTTGACCAATCCTGCCAAAAAAGCGGCTTGTGCCACCGAAAGATCCGCCGCATCTGTATGGAAATAAAAACGGCTGGCCGCCTCTACCCCCTGGGTCAGGTTGCCAAATTCCAACCGGTTAAAATACTGTTCTAAAATTTCTTCTTTTGTAAGTTGCGTTTCTAAATAAGTAGCCCGGGCGGCTTCGGTCAGTTTGCCCCACCAGGTTTTAGGCCTTGGGGCTATTTGGCGCGCTAACTGCTGGGTAATCGTAGACGCACCCGACACCACCTCCCCCTGCGCCGCATTTTGCCAAGCGGCCCGCATTACCGCCCATACGTCCACCCCGTTATGCGTATAAAAACGCTTGTCTTCCGCCGCAATCACGGCACTAACCAGCCAAGGGGAAATTTGCTCTAAACGTACCGGTTGGTAATATGTTTGCGTAGTTGAAAGCAAGCCGCGTAGCGGTACAGCGTTGCGGTCATAGAGTTGAACGGAAGGTAAAGGCAGTTCTTCCCCGCCTATAAGGCAGGGAAGAAGCAAACCAAGAATGATAATATGTAACCCGCGCATTAGCGAATCATCAGCACCTGGGTGGTGTTATGGCCAAAGACAGCCGGGTCATACATTTGGCTTACCCAAGCGGCCGGGTAAACATACCGCCCGGCACTTAACGCCGTTACTAAATAACTAAACGTATATTGTCCGGCGGGCAGTTCCCCCGCAAAGGCCGCAATACGCTCATCATATTGCTCTACCCGGTTAAAAGCGGTGTTATCTGCCGCCAGCAGTTCGGCTTGCGTGGCCGATTCGGTAGCCAAGTTCGTGTTTACCAGTGCAAACCCCGCCGGGATAAAATCCTCCGCCACTACAAACGTACGGTCTGCGGCGTTTTTGATATGCAGGGTTACTTTGTAGCGTTCCCCGGCTACAATTTGCGTAACAGGTTTTCCGTCCAACGCCGTAATGTGGCGGGTAATTTCAAACCCGGCCTGTACCGGTGTTTCGTACAGGGCAGGGGTGTACACTTGGCTTAACGTGTAATACAAGGTTCCTTGCCCTTGCTTGGCAAAGGTAAATTTAGCCTCCGAAGAATCCGCATACACCTGTTTGATGGGAATGCGGGCCGTTAATTCCTTTTCACTACGCCCCTGGAACGTACCTTCCAGCCGGGTTTGGTAATTTTGCGTAACACTGGCTGAAAAAGCAGGGGTTTGCGCTTCATGCTTATGATAGTAGATTTGCAAGGCGCGCAACGCCGCCGCATTGGTACTGGTATCATTCCAGTGGCCTTGGGCATTTAGTTGGGCCACCAGCCACGCGGCCAGTTGAAAATCCGTCTGCTCTGTTTGGTTTGTTTCCAACAGAGCCTGCAACGTATGCGCGGTAGCACTGAGTTGGCTGGTGTGCAACCAGGCGGAGGCAGGTTCGTTACTTACATAGGCCAAGGTAGGCGTATAGGTAATACGTCCCCGCAACATCCGTGCCAAGGTACGTTTTACGACATCCCCCCCGGCAAATTGGGTGGTTTGCAACAAATAGGCCAAGGCTGTGTTGGATAATTCCCCGCGTTTTGCATAGAGCGTATTAAACCAACTGTCTTTGTATTTGCCGTAACGTGCCAGCACATACGTGGCATAGGCACGTGCGGTATCGGCCTCGGTAGCGGTATAGGGAAATGCCTGTACTGTATTTGCGGCAAAGGCACTATCTTCCAGCCAGGCAACGGCTTTATCCAGGCTAACCGGTACTTCAAAACCGGCCTGTTTGGCCGATAAGGCCACATCCAGGGCATACGCCGTTACATAGGGGTCCGGCAGGGAGTCCGGCCAATACCCAAACCCGCCGCTGGCGTGCTGATACTGCGGCAACTGGGTGAGTACCGTTTGGGCCTGGGTGCGTAAGGCAACCGGGTCCGCCAGTTGGAAATCTTCCACCAGCCCGGCGGCAAAAACGGCCGGCGTAATTTTAGAGAGTTGCTGTTCCAAACAATTATACGGGTAGTTTAATAAGTAAGAAAGGGCCCCTTTTAATTGCAACAAGGCCGTGGAGGCCAGCCCTACCGTTACCCGGTTGGGGGCCGTTGGATAGAGGTTAGCCGGTTCATCCGTCATTTCCTCTTTTGTATAGACGGTAGAGCCAAACACGCTAAGCGTTTGTTCTTTTTCCGGTAAAGATACCTGTATTGTTTTTTCTACCCCGTCGGCAAATTTCCCCTGTGCGCTAAAGGATAAGGTGGCCTTCCCGTGGCCCAGGGCCCGGCACATCCACATCACTTCGCGCGATTGGCCCTTGGCAAGCGTGATTTGTTGTTTGCTTACCCCTTGTACTGCCACCGCCCCTTGGGCATTGGCTTGCACGGTAAATTGGCCTTTTGTATCTTCATAGTTATACAAAATGACCCCGCAGGCAAACAAATCCCCTTCCCGTGCAAATTGGGGTAGTTGCGGGGTAACCATGACCGGTTTTGAAACAGTAATAGCCGTTTGGGCAGCCCCAAACTCTTCTTGCGTAAGCGCAACAGCCATCACACGGAAGGTGGTTAAATTGTCCGGCAACGTAAATGTTACCCGGGCTTTGCCTTTGGCATCCGTTTGTACATTGGCCTTAAAGTACGGAGTAAACTCAAAGCGGGAGCGCAAATCGGTACCGCCCAGTTTACTGTTGGCCGCCCCGCCACCGCCGCGGTTTTCGCCTTTTTCGCCAAAATTGCGCTGGCCGATTACGTAGGAACGGTTATCCATGGTAAACACAGAAAGCGGTTTAGAACCATAGAAAAAATCAAACAGGTCCGGCGTTTTGTAATTACTTAACGCCAGCACGCCTTCATCCACCGCCATAATCACTACCTCAGCCGGGGTGGCTTTACCGGCCACTTTGGTAGATACATCCACGGTTACGCTTTGGCCGGGCCGGTATGATTTGGCATTGGTTTTAAGGGTGGTGGTAATACGCTTTTTATCCGGCACCACATTTAAATTCACATACCCGGTTTTGCCTTGGGGTTTGCCTAAGTCCGCCGTGTGGGTAGCCGGTTTATCCGTGCGGCCCTGCACCAGGGTTACGCTTACATACACGTTGGGCAGGTAATTTTCTTTGATAGGCACATCCACATAGGCTTTCCCGCCGGAAAGGGTGGTTGTCCAGGCATCCAAAATGCCTTCACGCTCTACGGTAACTAAGGCTTGCGCCGTAGGATACGGGGATTCTACCCGCACGCGTGCTTTTTGCCCCACTTTATATTCGTTCTTGTTTTGGGTCAGTTTCAGTATGTCATCATCCTGTGCACGCACAAACGCATGGTCGGCCCCATACACATAGGTATCAATCCCCCCTTGTACCGTGCGGCCAAACAAATCCCGCGCCGTTAGTTTCACGTAATAAGACCCGGAAGTGGGCGGCGTAAAGGTAAGCGTACCGCCCTTTTTACCTACTTGAACGGTTTGGCCGGGCAAGGGCGTAACTTTCTTTTCACTGACCCATTCCAACCGCCCGGCCAGCCCTACTTTACGCACACTAAAGTATTGTTCTTTGTAAATTTCAGCCGTTACCGTTGCTTCTGTTGGTTTGCCTTGCGGGGTGACGGCCACCAATTTAATATCCAGGGGTTGCCCGGCCTGCACGTCTTCTTTAGTCAGTTGCGCCCCAATGTATAAGTCCGCCGGGTGTACCAGCACCGAAGTGCGTTTGAACAAATGCTGGTGGGCAGGCGATTCTATATCCACCTCTGTATAGACCCGCAGGGGCAACGCAGTAACCGGCATTTTAGCGGCAAAAAGCAACGCCCCGCGGGAATCCAGTTCCCCGCTGGCATTTAAGAGCAAATCATTCGGGGTTTGTCCGTCCTCGGGGCGGCGCAAGAAATAGGGCACAAAGGTATATTTGTCATACCCTTGCGGGGTAAAAGAGGTGTTTTCTTTGCGTAACGTCCATTGCGCCTTGGCACCCGCCAGCGGGGCCCCAAAGTAATACTGGGCGGCGGCAGAAAAAGTGGCTTCTTCCCCCCCGGTATATTGGGGTTGGTTGGCACGTAAATTGATATTAAAATCGGCCGGTTTGACAGCCTCTACCTGGAACGACCCGTACGCATACACAGGCTCTTTAGCGGCAGTGTTGGGGGTAAAAGAAATTTCCCAATACCCGGTAGCGGCGGTGGCAGGCAGTTCAAAAGACGTATCAAAACTGCCCCAGCGGGAAGACAACGTTACCGTTTTTTTGAAAATTTCTTCCCCGCGCGCATCATGCACACTAACCTCCGCACGCACGGATTTGGGGAGTTGCCAAATGCCGTTTTCCCGCTCACGCATTACACCTTTTACATACACGGTTTCGCCGGGGCGGTACACGCCGCGGTCCGTAAACAGGTAGGCATTGAGGGCTTCTTGGGTAGGGTCGTACGTATAATCCACATTAAAACGCCAGGGCTCCAGGCCGTCGTTCCATAAGTTGCTTACAACAGCGTCCCCGTTGGGGCTGGTGATAAACGCATACAACGGCGGCTGGCCCCATTTGGCCGCAGGCACATTGAGTTTTTTCCACCCCGGGATACGGGCCAACCCGTTGCCATCGGTTACGCCCGTCCACACAATTTGGTTATCTTTATTACGCACCTCTACTTGGCGGTTGGGCAAGGGTTGCCCGGTTTGCAGGGAGGTGGTCCACAAGAGCATATTCTCGGCCGAGGTTTTAAACGTAACCCCGATATCGGTAATGTTGTCGGTAGAGGAAATCCAGCAATCTTCCTGTTGGGGGCCGCGTTTGGTTTTAAGTTGGCTAAAAATGATACTGTCTTTAGCGGTAGGTTTAAATTTGGCCAAGTCAATATAGGTTTTTTGGGTTTTATCTTTTACATCTGTAAAGGCATAGTCCCCCTCAAAGGTAGGGCCGGCAAGCGGTTTTTTGGCACAATAAGCAGGTTCTTGTTGGGCAAACGTTACAAAATTATCCCGGTTAAAGCGGGCGGCTTGCATATACAGAGAAGAAATATTCATTAGGTTAATGGGCAACCGGGCGGGTAAATAACTCTCCAGCACCCCCAACCCGTCCGCACTAAAATCTACGGCGGGGCAATAACCGTCGTTGGTAATGGTAAAATGGTAATCTTGCGCCAGTACGTTATTGTAAATATCGCGCATGCCTTTATGCAGGGTTACCTGCACAGGGGTTTTGGGTTGCAGATTTATAAACGTAAGGGGTTGGTTGAAGTAAGCCTCGCCGGTTTTGGGGTTGGTGTACTCGTAGCCCACGGAGGTTTCTTCCCACTCGGTAAGGGGTTGCTTGGCGGCGGCGGGAACGGTGGTTAGGTGTGCCCACAATTCACGCTTACGCACCGGGGTAGATAAGTGCATATTGGCTACATATGGTAAGCACCCCGTAGATTGCACACTTTGCACCGTTAAGGGCGGATAGGTATGAAACACGCTGGTAAACTTTTGGGCCGAACCTATTGTTCCTACGGTAGCGGGCAAACCGGGCAGTACTTCCAGCACATAATCCCGCCCCATTTGCAAAGTTTGGGTAGGAACGGCCGCAAAAAGGCGTTTTTTCTCGTCCGCGTCCATATATTTAAATTCTTTATCCAGTTCTGCCTGCACTACCGGGCGCACGGTTAGCGGGATAGTTTTGCGGTGCTTGCCGTCCATATACGCCAGTTGGATGAAGGAGGCGGCTTTATCCAAATCCACCGGCATGGTAGGCAACAGATATAAGGTAGGGGTTAGGCTAATCCAGTGTTCGTTATGGGCAGGCCAAACGGTGGAAATTTGCGGAGTTTGGGTTTGAAAGGTAAACGAGTACGCACGTGCCAATTTGTGGCCGGACACGGCTGACTTGAACCCTTTGGGCAGTGTTACCGTAAACTGTGTGGCGGCCGGCCAGTTTTCGTCCGGCTCAAATTGCAAGGTCTGCGTGCCGTCGTAACGGCAGGCCCCGGCCACGGCCGGGGTAATGGTTAAGGGGCAATCCTGCGTGTTAAACTGGCTTTGTTCGCCTAGTTTCACAACAGGCTCGGCAAAGTGAATGGTAACGGCCTGGCGGCCCAGTGCGCCTTGCGGCCCCTTGGGTGCGGCGGAAAGTACCTTTAGTGCGGGTACGGCCGCATACGTATGGGCCGCAAAAAGGAAAACAGCAACAAGTGTAAAAATATTTTTTTTCATCCAAAAATCCCCCTTTGCTAAATTGTAACATTTTAGGAAAAATTATGTTAGAATAAAGGAGCAGTAACTTAAACAATTTGATTCTGTTTTTGGAGTCGCGTTGAGCGCGAATAACTTTTAGAAATAAAAGTTCAGGTAAAAGCCAAAAACAGCCGGTGTAAGGCACAAAATAGCGGACCTTCGAAACCCGCCGTTTTGTGCCGAGTGTTTGTCATTGTAATAATGGCAAGCTACGGCTGTTATAGTGGGTTATTTTACCTGGCTCGCTCTAATTAGCCGTTTTTATGTGCATTCCAAGCAGGCAAGTTGTAAATTAACAAATTAGGAGTGTACCATGAAACACAACAATACCCGGCGGGGTGTTACGCAATATACAAATGTAGGTCAGGTTTTACCAAACAATCAAATAAAGTGTCATTCCCGAATGTCGCTATCGGGAATCTTCAACGCTTGTCGTTTGCGTAAGAGCCTTGAAACAGTTTGCGTGGAAGATCCCCGATTACAGGCCTCGGGGATGACAACTTATTTTAAGGATGCGTCCCTGAATAAAAACACTTTCAGGGCTCCGCTTTGCTCCGGTTTTACGCTCCGCCCCTCGTCATCCCGACCCTGCGGGCAGCAACCTATGCGGGATATAGGGGCGGCCCACACGCTATACCCCGCATTACAGGCCTGCGGGGTGACGGAGCGTGTGGCTCACGGGTTTACACTCATTGAGTTATTAGTAGTTGTGCTCATTATCGGCATGTTGGCCGCCGTGGCACTGCCGCAGTATCAAAAAGCGGTAGCCAAAGCGCGGGCAGTAGATATGGTCAGCACAATAGATGCCGCAAAAAAAGCTGTAGAATTGTATGCATTGGGAGAGCCGGCAACAGAAGTTGTTCAAATATTTGACTCTTCCACAGGAACGGATCAGTTATCTGATTTGGGAATTACAATTCCTATGAGCCAAAACATTAAAGATAACTATAACGTGACCGTTACATGGGAAGGGCAATATGGCACAATATTTATTGGATCTAAAGATGGGGAAACTTTTGGTTGGCAAATGGATAATGAAGGTGGAAAATGGATTGGATACTCATATTTCGCGGAGAATCTTCTCCATCAGCAGATTGAAACCTATCTAAATTCAATATACAAGTAACTTTTAGATTGTTGCCTTTTCCACTATAGCGGGGGCACATTTTATGCCCCCGCTTAATTTAGTAAAATATAAACATGAGTGCCGCCGGACAACATATTAAAAACCCGTTTAAAGATAAAAAATTATCTAAACTGCTTTTCAAATTTTCCGCCCCAGCCGTGGCGGGGATGTTTGTAAACGCTTTATTTAACATCATCTCGCGCATTTACGTGGGGCAGGATGTGGGCGCGGTGGGCATTGCCGCTATTACAGTCATCTTTCCCATTGGCCTATTATATATGGGCTTTAGTGCACTCATTGGCATTGGCAGTAATGCACTTTTTTCTATCCGCCTAGGCGAAAAACGGCACGACGAGGCCCTGCGCGTACTGGGCAACGGGTTTATGTTACTCATGCTGGTAGCCGCGTTGGTAACGTCGTTTAGTTACGTGTTTTTGGACCCACTGCTGCGTTTGTGCGGCGCAGACGACGTAATTTTGCCCTATTCCCACTTATATTGTATATGGGTATTCCCGGGGTATTTTTTGTTTGCCATTGGCGCGGGGATGAACCATTTTATCCGTTCGTCCGGCCGGCCCAAAACGGCCATGGCCACGCAATTTATCGGCGCGTTTATTAACCTGATTGCCGCCCCCCTCTTTATTTTTAAGTTTGGCTGGGGCATCAAAGGGGCCGCGCTGGCCACGGTATGCGGGCAGGTGATTTCGTTTAGTTGGGTGATGTATTGTTTGACGGGCCACCGCGCGACATACCGCTTACTATGGCATAATTTTAAACTTAAACTGCAAATTGTGCTGGACGTGCTGGCGATTGGGTTTTCTCAATTTGCGTTTCAAATGGCCTCCGGCGCGCTCAACGTAATTTTAAACCATGCGTTACTGAAGTATGGCGGCAATTTGGCTATTTCTGCCATGGGCGTGGCACTGAGCGTAAACACGATTGTCATTATGCCCACCATGGGTATTAGCCAAGGAGCGCAACCCTTAATCGGTTACAACCACGGCGCGCGCAAATTTACGACAGCCATTCACACACTGAAAATGGCCATGCGCTGGGGCATGCTGGTAACAAGCATTGGTTTTATATTATTGGAAATTTTTGCCCGCCCGATTGCCGCCATTTTCAACGGTACGGACACCGCGCTTATTGACATGGCCGGGCGCGTGATACGTATGGTAAACATTTTGCTCCCCATTGTGCCGTTGCAAATGATGGCTACCACCTTTTTCCAGGCAATTAACCAACCGCTAAAGGCGGCATTTTTGAGCCTTTCCAGGCAGATTTTACTGGTCATTCCGCTGGTGCTCGTGTTGCCCCTGTTTATGGGGTTAGACGGCGTATTTTTAGCCCCCGTGGTGGCGGACGGCATCTCCACCGTACTTGCCGTGTGGTTACTCAAACATTTTTTCAACCAGCACGGCCAAAACGTATTTTTTAAGAAAAAATAATATCTTGAAACCACCCCGGAAAGTTTTTATAATTATAGTGTAGTAAATTAAAATTTTACCTGTTTTTGGACTCGTATGTAATATACGGCTCTCTGCCAAGAAACTGGCAGGTTCTTCAAATCCGAAAGCAGTCGTTTAAGCACAGTGTTGGTAAGCCGATCCCTTACCGGCAGTGTGCTAAATGTTTGTCGGCGTTACCTGTGGTAATGCAGACAAATTACGGCTGTTTTTGTATGAGTGATTTGAAGAACTCAGGCGAATATGGCCGTTTTTACATGGTTTTTCCGGGGCAGGTGTAACAGGAGTGTCTTATGAAAAATACAACCACCCGGCGGGGTTTCACGCAAGAAGGAAAAGTAATGTATAAACATTGTCATTCCCGAATGACTTTATCGGGAATCTACAACGCTTGTCGTTATCATCATAAGCAAAAAGCCCTATTAAATAAGTACGTGGAAGATCCCCGATTACTACCTTCGGGGATGACATCTTTATTTGGCAACGGCCTAACAGCCCGCGGCTTTACCCGCCGCCCCTCGTCATCCCGACCCTGCGGGCAGCAACCTATGCGGGATATAGGGGCGGCCCGGCACGGCTTTACCTTGATTGAACTGTTAGTAGTGGTGCTCATTATCGGCATTTTGGCTGCCGTGGCACTACCGCAGTATAATAAGGCAGTATTAAAAGCCCGTTTAACAGAAGTGATAACATACGCAAATGCGGCAGAAAAGGCATTGCAATTATGGGTATTGGAAAACGGATTGCCAGATTCCCAAGAAATATATTTTATAGGGAAAAAGGCCAATGCCTCCTTGGATATAGACCTCAATGGATTAGACTGCAGTGAAAACTATAGTTGCTCCAGTAAAAACTTTAGGTACCAATTATATTCCTACGGAAAGCCAGAAACAGTATTGATAACAACGCCCTTGTATTTTTCGGCAACAGCACAAGATCATATATACTTGCAAGTAAAGGAAGATGGCACAACCATCAAACAATGTTGGAGCATATGGGATGGAGATGACGGCGAAGCCATGTGCAAGATGTTGGATTCTTTACAACCTAATACTTGGGAAATTATTAGATAACACATCTTTGGCCTTTATACATGAAACTCCCCGGGGCGGTTTAGTACCCCGGGGCTTTTATTATTTCCCGTCGCTTAAATAATGGCAACCCACACTGCGTTTGTTTTGCAACGCCGCATAGGTAATTAGTAACGCGGTGCGTACCCCGTTGCGAAGGTCAATTAACTCCTGGCAGGGCTGCGTTCCTTTGTAAAATGTGTCAATCTCGTTATGCAGGTGGCGCAGGATTTTTTCGGCCCGCTCTAAATGTTTGCGGCTGCGGATGAGCCCCACATAATTCCACATGGTGCTACGCAAGGTGGCTAAATCCTGCTTAATTAAATTGACGTCCGGCATTTCCTGCGGGATGACCCACGCTTTGGGGGTGGGAATATGGAAATCCAACGCGCCGATATCTTGGGCATCTGCCTGGGCGCACAAATACCCCATGGCTACCGCCTCCAGTAAAGAGGTACTGGCCAAACGGTTGGCCCCGTGGTAGCCGGTACAGGCCGTTTCTCCAATGGCGTTTAGGTGCAAAATGTTGGTGCGTCCATCCGGGGTAGCATAGACCCCCCCGCAAAAATAGTGCGCGGCGGGAACCACCGGTACGGGCTCTTTGGTTAAATCAAACCCTTCTTCCAAACATTTTTTATAAATGGCGGGAAAACGCTCTTTGGTTTCTTGCGCCGGGTTGGCAGTAATATCCAAATACACACAATCGTGCGAGGTATTGAGCCGTTCCTGCTCAATGGCACGCGCCACAATATCGCGCGGGGCCAGGTCTTTAAGCGGGTGGTATTTGGCCATAAAGGCTTCGCCTTTACTGTTGCGTAAAACGGCCCCTTCGCCGCGCAGGGCTTCTGAAAGCAAAAAACTTTTTCCTTTGGCAAATACCGTAGGGTGGAATTGCACAAATTCCATATTCATCACCCGTGCCCCCACCCGGTACGCCATGGCAATGCCGTGCCCGTACGAATGCGGTGCGTTGGTAGTGTGCTTGTATAATTGCCCCACCCCGCCTGTAGCCAAAATGGTTTTTTTAGCGGTAATGGCAAACACTTCGCCGGTTTTATTATCCAGCACATACGCCCCAAATACGGTTAAGGGGTAGTAGCGGTCCATTAAATCCACCGAACTGTGCGAAAGGGTCAGCAAATCAATGGCACTGCACCCTTCTTGCACGGTAATGAGCGGGTTGCGTTGCACCGCCGCCTGGATAGCCGCCAACATGGCGTGCCCGGTGGTATCTTTGGAATAAATAATGCGGTTTTTGCGGTGGGCCCCTTCGCGCGTGAAGCGCAGTTGGTGGTGCTCATCGCGGTCAAAGGGAACGGTTAAATCGTGCAGGAAAATCTCTTCTACGGCTTTACACCCGGCGGTGGAAAGGGCGCGCACGGCGGGTTCGTTGCACATCTGCGCGGTGGCCATTTTAACATCTTGCAATAAATCATCCAGTTGCAAATGCGGCTCATACACAATGCCGCCTTGGGCCAAATCACTATTGGCCTGGGAAACTTCCCCACAACAAAGCAGTGTTACTTTTAGGCCTTTTTTGGCCGCCTGGTGTGCATACACACACCCGGCAATCCCGGCCCCAATGACCAGGCAATCCGTAGTAAGTATCTTCATAACTATATTATATAAAACAAAAAGCCGCCACGGTATGCGGCGGCCAATGGGTTCAAAGGTATTACGGCTTTAAACAAGTGGCTGTAGTACCGCTTGCGGAACAAGACGTGTACCCCATGGATTCACAAAAAGGCTGTCCGTTTGTGGTATCACCCACACAGGCTACCCGGTCCGGGTTAGATGCATGATAGGCAGGCCACACTTCAATGTAGTATTTGTAAGAACTGGGTGTCCCGCGGTAAGCGGACAACACGCCGTTACTGTCCGTCTGCAGCTGGAAATGCTTGGTTTTTAAACAGGTATCACTGGCCGGAGTACAGGCCTGCTTATTAGCAATTTGAACATCCAAATTAGCAAACTTATACGATTTACTGGGAGAGATGACCCCTTCCATTTGCTGGTCCGTATAAGCGCGGTTCATGGCCTCGGAAAGGGTAGCCGCCACGGTAAGCCCCTCCGTAAAACGGCTCTGCTCTACCGATTTTTTGTAATATCCTACCGCAATAGAGGACAGTAACCCGATAATAATTACGACCGCCAACAATTCCGCTAACGTAAACCCCTGTAAACGCAATGCTTTGTGTGTATGTGTCATAAAAAATCTCCTATGTATGTATTATAGTTTTTTTTGATACAGTTTCAAGCAAAAATGTTGCAAAACCCGTCTAAAACCGTTATACTACTTATAAAGGGAGAGATCTATGCAAAAGAAAAACGGTTTTACGTTAATTGAGTTATTAACGGTAGTGATGATTTTGGGTATTTTAACGGCCTTTGCGTTGCCGCAATACCGCAAAGCCACCGAGCGCGCCAACGCCGCCAATGCACTTATCAATGTGCGGTCTTTGTTTGATGCGGCCAAACGCTATCATGCGACCCGGGGGACTTGGCCCACTTCTTTCACCGGGCTGGACGTAACCTTGCTGTTAAACCCGGGATCCACCAACCGATCCGGGGAGTTTGAATATACGTTTGATGCGACTAATAAAGTCGTATCTGCCTGCCGTTTAAAAGGGGATGACCCGGACAATGCTTATTGCTTACAGGCCTATTACAAAAAAAATGGACAACGGGATGTATTTTTGTGTGCCTATTTAGCCGCAAAATACCAAGCCGTTTGTGAGGCCATGGGGGATTGCCCGTCCGACGACAATGAATGTACGTTAAAATAAAAACAAGCAGTTGCCCTTTGTAAAAGCCGCCCTCAACAGGGCGGCTTTTTTAATGATGTTTGGTGTGCTTTTTAAATGTAGCCGGACGCGCTTTGGGGCGGTTGGTCTTTCTTGTTTCAACCCCCTTAGGCTGGCCTTGGCGGGCCAGTTTTTGGCGCGCTTTTTTACTAAGCCCTACTTTAAGCGTATGAAACCCGGCTGAAACAGGAGCATTGTCCGCCGTTAAAATTTGGGCGGCGCGGGTGGCTTTTTTGAACGTGCGGGGCTTTTTGGTTTCGCGCATACTCACACGCAACGCAGGCACAACGGTTTGTTCAGGGACACGCGGGGCCGACGTGGCGGGCCGTTTATCTGACTGCCCTGTTTTTTTACGGCGTTTGGCGTGAATTTCCCCTTCTTCGTGCGCTACAAATTTGGGGGCAGGCAACGGTTCAATGGTTTTGGCAATGGTTTTAACAGCACTGGCAAATTTTGTTACACGGCAAATATCTTGCCATTTTTGGCCGTCATCACTAATGAGCGAAAGCGCACTGCCCACACTGCCCGCGCGCCCCGTGCGGCCAATGCGGTGGATGTAATCTTCGGGGCATTGGGGCAAGTCATAGTTAATTACATGGGCAATATGCGGCACATCCAGCCCGCGTGCCGCCAGGTCTGTGGCTACCAGCACGCGCACCGTGCCACTGCGGAAAAATTCCATAATTTGCCGGCGGCGGTTTTGGCGCAGTTCGCCATGAATGGCACTAGCCTTTTGCCCGTAGCGTTTTAATTCTTTGGCCAAGCGTTCCGCCCCGTGTTTGGTTTTGACAAATACTAAAATGGAGCCTGCACGCGTGTTTAACTCGTGCAAGAGTTGGGGCAGTTTTTCACGCACAGACACGTACACAATTTCCTGCAACACCTGGGTAGCGGCGGCCGTTACGGCCCCTACTTGCACGCGCACCGGGTTTGTTAAAAATTCTTTGGCAAGTGCCACAATTTCTTTGGGCAGTGTGGCCGAAAACAACAGCGTTTGGCGCGGGGTAGGCAACGCCGCTACAATGCGGTGCATATCGTCAATAAACCCCATATCTAGCATGCGGTCGGTTTCGTCCAGCACTAAAAAACGGGTGTGCGTTAAATTGACACTTTTGCGCCCCAGGTGGTCCAGCAACCGCCCCGGCGTGGCAATAATTACGCGCGGTTTGCGGCGTAACGCGGCGTATTGTTTGTGGATGTTATCCCCCCCTATAATGAGCGCGGCTGGCAACGCATCCGTTAATTTTTCCAGTTCGGATAAAATCTGTTCGGCCAGTTCGCGCGTGGGCGATAAAATAAGCGCGTTTTGGTTGGCATCCTGCGTCAGGCGCACCACCAGCGGTAACAAAAACGCCAGCGTTTTGCCGGTGCCGGTTTGGGCGGTACCCAGTATATCCCGGCCTTGCAGGGCCGGCAAAATAGCACGGGATTGAATAGGGGTGGGCTCTACAATGCCTTGCCGGTGCAGGGCCGCTTGCAAAAAATCAGGTAAACATTCAAATACGTTCATTTGTCCCGCGCCAGGGCGGCCTCCACTTCTTCGTTTAAATTCATCCAACGTTCTTCGGTTTTTTGAAGTTCGTCGTTTAGCAGAGCCAGTTCAATACTGCTATCGGCCGAGTAACGGGCCACCAGTTCTTCTTCCAGCGCGGCTTTGCGGGTGTTCAATTTTTCCAGTTTATCATCCAACGCGCGGATTTCTTTTTTTAACGGGGCCACCCGTGCCCGGCGGGCGGCGGCCTCTTTGCGTTCGCGCTCTTTAGAGGTCATTTTGTCGCTGGCCAGGTCGTTACGGTCATTATTTTTTAAGAGTTGTGCTTTGTAGTCATCTAAATCCCCGGTAAATGTTTGGCAAGTTCCGCGCCGCACAATCCACAACGTGTCGCACGTGAGTTCAATGACGTGCAAGTCGTGCGTGATGAGCACCACGGCCCCTTCGTAATTATTGAGGGCCTCTATTAAAGCGGCGCGGGATTGGATATCCAAATGGTTGGTGGGTTCGTCCAAAATTAACAAGTGCGGGGCATCCTTGGTAATCAAGGCCAGGAGCAAGCGCGATTTTTCCCCGCCGGACAGACTGCCAATCAGCGTATCGCTTTTGGCTTTGTTCAGGCCAAAGGCCCCCAGTTGGGCACGGATTTGGGTTTCCGTAGAAAGGGGCATTTGCGCGCTGAGCATTTCATACGGGGTTTTTTCCACATCCAGTTCTTCGGTCTGGTGCTGGGAAAAATAGGCAATCTTCATTTTTTTGGCGGTGGTCATCTTGCCCGACATCAACAACAACCGGTGTGATAAAATTTTGGCCAGCGTAGATTTGCCGTTTCCGTTAGCCCCCAACAGGGCAATGCGGTCGTCGGGCTCAATGCGTAAATCCAGGTGTTGCAAAACGGGTTTATCATCATACCCCGCCACGCCGTTTTCTAGGGTTAAGAGAGAATTGTGTAATTTATCCGGCGACGGGAATTCAAAATGGGCCTGCGGGTCTTGGGGGATAGCGGGGGCCGCACCCAGTTTTTCAATCATTTTCAGGCGGCTTTGCGCCTGCTTGGCTTTGGTGGCCTTGTAGCGGAAACGGTCCACAAAACTTTGCAAATGCGCCACTACGCGCTCGTGCTTAGCGGCGGCCAACTTGGCCCCTTCTATGGCGGCGGCGCGGGTGCGTTCGTAGGTATCGTAATTGCCGTTATAGAGTTTTAACTGGCCGTCTTCCACGTGGATGATATGGTCGCACAGGCGGTTTAAAATGTGCCTATCGTGCGAGATAATAAACACCGTTTTATCCACGCGCACCAGGTAATTTTCCAGCCACATGGCGGTTTCTAAATCCAGGTGGTTGGTCGGTTCGTCTAATAAAAGACAGTTGGACGGCGCATACAAACACGCGGCCACGTTGGCACGCACTTGCCACCCGCCGGAAAATTCTTTGAGCGGGCGGTTGAAATCGTCGTTCACAAACCCCAGCCCGCTTAAAATAGCACTGGCGCGGGCCTGGGCACTATGCGCGCCCAAAAACTCCAGGCGGTCAAAGACTTCGGCCATGCGCTCGCCGGAGATTTGGGGGTTTTCCAACTCTTTTTGCAGGCGGGTTAGTTCTTTATCGGCCGATAACACATAATCCAGTAGCCCCACGGACGGGTCGGCAATGTCTTGCGCCACGCTGGCAATTTGCGTGCCGCGGGAAATTTCTATTTTGCCGCCGTCCGGCGAGAATTTGCCTTCAATCAGTTTAAATAAGGTAGATTTTCCGCACCCGTTGGGGCCCACAAGCCCCACTTTTTGCCCGTCGTGAATTAAAACAGAAGTATCTTCAAACAACGTACGCAGGCCAAAGTGAAACGAGAGCGTTTTAATGTCTATCATACCCTATATTTTAGCAAATATAGAGGGACGCTCCGTTTGCTTATTTGATATCTAACATTTCATACCTCTGATAACCTGTTTTGTGCCCGGTGGGTGTAGGCAGATTTATACTACTACCCGTTTGATCATAGGTACGGCAGACCCGGTTAGCTACTACGTCCTCTGTTTTAGCTACGCAATAATGTATATTATTACCTGCATCTAGTACATATCCCAATTTATAATCTGCTGTTCCACAGGAAATGCCGGCAGTTTGATATTCGTCGCTTTGTTCTTTAAGGCAACACCACATATCGGGGCCTTGTACACAGTCGTTAGCAGATGGAGTAGCCGGGGTAAAACTACCGGGAGGGTCAATACTTAAATCTTCAAAGCGCGTAGGCCAGGTGCCGTTGGCGGCAATATATTCCTGGGCCGCCCGTTGATACGTGCGCGATACGCTTAGTAAGTTAGCAAATTTTGCTTTCATCACGGCCACCTGATACTGCGGCAGGGCTACCGCCGCCAAGATGCCAATAATCAGCACTACCACCAACAACTCAATCAGCGTAAAGCCGTTATGGGCTCTAATGGCCTTTATACTGATTTTTTTATTCATCCTCGTACTCCTCTATTTATATAAGTTTTTTGTGTACTACACTTCAAATTTACCAAAAAAAAAAAACAATGCAAGGCTTTTAACATCATTCAAAAGAAAACTCCCCATACGTGTGTACGGGGGTTATGATGGTTGCAAAAAAAGCACTGGGTTTACCAGTGCTTTTTAGGGATAATTTTTAGCGTAAGTTTTCCTTAATGCAAAGCCTCTAACATGGCAGGGATAACGTCGTACAAATCCCCCTCCAGCGCAAAATGGGCGGCCTTCATCATGGGGGCATTGGGGTCTTTGTTAATGGCCACAATCACATTGGCGCCGCTCATGCCTGCCATGTGCTGAATTTGGCCTGAAATTCCGCATGCAATATACAGTTTGGGCTTTACGGTGCGCCCGGTAAGGCCCACCTGGTAGCGGTAATCAATCCAACCGCTATCCACCGGCCCGCGGCTGGCGGCGACGGCCCCGCCTAAACGCGCGGCCAGTTTTTCTAAGAGTTTAAACCCTTCTTTACTGCCTACGCCGCGTCCGCCGGCTACAATTACCTCGGCTTCGGACAAATCTATCCCATCGCCTTTACTTTTGATAAATTCTAAAAATGTAGCAAGCCCGCATGCATGTTTTTTAGCATCATAGGCAAATGCAATTACTTCCCCTTTGCGGCCCGGTTGCGCGGCGGCTTTTTCATACGCCATGGGGCGTAACGAACACATCTCCGGGCGGGTTTTAGCACACGTAATAGTAGCCATTAAGTTACCGCCAAACGTCGGGCGGGTGGCATATAATTGGCCGTCAGCCGGGTTAATGGTTACGTCCGTAGCATCCGCCGTCAAACCCGTGCCCACAAACACGGCCGTTTTGGCCGAAAGGGACCGGCCCATATTGGTAGCCGGGATTAAAAACTTGTTGGGTTTGTACTGCGCCACCATGTCAGCCAATACGCGCGCGTACACATCATCTACATAATTTTCCAAAGCCGGGTCATCACACACGTAGATAATATCGGCCCCGTGTTCAATTAAATCCTGTGCAAAATTTTGCACAGGATGCCCCAGTAACACGGCACACAATTTTTCATGCAAATCATCCGCCAGTTTGCGCCCGGCCGTCAATAATTCATACGCGGTGGGGCTTAGTTTGCCGCGCTGGGCCTGGGCAAAAATCCATACGTTCTTATATTCTTTGATATCCATATCCATTCCTTAAATGTATTTGTTTTCTTTGAGCAGTTCCACCAGTTTGGCGGCCTTTTCTTTGCCGTTTTGGCCTTCTACCACCGTGGCGTTTACCTCACGCTTGGGCACAAAGGATTTGACCACCCGCGTAGGGCAGTTGGCAATGCCCAGCCTGGTTTTATCGGCCGCCACGTCGTCAGCGGTCCACACCGTTACCGGGGCGCGCTTAGCCAGCATACGCCCTTTCACACTACGCACCCGCGGTTTGTTAATCTCTTTCACTACAGACAACACACACGGATATTGCAGTTCCACCACTTCACTGCCGTCTTCGGTCAGCCGTTCTACCACAATGGATTTTTCATTCACGCGCACCACTTTTTTAACGAATGCCGCATTGGGGATTTTGAGCCACGCGGAAATTTGCGGGCCGATATGGCCGGTGTCGCTATCGTTAGTTTGTTTCCCGCAGATAATCAAATCCACATGCGCCAAAGTATTGATTTTTTCAATCCCTTTGCTTAGCGCGTACGACGTGGACCACGTATCCGAACCCGCAAACGCACGGTCCCCCAGTTGAAAAACCTGGTCGGCCCCGCGGGCAATACTATCGCGCAAAACAGCCTCGGCTTGCGGCGGGCCCATGGTAATGACAGACACTTTTCCCCCCACTTGTTCTTTGAGGGTAACGGCTTCTTCCAAAGCAAATTCGTCAAACGGGTTCATGGCACTTTCGGTGCCGGAACGAATCAGACATCCGGTTGCAGGATCTATTTTTACGTTATCGGATTTAGGGGTTTGCTTGACACACGCCACAATATGCATACTTACTCCTCGCCTTCTTTAGAGGCATATTCTTTAATTAAGGCCGTTAATATTTCGTTTTTCTGAATGTGTACCGTACCTTCATAAATTTGGGTAATTTTAGCATCCCGCATGTATTTTTCCAACGGGAAATCACGCATGTAGGCAATCCCGCCGCACAGCGTTACACATTCGTCCGCTACCTCCATAGCCACATTGGAGCAGAACAGTTTGGCCTGCGCGCTGTATTTGGTCCAGCGTTCACCTTTTAATTTTTTCAGTTCATCATGCACGGGGGTACCGTTGGCCAGCGCATTGTTGACCGCCGGCAAAAATTCCGTATCCATACGGTGCGTTAAATTATACACCAACGCGCGCCCGGCTTCCGTCTTGGCGGAGAGTTCTGCCACTTTATGCCCCAAAGCCTGAAACGTAATAAGGGGCTGGCCAAACTGTTTGCGGGTGCGTAAATACGGAATGGTGGTATCCAACGCGCCTTGTGCAATGCCTACCGCTTGGGCGGCCACCCCGGGGCGGGAATAATCCAGCGTTTCTTGCAAATAAAGCAGCCCGCGCCCTTCACTGCCTAGCAAATTGGCTTTGGGCACACGTACATTTTCAAAAATTAGTTCATAGGTGGGGTTAGAGCGGATGCCCATTTTTTCTTCTTTCTTACCAAAGGAAAAGCCGGGGGTGCCTTTTTCAATCACTAACAGAGAAATCCCCCGCGGGCCGCGGGCCGGGTTGGTATTGACGGCTACGGTGTAAAAATCGGCTTCTTTGCCGGTAGAAATAAAATGTTTGGTACCGTTTACCACGTAAAAATCCCCGTCTTTCATGGCGGTGGTTTTTAAGGCGGTAGCGTCTGAACCGGCTTCCGGTTCGGTTAAGGCAAAAGCCCATAACTTTTTGCCGCTGGCCAGGTCCGGGCACCATTTTTCCCGTTGCTCTTTCGTGGCGGCTAAAAACATAGGGATTGCCCCCAAGGCTGACGTGCCCGGCGTTAAAGCCAGGCCCGCACACGCGCGGGAAAGTTCCTCAAACGCCATGGCCAGACAGGTAATCCCGCCGCCCAATCCGCCGTATGCTTCGGGCAACCACAACCCAAACATGCCCGATTTGCGGTATTCTTCATACATCTCTTTGGAAAATGTTTCCTTGGCGTCCATTTCTGCGCGTAAGGGTTTTAGTTTCTTTTGGGCCAGTTCGCGCGTGGCATTTAAAACTTCCTGTTCCATTTCGTTAATAGCGTAATCCATTAGTTGGCTCCCTGTGTAGTTGGTTTGGCAAAATGCTTTCTGCGGCGGAAAAAACGCCGGCGGCCGCCGTTTTTCTTGGTAGGCGGCACTAAACTGCGGTAGAGGCGTTCTTGTTTTTTAACCATGGTGGCGGGGGGAAATTCGGGCAAGTCCCCCCGGGCAATGGCG
>JAZUSQ010000003.1:0-16357 GCA_045606825.1 Elusimicrobiaceae bacterium
TGTTGGTATGCGGGATATAGGGGCGGCCCACACGCTATACCCCGCATTACAGCCCTGCGGGGTGACGAAGCGTGTGTCCCGCGGTTTCACGCTTATAGAGTTATTAGTAGTGGTGCTAATCATTGGCATATTGGCCGCCGTGGCACTGCCACAATACCAAAAGGCTGTTGATAAAGCCCGCGTAGCAGAGACTCTCCCTATACTTAAAGCGGTAGCATCTGCTGAAAAACTCTACTATTTAAGTAATGATGAATATACCAATAATTTTGACGAGCTAGATATAAATCTAGGAACACAAGACGAAGAAACAAATACCGGACTAAAATTTATTCAATCCACAACAGATTGGCACATTAAACTTTTGGAAATTCCAGGAGGAAGTATTTACGCCAAATCACGCTTTAAT
Organism: Elusimicrobiaceae bacterium; assembly: GCA_045606825.1. Taxonomy (GTDB): domain Bacteria; phylum Elusimicrobiota; class Elusimicrobia; order Elusimicrobiales; family Elusimicrobiaceae; genus Avelusimicrobium. The sequence goes on from JAZUSQ010000003.1 coordinate 407, forward strand.
GATGGATTATTTATATATTACTATTTGAAAACAGATTCTTTTCATTGCTGTTTTTCTACAGGAAATACACGCGCTCAAAAATTATGCTCTAGTTTTGGAAGTAACACTTCAAGTGCTTGTGCAACAGATGAAAACTTAAGCTGTTACCCCATGAAATTATAATTATTACCTTCCAAACAGTTTACCAATCTGTTCAATATCCAGTTGGGCAAGCACGGGGCGGCCATGCGGGCAATGCATGCCGTCCTTGCAGTGTTTCATATTTTCTAGTAAGGCTTCGGCCTCTTGGGCGGTTAGGGCATCATGTGCCTTGACGGCGCGTTTACAAGCCAGCATGGCAATCATTTTGCGTTTGAGCGTATCGGTAGATTTGGTAGGGTCCCCCACCACACCCGCCAGCGAAACGATAAAGGCTTTCATATCGTCCTCTTTAAAACGCACTACGTTGGGCATGGTTTTCACAAGCACGGTGCGTGCGGTAAACGGCTCTAATTCAAATCCGGCCTGTTTTAAAAAATCAGACCAAGAGAGCAAACTCTCTACATTGGAAGGTGGTAAATCTACGTGCACCGGGAACAGCAATTTTTGTATTTGCACGCGTTGGTTTTCAAACGCATCCAGATAGTGTTCAAAGAGTACACGTTCTTGTGCGGCGTGCTGGTCAATGAGCACCAGCCCTTGTGGGTTCTCAAAAAGCAAATAACTACGTTGCAGTTGCCCCAGGTAATGATACGGCCCCTGATACCAATGCGGTGCTGCGCTAGGTAAAAGCGGCTCTGTAGGTTGTGCGTCAGGTGTTTGCGCGGAGGTTGGTTCCATGGGGCGGGCCATGTATTCGGCCGGTTCTTCACTTTCGTGCAGTTCTTGTGTGGGCTTGGTAAAAGGTTCCTGCATCTGTGCCGGTGTTTTGGGGGTAAATGCTGCCCCTTGTACAGAAACGGATTGTGGCGCAGAAAAGGCGCATTGGGCCGCAAAGGCTTGCATGGGTTGCAACAACTCTTTGGCCGCCGGTTGGGCGGCTATAGGCAAATCTGGGGCCGGGGTCTTATCCGCAGGGATTTGCGAAGGCAGTGTAACTTTTACCGGGCGGCCATTGCCAAAAATGGTTTCCCCGGCGCGGGTCATCAGGGTATAGAAAATACCGTGTTCGTCGGCAAAGCGCACATCCCGTTTTTGCGGATGAATGTTGACATCAAACGAGGCGGGGGGCAACGTCATATACAGTATAAACGCCGGGTGTGAATTTTGCCCCCGTGCATTTTGATATGCCTTGTAAATAGCCTGTTGTACCGTTTTGCTATCCACCGGGCGGCGGTTGACAAATGTATATTGCAAATCCCGAACGCGCACCAATTTGTCGGCCGGGGTAATAAACAGGTCTAATTCCGGTTCTGTAAAATGCTTATAAACCAAACTGTCTGCCACTTCGGTCCCTAAAATGTGGCGGGCACGCGTACGCACGGCATTTTCTACCCCTTGCATTTGTGCAGGCAGGTGATATACCTCCCGTCCGTTTACCGTTACGTGATAACCTACATGTAAATTGGCCAGGGCACTTTCTTCTACTACTTTTAACAGGCAGGCGCGCTCGTACGAATCACTTTTTAAAAATTTAAGGCGCGCGGGCACGTTGTAAAACAAATCCCGTATTTCTACCGTAGTACCCGCAATGGCCGGAGCCGGGCTAAAAGCAACTACCTGCCCGCCATGCACTTCCAAGCGGTGGCCGGGGGAACCGGCTTGGCAACTGCTTATGGTGGTGCGTGAAACAGCCGCCACGGAGTAAAGGGCCTCACCGCGGAACCCAAAGGTACGTAGAGTGGTTAAATCGGAAAATTGTTTAATTTTACTGGTAGCGTGGCGCAGGATACTTAATTTTAAATCGCCTTCACTCATGCCACTGCCGTTGTCATTTACGCGGATGAGCGTGCGCCCCGCGCCTTCTATATCAATATCAATGGCCGTGGCCCCGGCATCTACGGCGTTTTCCAAGAGTTCTTTTAGTACCCCGGCGGGGCGTTCAATTACCTCGCCCGCGGCGATTTGTCCGGCTGTTTTTTCGTCTAATACCGTAATGTTACTCATTGATACGTTTCTTCCATTCGCAAATTAACTGCAGGGCTTCCATGGGGGTTAGTTTATTGGGGTCAGCCAGTTTGATTTCCTCTACAATCGGCGAGGAGAACAAATCCTTTACCATGTCCTGCTCTTTGACGGAAATTTTAGTGCCTTTTTTGGCCTCTAAATCTTTGAGCACTTTTTTGGCCCTAAGCGTACAGGCCGCCGGCAGTCCGGCCAGTTCCGCCACGTGAATCCCGTACGATTGGTCCGCCGCACCCGGTTTTACCTGGTAGAGAAACGCCAGTTTGCTTTGCCCGTGGGCGTCTTTATATTCTTGTGCCTCTACGTGGTAATTTTGCACCCGTTCGTACTTATTGGCCAAGTCTATCAGTTCAAAATAGTGGGTGGCAAAAATTACCTTTGCCCCACCCTTGGGTTTATAGAGATACTCCACAATGGCCCAGGCAATGGAAATACCGTCAAAGGTAGAGGTTCCGCGGCCTACTTCGTCCAAAAGTACCAAACTGCGCGGGGTAAGGGAGGCCAAAATGTGGGCGGTTTCGTTCATTTCCACCATAAAGGTGGAATTGCCGCGGCTGAGCGCATCATGCGCGCCAATGCGGGTCATTACCCGGTCAATGAGCCCAATGTGGGCATGCTGGGCCGGCACAAAACTGCCCATTTGTGCCAAAATGACAATAATAGCCGTTTGTTTTAAAAATACACTTTTACCGCCCATGTTAGGGCCGGTAATAAGCATAATTTGGTTTTGCGGCGTGCCCAGGGTTAGGCCATTAGGCACAAAACTGCCTGCGGCCAAGGTACTTTCTACCAGCGGGTGGCGGCCATTTTCATAGGTAAGTTGCTGGCTATCATCCACCAGCGGTTTGGTGTAATTGCCTCTTAGCGCGCACAGAGCCAGGGCTTCATATACGTCTAGTTCAGAAATCAGTTGTGCAAATTGTTTAAACGCACCTAACTGTCCCGCCAGCGTGGTTCGCACGGCATTAAACAGGTGTGATTCTAATCGTAGAATTTTTTGTTCGGCATGGGTAATTTTGTCTTCCAGGGCTTTGAGTTCTTCGGTAATAAAGCGTTCGGCATTGACCAAGGTTTGCTTGCGTACATACCCGTAAGGTACTTTGGCCAAGTGAGACTTTGTAACCTCAAAATAATATCCATAGACGGAATTAACCCCTACTTTTAAGGTGGTAATACCTGTTTTGGCACGTTCGCGCGCGCAAATTTCTTCCAGTGTTTGGTTAGAATTTTCTTTTAGGGAACGCAGTTCATCCAAATCAGCATTGTAGCCGGGGCGGATGACATTGCCATCTGAAATGTGCAAGGGTGGCGTTTCGTTAATGGCCTGGTATAACAAGGCGGCCATTTCTTTGAGTATGGGGAAAATGGTTTGAAACTGCGTTGTTAAATGTGGGGCTATATTGGGGTAATTTGTAAACCACGTGTTTAGTGCATCTACATTTAACAGGGAGCGGCGTAAGCCGGACAAATCCCGCGGGGAGGCCGTCCCGGCGGCGGTACGGGTCATGATGCGTTCTACGTCGGACACGGTTTCCAACAGGGTGCTTAAATCCGCAATGGCGGCCTGGTTCGTTACGAAGGCCTCTACACAATTTTGCCGCTGGGTAATTTCACCCAGGTCCAATAGCGGGTGCAAAATCCATTCTTTGAGTTTGCGGCTACCTGGGGCGGTTTTGGTTTTATCCAGTAAATTCCACAAACTGCCTTTGCGGCCCCCTTCTTGTCCTTTTACAAGTTCCAAAGAGGCTACGGCGTTTTCATCAATCTGTAAACAGGCGGTCAGTTCCCGGTAGCAAGGCACCAAGGTGGCTTGCACGCTGGGCTCGGTAGCGTTGACGTAGGCCATAATTTGCAACGCGCAGGCCAGTGCGCGCTTGCGGTTGCCCCACGCCCCTAACGATGGCCAGGATGCTGGCAATGTAAAATCGCCCGCAAACGGAGCCACGGCTGTTAAGGTAAGTGAGGCCGGTAGCACTACTTTGCGGCGCAACATATCAAGCGTTTCTTGGGTGCCTATAATTTCGGACGGATTGACGGCCGCCAACGCGGCGGCTAAATTAGTTAAGGAGGGGTCTTTATCCTGCTGGCTAACCCAAAATTCCCCGGTGGAAACTTCCACACATGCCACTGCCCACCCGGCAGGCGTAATATCCAGGGCCAAAAGGTAGTTGGCCTGGTTGGCATCTAATAAACTGTCTTCTACTAATGTGCCGGGGGTAATCACGCGCACTACTTTGCGCTCAAATAGTTTGGTCTCTTTGTCCATAACGGCACTGGTTTGTTCACAAATGCCAATTTTTTTGCCGGCGGCCAACAGGCGCGTGATATAGGTATTGGCGGCGTGGTAAGGGATGCCGCACATAGGGGTGCCGTTGCGTGCGGTAAGCGTAAGGCCCAACAGGGCACTTACTTCGCGCGCTTGCTCATCAAACATTTCGTAAAAATCGCCCAAGCGGAAAAACAGGATAATATCCGGGTGTTGGTCCCGGATGGAATAATATTGTTTCATTAAGGGCGTTAAGGTAGGTTTTGGCATACTTTATTGTAACATTTTATGGGATATAAGCGGTATGCTTACAAAATAGAATTTTTACATGAACATTCCACAGGTATACTGTGCTTTTATCATGCGTTGTTGTTTTTAAAATGGGTGTTGGCTATCTAAAAAAACAATTAGGGGCAATTACGCTTCGGCAATTATGAGTGCCGCATAGAGAAACCCCAAAACGAAGGTGGGGAGAATTCCCCATTTTTCAATAAAAAACAGCCCTGTTAAATCAAGGCTGTTTAAACAGTTGTAGCAAAAACGATTGGGGTGGATGACGAGATTTGAACCCGCGACCTCCGGTTCCACAGACCGGCGCTCTAACCAGCTGAGCTACATCCACCATAAATTGGTACTATATTCTATCAAATTGCGCCGCACCTGTGCAAGTTGCCCGTGTAAGTTTGGTATAATATAAACATGGCAGATACACAAACTACGATTAGCGATGTGAAACTTTTCTTAGAACGCCTGAAAAAAGACTTGCCTGAAATTTTTGGCAAACAAACCTCGTCTGCCGGACAACAAGCGGACCCCACCCAACCGGGCACTATTCCTGAAAACAAGGTGCTTTTTAAGGGGAATTTCTTCCCTGCCCAAATGTACCTTACGCCGGACCAGGAACCCGGCGTTGCCTTTGACGGGAACTCCTTCCATGTGTATTTGCAAACCGCGCAGGACAATCCGTCTGAATTGGTTACGGATTGGCTACGCAATAACGCCAAAGAAGAACTTACCCAAAAAACAACGGCTTGGGCCCAGCAGATGGGGGTTGAGTTCAACCAAATTTTTATTAAAGACCAACGCACCTTATGGGCAAGTTGTTCGGGCAAAAAGAACCTCAATTTTTCTTACCGTATCGTTAAAATGCCACCCGCCGTACAAGATTATTTAATAGTGCACGAGTTATGCCACTTAACCTATATGAACCACGGGGCCGCATACTGGGCCTTGGTAGAACGCTTCTGCCCGGACTATAAACTGCACCGCCGCTGGCTCAATGAAAACAAAGATGCCATTTTTGCGGACGTGTCCCTTACTTACCGGCCGGAGCCAAACAATCTGTAATTTAAAAGGAAAGGCAAAACCCTCCTTGTGGGAGGGTTTTGATTATAGGAGACTTCTTTGCGCGGCTTAAACGCAAACAAGTATATTACAAATGAATTTGTGCCACATCCCCTTTTTTCTCAATGGATGTGCCGGTTTTTTTCACTTTTGTGCCATTGGCAAAGGTAAGTTGTACGTTGGAAACTTTGTATCCATCTTGTTTTAAACAAGTAACCGGCACATAGACTCTATCGCCCGACTGGTCCACTACCCCACGGCAACTTTTTTGTTTATAATCTACCCGAATAACCATATCCTTTCCGCGTGGACGGCGAAACATCACGTCAGACATATACACAGGTTTGGCAAATTTTAAACTGACAAGCACTTCATTTTTACCCAGGCTAAGCATTTGCAATACAGTACGCTGGATTTGTTTGTTTAGGGAAGGTACTTGTTGGGCAAAAAGTACCGGGGCACAACTTAGAACGGCTAGTATAATACTTAGTTTTTTCATGTTTATTCCTCTCTTGTATATATTATACAAAAGTTAGTTTAAACTAACAAGTATTTTATTTTACCGTCTAATAAAGTGATTATTATAAGTTAGTTTAATATAATAATAGCCCCAACGCCGCACTGCTTGCCAATACAGCAATAGGCCCACATTTTAGCCGCCATACCGCTACAAAAGCCCCCACGCAGAGCAGTACACTTTTATAATCCACAAAATTTTGCCCGTTGCATAACGTAAGCGCGGCCGCGGCAATCAGCCCCACCACGCCCAACCGTAAAGCACGCCATACGGCCGGGTATGTAGTACGTGTGGCAAACAAGATACGGGCGGCAAAAATAAGCAGTAAAAATGACGGCAAACAGACCGCCAACGTGGCTACCGCCGCCCCCCATACACTGCCGCTGGCCGTGTAGCCGGTATAGGTGGCCAAGTTAATGCCCACCGGCCCGGGGGTTACTTGGGAGATAGCCACAATATCGGTAAACTGCGCTGTAGAAAGCCAAGCCTGTTTATACACTACTTCGTTTTGCAAAAACGAAATCATGGCATAGCCGCCGCCAAAATTAAACAGGCCGATTTTAAAAAATGTGCTAAACAGTTGCCAGTAAATCACTTAGAACGCCCCCATTTTTGCACACATAACCCGCCCGCCGCTACTATAAGCACCACGTAAACCGGCGAGATTTTCAGCAGCCACACGGCTAGTGCCGTTGCCACACATACCCATACGGTTTTATACGTTACACCCGCCGTTTTGGCCAAGGCAAAAACAGGTACCATAATGAGTGCCACTACCGCCGGGCGTACCCCCATAAACATGCGGTGCACAGTAGGGTTTTCGGCAAATTTACGGAAAAACAAGGCAATTAGTAAGATGATCACGAACGACGGGAGTGCGGCTCCAGCGGCGGCAAAAAAGGCACCGGGCGTGCGTTTTAAGCGGTACCCTGTTAAAATAGCCACGTTTACAGCCATAATGCCGGGGGCCGACTGTGCCACCGCGGTAATATCTAAAAAATCTTCTTTAGACAGGTACGGGCCAACCAGTTCTTTTTCCATAAGCGGCAACATAGCATACCCGCCGCCCAAGGTAAACAGGCCGATTTTAGAGAAAATAAAAAATAGTTTGGTAAGCGTACTCACCAAACTATTTTACTAATTAAAATCGCTGTACGGACAAAATGCTAATTGATAATCCAGTATTTATCTTTAAACCAATCATATTTATTATTTCCACTTTGTGTATCTAATTGGCCTAAACTCTGACAAACAGATTTTGCAACACTATTTTTAGCATCTGTAATAGCACACCAACGAACCCCTTTATTCTTATCTGCACGATAAAAAGCCAATTCTGGTAAATTCGGATTCGAAGTAGTTGCAGCACAATATTGATTCATGCAACGGTATTTGTATTTATCAGAATCTTCTTGTTGATCATTAAATATAATTCCCGACGGGATATCAACATCCAGTTGACTAATATCCGTAGCATATGTTCCATTAGATAAATAGTATACTTCTCTCGCACTTGTAAGAGCCTGAAGCAATGTAATTGCTTCCATAGTTCTACTTTTATAAACTGCTTTTTGGTATTGCGGCACGGCTACCGCCGCCAAAATACCAATGATTAGCACTACTACTAACAACTCAATGAGCGTAAACGCTTTTGTATTGGTTCGCATACAATCTCTCCTGTCATTTAATTTTCAACCGAATTGCTTGGAACCAATGGAAACGGCTGCTATACCAAGCACATTGGAAGACTTAATATGACAGCCGCGGCTTGCCATTAAAAATGGCAAACACTCGGTACACAAAAGCCGTCGCTTTCGTGTACCTAATAACAGCCGTTTTTGGCTTCCAATGTAGCATTTTTGCAAATGCTCTCCGTATTCCGCATACGGTTCCAAAAACAGATTCAATTGTACTGATAGTATAATAAAAAATGCTGGTAAAAACCAGTCTTTTTAGCCTAATTCGGCAAGTGGAATGTCAACATATTACAAATGTGGAATCTCTATAAAATTTCCAGTGGGGCGAATTTGAGCATAAACGTCCGGCGTGTGCCGTTGGCAAAGGCTACCGTAATTTTGGCGGCCTCGCCGCTGCCGGCAATTTGTACAATTTTGCCTTCCCCAAATACACCGTGTTTTACTTTACCGCCCACGGCTACGCCGTCTTCATTTTTCGGGCCGGGAGTAGCAGGGATTTTAGGCTCCTCAATAAACCCGGGCACGCGGCGCGGGTCGGCCAAACTACGCGTGGCCGTCTTTTTAGGTGTGGCATACAAACTGCCCACGGAAGGGATTTCATCATAACCCGGGAAGTCATTATCTAAGGCGGATTCTATTTCGTATCCGTCCTCGTCATAGCGTTTTTGGAAGCGGCTTTTACGTGCATAACCCGGGAAGGAACCATACCCCCCGTTGTAACTTTTATGTTCGCCGTAATCCTCCGAAAATTGACGCTTGCGGGCAGAAAAGCGTTCATAATTGCCGCCACTGTAAGATGAACTGCCCCCCCAGGCAAACTGGGTTTGACGGGCCTGCACTTCCTCTTCTGTTACCAGGCCGCTTTCAAACAAAAAGCGGGAAGGCGGATTTTCTTGCGTTTGGCCAAATTTACGCCTTCGTTGGGCGTAGGTTAAAAACAGTTTTTCTTTGGCGCGTGTCATGGCCACATAGCACAGACGGCGTTCTTCTTCGGTGTCATCCTCGTTATCGCATCCAATGGGAAACAAATTTTCTTCTAATCCGGTTACAAATACGTTTTGAAACTCCAACCCCTTAGCCAGGTGCACCGTCATTAATGTAACCGCACCGCCTTCGCCGGCTTGGCTGTCATCTTCACCGGAGAGCAGGGCCACTTCTTGCAAATAATCGGCCACGCTGGGGGCCTTCTCCCCGCGTTCACACCGTTCTTCATATTCTTTGACGGCGTTAATAAGAGCATCTAAGTTTTGTAGTCTGCCTTCGGCTTCGGGGTCTTTTTCCATATCGGCCTTCACACTGTCTAAATAGCCCGATTCTACCAAAATTTTGTTGAAAATATCTGCTGGGGCCGTTAAGAGCATATCCCCGCGCCAGTTTTCAAACAGTTGTACCAGTTTTACGGCCGCTTTCATGGCCGCACTGCCCAAGCCGGGAACGTATGCGGCTTTTTTGAGAGCGTCATAAAGGGAAATTTGCTGTTCGTTAGCATAGGCCAAGAGGCGGTCCTGCGCTACTTTACCCAGGCCGCGCGTAGGGGTGTTGATAATGCGTAGTAAACTGACGTTATCGGCCGGGTTAATTAAAATGCGCGCATAGCACATCAGATCTTTAATTTCTTTACGGTCATAAAAGCGCACCGTGCCGATTAAGCGGTAAGGGATTTGGTACTTTCTAAAATAATCTTCAAAACTGCGGCTCTGGGCGTTGGTGCGGTAAAAAACGGCAATATCTTTTAAACTGGCTCCGTCGTTTTCTACCAATTTTTGAATTTGCACGCTTACCCAGCGGGCCTCGTCGCCTTCCGTTTGGCAGGCGTGCACGGTAATTGGTTCACCTGCGCCTTTATCGGTAAATAGGTTTTTGTCTTTACGTTTTTTGTTCTTGGTAATCAGGCGGTTGGAGGCATCCAAAATGGCTTTGGTGGAGCGGTAGTTTTGCTCCAGCGTGATGATTTTAGCATCCTTAAAATCTTTTTCAAATTCCAAAATGTTGCGGATGTTGGCTCCACGCCAGGAATAAATGCTCTGGTCCGGGTCGCCCACCACGCAGAGTTTGCGCGTTTTGGCGGTTAAGTATTTAGTGATTAAATACTGCGTGCGGTTGGTGTCCTGGTATTCGTCCACTAAGACGTACTGGAAAAAATCTTGGTAGTAGGTGCGCACGTCTTCATGATCGCGCAACAGTTGGACGGTTTTAACCAGTAAATCGCCAAAGTCCAGCGCGCCGGCTTCTTTTAACTTTTGCTCATAGCGGCGGTAAATTTCAGCCGCGCGGATTTTGCCGTCCAGGCCACTGGCAGTGGCGGATTGCATCAGACTATCGGGCGAGACCATATCATCCTTGGCGCGGGAAATAATGCTGACAATTTGATTGACTTCTTTTTTGGGTTCTTTCACACCCATTTGCTCTAAAAGCAGGGTAATGACCTTTTTTTGGTCGCTGTCGTCATAAATGGCAAAATCTTTGGTGAGCCCGAGTTTCTCGGCATTTCGGCGCAAAATACGCACGCCAAACGAGTGGAACGTGTGAATCCACACACGCCGCCCAGCACCCGGCACGAGGGCATCCACACGCTCGCGCATTTCCCCTGCGGCTTTGTTGGTAAACGTTACCGCCAAAATACGCGCCGGGTGATACCCGTCCGCGATTAACTTGGCAATTTTAGTGGTTAACGTTTTAGTTTTGCCCGTCCCCGCCCCAGCCACAATGAGGCACGGCCCGCCGTCATACAAGGCGGCCTCTAATTGCTGAGGATTTAACGATTTTAAAGATTCTTCTACAGTCATATCTTTTACTACTTACTTAACTGATGTTTTTTAACATGCTCAAACATTTCTTGTGAAGTAAATTCTTTATCATATTTGCCACGAATTCGATTCCCTCGCCCCATATCAGTAATAACATCATCTACAAATTCTTCAAAATCCCTATTTGTAGAAACCAAAACATCAACAGTATCAACATCTAAACGATCTTGGAGTTGTGCAGGGAAAATCATTTCACTCTGTTCAATATTATCAGGATTCAGTACGATAACTCCAATACCAAATGCATGAGTAAGTCGTTCCAAATCATTTCTCAAATCTTCATCTTCCTTTAAATGAAGCGTAACTAGATACCCCTCGTGTGCCCAACTGGAATTGGATACAGCTTGAAAAAAGTATTGTTTATAATTAGAGGAATTTAGCTCCCGTTTTATTTCAAAAGAAAATAATTTACACATATTTTCTTTCAACATGCCCAAGAGTTCCAAGGTTTTCTCACTAAATTCGTTGTTAGCAAACGGGAAATAAACTCCCACCATATCTGGATGATTCCATTTTGCCAATCCCTTTCTTTGCTTAATAGAATCTTCGTGAAAAATTGTTTTCGTATAACATCTAAAGTGATTATTATTTCTCACAAATTTCGTCAACAAAGGATGTATGTCACGTTCATCCTTTCTTTCGCCTGTTTGTTCTTCTTTGCATTCGTCTTCCGGAGTATTTTCATCTATCAATTCTACATTTGAAAGAATAGGATATTTTCTACCCCGTACGCCAAAAGTAGCAGGCCTTCTAGAAAATCTTTTTATTACCGGATGCGAATTTTCTTTAGTAAGTGAATAAAGAAGGGCACACAAAGTGTGAAATGGAGTTTTCCCCTGGCTATCAAGTTTTTGAATTAATCCCATTTTTCCTGCTTTTTCCCAAATCATGGAAGTAGTCAAGGGGAAATCAGTTTGTTCCAACACTTCAATCGCGAGATTTAAAAAAGTATATTTTTTTGACATAAACATTTCTCCTCTATTTTAATTTGAGTTGCACGAACGTTTCAATGTGTTCGCTATGTGGGAAGAAATCAAACGCTTCCACGTGCAAAATATCATAGTGTTGCGTGAGCGTTTTTAAATCGGTGGCTAGCGTAACTGGGTTGCAGGAAATGTAGAGCACATTCGTAACGCCACTCTCAGCCACGGCCTTGCACGCACGCGGGTGCATACCGCCGCGCGGCGGGTCCAAAATAATAAGCGCGTCTTTGCGCTCAATGGGCTGCTGGCGCACAAAATCTTCCACGCGCGAGCAGAAAAACTGCACGTTTTGTACCCCGTTTAATTTAGCGTTTTCTATGCCGTTGTAAATAGCGGGGGCCACACTTTCCACACAAATAGACTTCTCGCACAAGTCCGCGCAAGAGAGTGAAAAACTGCCCGCGCCGCCGTACAAGTCATACATCTTTTTGGGCGCAATTTTTTTAACTACACTACGCACGCGGCTATACATTTTTTGCGCGGTTTTAGTGTTGGTTTGAAAGAACGATTGCGGTGAAAGTTTAAAAATAACCTCACGTTCTTTGTGTCCGTTTTCATCCGTCAAAAAAATCTTCTCAAAAATATGGTCTTTGCCTTTTAACACGCGCAAACTTTCCGGCTCGGCCGTGTCGGCAAGGCCATTGTTGACCGCCGCCATAATGTTGGCATTGGGGAGAACACTTTCCACCGCGGCTACAAATGTTTTCTCGTTAAAATCGTCCGTTACAAACAAAACGACAATTTGCTCGCCGGTGTTTTTGCCTTCGCGCACCATGAGGTGGCGAAGCACGCCCGTGTGTTTGCGTTGGTCGTAATACGCTAAATTTTCTTGCGCAGCCCACGCGCGAATGGCGGCCACCAAGGGCACCAGTTTTTCACTAAACAAAAAACACTCTTGCAAGTCCACGGCTCTATCCCAGCGGCCTTTTAATTTAAAGCCCACGCACTGTTCAAATTCTAAGGGGCGCGTTTTGTTGGCAGGGTCTTTTTTGTTGTAATCCGCGCGCCATTTAACTTGGTGACAAAACCCCAGTTCCACTTTGTTGCGGAAATACTGCGGCTCGTCCGTCACCGTAACGGGGATGTCGCCGGTCCAAAAATCTTTTAAGGTTTCTTGCAGTTTGGCTTGTTTTTTTTGCACTTGCTCATCATAGGGCAAGTTTAACAAAGTGCAGCCGCCGCACGTGCCAAAATGTTTACAGTTAAGCATTTACTTTAAACAGGCAAACGTCGCCGTCCTTTACAATATAGTCTTTGCCTTCACTGCGGATTAAACCGTGTTCGCGCAGGGCTTTTTCAGAGCCGAATTTTTCCAAATCGTCAAACGTATAGACGTCGGCGCGGATGAAGCCTTTTTCAAAATCGCTATGGATTTTGCCGGCGGCTTGCGGGGCCGTGCATCCCACGGGGATGAGCCAACTGCGCACCTCCACTTCGGGGCCTGCGGTAAAATAGGTGCACAGGTTTAACAGTTTCATCCCCTCGCGCACTACTTTTTCTAGCCCGGTATATTCGTTCCCCGTTTCGGCCAAAAAGGCTTTCTTTTCTTCTTCGCTAAATTCAGCAATATCGGCCTCAAACTTAACGGATAGTTCCACAAACCCGGCCCCGTTTTCTTTGGCATATTGTGCCACTTTAGCGGCGTTTTCGGCGTTGCGCTTTTCGCTATTGTTGCCCACGTATAAGACGGGTTTGGAAGTTAAAAACTGGTATTCTTTGAGTTCTTCGGGCTCTAAGCCAAGCGAAGAAACGGGCTTGCCGTTTTCCAGCGCGGCTTTGATTTCCTTCATGCGTTCCCACGCGGCCACGGCCTCTTTCTTACCCGATTTAGCATTACTGGCCAGGCGGTCGCAAATTTTAGTGGCACTTTCCAGGTCCGCCAGCATCAGTTCGGTGTTAATGACTTCAATATCGCGCAAGGGATCTACACTGTTCATCACGTGCGTTACATTTTCGTCTTCAAACAAGCGCACCACGTGGATAATAGCGTCCACCTCACGGATGTTGGCTAAAAATTTATTGCCAAGTCCTTCACCCTGGCTTGCGCCTTTGACAATACCGGCAATATCCACAAATTTGATAAAGGCGGCGGTTTTCTTGGGCGGTTTGAACATGTCAAACAGTTTATCTAAGCGTTTATCCGGGATGGCTACAATGCCTACGTTAGGCTCAATGGTGCAAAACGGATAGTTGCTGGCTTCCGCCCCGGCACAAGTCAGTGCATTAAATAAAGTGGATTTGCCTACATTGGGCAGGCCTACAATACCAATTTCCATAGTGAAGTACTCCTAAAAAATGCTAAAAATTATAAGGTTGAGATCCTGAATCAAATTCAGGATGACCTTGTAAAAACATTTTAGCATTTTTCCTATTTCTTCGGTTGGGGCAGATAGGAAGCCAGGGTTTGTTGGTCGTCTGTAAGCAGTTGCTCCAGCAAAGCCAGCACCGCAAACACGCGCGGCTGTACCGACCAATAAATGGGAAGTTTGTGCTGATTAACGCGGTGCAAGCGGCGGCGGATACGGGCAAGTTCCTGTAAAGTTCGGGTCAGTTCGGCTTCAAGTTGCTTAGGCATAGGCTCCTAAACCGCCAATAAAAACGGTTGCCGGCTAAGCGCGTTCAGACACCCAACAAACAACCGTAGTTCCATAAAGGAACATTCGGTGTAGTTGGGGGATATCGCCCCGGCTATACCTAAAGCGACTATTTTTGGGCTGAACGCACGCTTGGCAGCGTGTCCGTTTCTCAAACGGTTCCAAAAACAGATTAAATTGTACGTATAGTATAATAAAAAAGACTAACAAAAACCAGCATTTTTCACTTACACGTGAAAATTTGCTAAAATATAAATATAATGTCCCGTTCGTCTAGTGGCCTAGGACGCCGCCCTCTCAAGGCGGAGATCACGAGTTCGAATCTCGTACGGGACGTTTTTTCATAGCATTTTTCCGGGGGAAATATGGATCTTTCCGTCTTTCAAACTGTTTTACTTTCCGCCTTAATTGTAGTCGTATTGGTGTTGCCGCTTACCGTACATAAAATTGAAGAAAATTTAGAAGCGTTTTTATTTGCCTGCGGGGCGTTTGCGGTTACCGTGTCGCACGTGTGGAGTGGGCATTTAGTGCTTACGGCCTTAAAAGACCCTATCAAAATTACCGTGGCCGTACTGGTTGCCGGGCTATTGTTCCGCCAGTTTAATACCCATTTGCAAACACTTACCCAAAAGGCCGTAAAAGGCATTGGCCTGCGTTGGACGCTCTTTTTAATTGTGCTGGTTTTAGGGCTTACCTCCAGTGTAATTACTGCTATTATTGCCGCACTTATTTTAGCAGAAATTGCCGTGATGTTACCTTTGGAGCGTGCCGGGCGGATTAAACTGGTTACATTTTCTTGCTATGCCATTGGTATGGGAGCAGTGCTCACATCTGTAGGGGAGCCGCTAGGTACAGTGGTTATTTCCAAACTCTCCGGTGAGCCGCACAACGCCGGATTTTTCTATTTAATCCAACATCTAGGTTGGTTTGTGTTGGGCGGTGTATTATTTATGGCAGGCATGGCCAGTTCCATCCGCGAGGGAACCGTTGCCCACGCACCCGGGGCGAAGGCTGTGTCCGCAGGCAGTGATAACACGGTAAAAGGCATTTGCGTGCGCGCAGGCAAAGTATATTTATTTGTGATGGCACTTACGTTTTTGGGAGACGGCTTAAAACCCCTAGCCCTCAAAACCATTACGCATTTATCCGACGGATGGCTCTACTGGATTAACATGCTTTCCGCCGTGCTGGATAACGCCACCCTGGCCGCCATTGAGGTTACCCCCACCATTAGCGACCGTTCCCTCACGTTTTTGCTTATGAGTTTGGTCATTTCCGGCGGGATGCTTATCCCCGGCAACATTCCCAACATTATTTGTGCCTCTAAACTGGGTATCAAAAGCAAAGAATGGGTCAAAGCCGCTTTTGGCCTGGGGCTGGTGCTGATGATTGCGTATTTCTTTATTTTGACGGCAGTATTATAATACCAACGCTTAAACGGTTTTAAATTGGGTCTAAAAAGGCTGGTAAAAACCGGCCTTTTTTATAAATCTGCTCACAAAAACCCCGCATGTAAGTGCGGGGATGAAGTGTGAAACCCGCTACTAGAAAACTTTGTTTTCTCTTTGTTGTTAGTAGCGGGCAAAATCAAGCGAAGCTGAGATTTTGGAGTAAAAGAAACCCCGGGCGTAAGCCCGGGG
>JAZUSQ010000004.1:0-5727 GCA_045606825.1 Elusimicrobiaceae bacterium
AATTTTAACCCCCAAACGCAGTTGGCAGCGTGTGTGCAACACGTTTACGGGGGTGTTTTTAATCCCGTGGTCGCTGGCGCATTTGGTCAACCTGCCCGATAACCTCTACCCCCTGGCTATCAGCACCGTGCTGCTAGGCGTGTTTTTGTTTGAAATTTTAACCCCCAAACGCAGTTGGCAGCGTGTGTGCAACACGTTTACGGGGGTGTTTTTAATCCCGTGGTCGCTGGCGCATTTGGTCAACCTGCGCGATATCCCTACCTATGGCGAATACTTAACCCTGTTTATGATGATTACCGTGTGGGTAAGCGACACGGGGGCCTACTTTTCCGGCCGGTTTTTGGGCAAACATAAACTAAACCCGGAAGTATCGCCTAAGAAAACCTGGGAAGGGGCCCTGGGCGGCACGCTGTTGGCGGTGGGGGCGGCCGTCGTCATGCGTAACCTGTTTTTAAGCACCCTCTTCACGGTGCCAACGGCCTTGTGGCTGGGGTTGTTGGTGGCGGTAATCGGACAACTATCCGACTTGGCCGAATCGGTCATCAAACGCTCTACCGGGGTAAAGGATTCTTCGCACTTACTGCCCGGCCACGGCGGATTTTTGGACCGCTTTGATTCTTACTTACTGCTGGCCCCTGTATTTTATTACGTGGTTATTTACGCCCTTGTATGAAAAGTATCGTTATTTTAGGTTCCACCGGTTCTATCGGCACGTCCGCGCTGGATGTGGTGCACCGTTTAGGTGCAGACTACCGGGTGCTGGCCCTGTCGGCCAACAACAATACGGACTTGTTTTTAAAACAACTCCACACCTTTCAGCCGCGCTTTGCCGCCGTGTTAAACCCGCAGGCCTACGCGCAAATTAAAGATAACATCCCGGACGGGGTACGCCTCTTGCCGCCGGAAATTGACAGCCTGATGTTTATGGCCTCTTTACCCTCGGCCGATTTGGTGGTAAACGGCCTGGTGGGCGGCGTGGGGTTGCGCCCGTTGGTGGCCGCCATTAAGGCCGGCAAAACCGTTGCCCTGGCCAACAAAGAACCCATGGTCATGGCCGGTAAAACGCTGATGAACGAGTGCGAACGCTGGCAAGCCGCCATCATCCCGGTGGACAGTGAACCCTCGGCCATTTTCCAATGTTTGTGCGGCGTGGCGGACGAACATTCCTACCGCAACTGCGCGGCGGATATTTCCCGTGTACTGTTAACAGCCTCCGGCGGGCCCTTTGCCCACTATGAAGGCGACTTGCAAGACGTTACCCCCGCCCAAGCCTTAAACCACCCGCGCTGGAAAATGGGCAAGAAAATTACCATTGATTCCGCCACCCTGATGAACAAAGGCTTTGAGGCCATTGAAATCATGAATTTGTTTAACCTGCCCGAAGAAAAAGTGCACATTGTCATTCATCCGCAGTCTATTGTGCACTCGGCCGTGGAATTTAACGACGGGGCCATATTAGCCCAACTGGGCGAGCCGGATATGCGTGTGCCTATCCAATACGCCATTACCTACCCCCGCCGCGAAGTAAGCCCGGTAAAAAAACTGGACCTGTTTGAAGCGGCTAAGTTGGAGTTTTTTAAGCCCGATTTGGATAAATTTGTCTGCCTGGATTTGGCCCTGGCCGCCGCACGCGCCGGGGGCGTTACCCCAGCCGTATTAAGTGCCGCCGACGAAGTGGCCGTACAGGCATTTTTAGACGGAAAAATTAAGTTTACGGATATCGCTAAACTTGTTTACACCGTGCTACGCAAAGTGCCCGCTACCGGCGGGGTGGCCACCCTCAACCAAGCCCTGGAGGCCGACACCTGGGCGCGCGAAGAGGCCGCCGCCGTCTTGCAGGAAGGCACCTACAAAAACGCCGTGATATAGGCAAGGAGTGTTATGTTACTATCTATTTTAGCCGTACTGGTGGTGTTAAGCCCCATTGTGATTATCCACGAATTTGGCCACTTTTTGGCTTGCCGCTTAACCGGCATACGCGTGGAAGAGTTTTCGTTCGGGTTTGGTAAAATCCTATGGCACAAGAAAAAAGGCCATACAGACTACCAGGTGCGCGCCATTCCCTTTGGCGGATTTGTAGAACCTGCCGGCCCCATGTTTGCCCCGGCCGGGCAAACGCCCAAACCGTATGAATTTGCCGCCAAACCCTGGTATGCCAAGTTTTTTATGGTGGTGAACGGGGCGTTGTTTAACTACCTGCTGGCGGCGGTTATTTTTAGCGGGCTGATTATCCTGCAAGGCTACCCGCAGACCGACCCCCAAAAACTCCCCCCCACCGTGGGAACGATTGCCCCCAATTACCCCGCCGCTCACTTGGATTTACAACCCGGAGACACGTTTACCCGCCTAAACGGCCAACCCGTGGCCACCTGGCAGGACGTTACCAACGTGTTGCAACAGCGCACCGGGGATTTGACCCTGCAATATACCCGCGCAGGCAAGGCCCTTACGGCCACCGTTAAAGAAAGTGATTTTAACCCCAAAGCCCCGCGCACGCTGGGGGTCATGGTGATGCCTACCTATGAAAAAGTGGCCTGGTACAAAGCCATCGGCTACGGGTTTTATGAGTGTTACTACTGGACGGCGTATTCGCTCAAATCCATTGGCAAAAGTTTTGCCAAAAAACAAGCCCCGGAACTGGCCGGGCCTATTGGCATTGTAAACGTCATCCACCAGGTGGCGCACCGCAACGTGTGGGATTTTATTTCTTTGATTGCCATGCTTTCCGTGGCGGTGGGGATGTTTAATTTGTTCCCCATTCCCATATTAGACGGCGGCTACGCGCTGGTGTTTCTGTGGGAAGGGCTTACCCGCAAGCTGCCTACCGAAAAGACCTTGAACGCCGCCGCCAACGTGGGCATTGGCATATTGGGGGTACTGATTTTGTATGCGTCTTATTCCGACGTAAAACGTATTTTCTTTACGCCTAAAAAAGCAGTTGCCGTGCAAACGGCAACCCCCGCACAAGAGGACAACCATGTACAAAAGTAGAGCCGTAAAAGTAGGAAATTGGACCCTGGGCACCGGCCACCCGGTGCGCGTGCAAAGTATGTGCAATACAGACACGCGCGACGTGGAAAAAACCGCCGCCCAAATTTGCGCCCTGGAAGAAGCCGGGTGCGAAATCAACCGCGTAGCCGTGCCGGATATGCAGGCCGCGCAAGCGTTGGGGGCCATCAAAAAACGCATCCACACCCCGCTGGTGGCGGATATCCATTTTGACTATAAACTGGCCTTAGAGGCCATTAAACAAGGCGTAGATAAAGTACGCATCAACCCCGGCAACATTGGCGCGGTGGAAAACACCAAAGAAGTGGTACGCGCCGCCGCGGATAAGGGCGTGGCCCTGCGCATTGGGGTAAACGCGGGCAGTGTAAAGTACCTTAAAAGCGTACAGGGCCGCATGGACCTTTCCGACGAGAAATGGGCCGAAGTAATGGTAAACGAAGCCCTGGAACAGGCCAACATTTTAGAACAACTCAACTTTAAGCAAGTGGTGGTGTCTTTGAAGTCGGACAGTTTTAAGCGCACCGTGCTGGCCAACCAACTCTTTGCCAAACAGAGCGATATCCCCCTGCACATTGGCCTGACCGAAGCGGGCAGTTTTTTAAGCGGCACCGTCAAAAGTTCCGTGGCACTGGGTACACTACTAAGCCAAGGCATTGGGGCCACCATTCGCGTTTCTTTGACGGAAGACCCGCGCCTGCAAGTACGCACCGCGTACGAGATTTTAAAAGCCGTAGGACTACGCGCCTATGGGCCCAATTTAATTTCCTGCCCCACGTGCGGGCGCACGCAAGTAGATGTAACGGGCACCGTGCACGCGCTGGAAGAAAAAATTTATAATGACCGCGCCCTGCGCGAAAAAGCCACCGGGCTTAAAATTGCCGTGATGGGGTGCGTGGTAAACGGCCCCGGCGAAGCGCGCGATGCGGACTTTGGTATCGCGGGCGGCAAAGGCGAAGGCCTGTACTTTGAACACGGCCAAACGCTATTCAAACTACCGCAAGCACAATGGGTAGATTTTTTACTGGACAAAATTAAAAACTGGAAGAAGGACAAATGAAATACGCCTTTGATACAGAAAATTTCAAACTTATTTTAGGTAATTCATTAGAAATTTTAAAAGAATTTCCTGATAATACGTTTGACATGATTTTTGCAGATCCGCCTTATTTACTTTCTAATGACGGATTTTCCGTACAGGCAGGCAAACGCGTATCCGTTAATAAAGGAGAGTGGGACCGTAGCAACGGGTTTGATAAAGATTTTGAGTTTCAAAATGCATGGATTTCATCCTGCCACCGTCTATTAAAACCCAACGGAACGATTTGGATAAGCGGAACCTATCACTCTATTTACCAATGCGGGTTTGCCTTGCAACGCAACGGATATCATATTTTAAATGATATAACCTGGTTTAAACCCAATGCCGCCCCCAATTTAAGTTGCCGTTTTTTTACGGCAAGCCACGAAACGCTCATTTGGGCGCGCAAAGATAAAAAAGGAAAACATACTTTTCATTATAACCAAATGAAAAAAGGGAATTGGGAAGAAGATTTTTTAAAAAAACCTAATTTACAGATGCGTTCCGTGTGGGCCATTGGAACGCCTAAACCTACCGAAAAGACCTTCGGCAAACATCCTACACAAAAACCCTTTGAACTACTCAGAAGAATTGTGCTTGCCAGCACAAACCCAGGGGATACTATATTAGACCCTTTTGCGGGTAGTTCTACAACAGGGCTTGCCGCCTATTACTATGGGCGCAAATTCGTGGGAATAGAAATTGAACAACAGTATGTGGATTTATCAATGAACAGATTTAATGAATTACAACAAAAAATGAAAGGAAAACAATCATGAAAACAGGTGGAACAGGTGGTGCTAATACCAAAACAGGGCTTGCGTTTGAAGGAAAAACAGATATTTTAACTTTTCTTTCCAAACAGAAAGATTACTCCGTAGCGGGGAATATTGTCTATTATCAAGGAACCGAAGTGGCCCGGACATATAAGAAATATGCTTTTTATGAATTTCTAAAAGAGCATGATATAGACTGGACAAAAATCATTTCAAAACGATTGCTACCAGATGATGCTATTTTCGTAATTATCAAAAATACGCTTTATATTATTGAAGTAAAGTTTCAAAAAGTAGCCGGTTCGGTAGATGAAAAATTACAAACCTGCGATTTCAAAAAAAAGCAATATCAAAAATTGCTGGCTCCGTTAAATATAGATATTGAATATATTTATATTTTAAGCGATTGGTTCCGCAAACCTGAATACAGAGACGTACTAAACTACATTCACTCCGTAAATTGCTTTTATTATTTTGAGTATTTGCCCCTAGAAAAAATAGGGTTGCCTGTACCAAACCAACATCAAATTAAGGACAACTAAACTATGAAACTATCAAACTATTACATCCCTACCTTAAAAGAAGCACCCAAAGATGCCGATACCCTTTCGGCTAAACTCATGATTCGCGCCGGGCTGGTGCGTAAAGTAGCCAGCGGCCTGTACGAATGGCTACCGCTGGGCTTACGGGTGCTCAAAAAAGTAGAAAATATCGTGCGTGAAGAAATGGACCGCGCCGGAGCGTGTGAGGTGTGGCTGCCCATGGTGCAACCCAAAGAACTGTGGGAGCAAAGCGGCCGCTGGACGTATTACGGCAAGGAACTCTTGCGCTTTGAGGACCGCAAAAAAGCAGGTTTCTGCATGG
>JAZUSQ010000005.1:0-31387 GCA_045606825.1 Elusimicrobiaceae bacterium
GCCCCCAAGGCTACTGCGGCGGAATGATCTTGTTGCGGTTGCTCGTCCGATACCTCAAGCGGCAACGGTTCCGGCTGGCCGGCTTGCACGTGCGGTTCATCAACAACCGGTTTTGGATCTTGCGCGCCCAGGTCAGATAAATCAACAGCGGGCGTTTGGGTGGGGTTTGTTGCTAACTCCGCCGGGGTTTGATCGGCGGGCATATCAGCCGGCCCCTGATCAACAGGGGTTAAGGGTAAGTCTAAATCTTCGGGGGCAGGTTGGGCGGACTGATGTTCCCGGATGATTTGGTCTAACACGTCCTCTTTGGGGGAACCGGCCAATTCGTTAATCAGGGAATCCTTGGCGGCCTCGTCAGCAGAAGGGGTAGTAATAAGGGCCTGTGGCACAGGGGCATCGTCTGTTGGCAACGCTGTCTGTTCTTCCTCCGATACGGGAATAAATTCTAACTCTTGGCCAATTTCCTGCACTGCCTGTTCTTCGGCTTTTTTTGCGGCGGCTTGGCGTTGGGCTGTTTTTTGCGGCAATAAATCTTGAAAAGTATCTTCCTGCAGGGAACCGGCTATTTTCCCCGCGTACATAGAATCCAGTGCCGAACGGATGACTACCTCTTCCTCGGCTTCCGGGGGATCTTGGACAGGGTAATTGGTGGGTTTGTCATCTGTTTTGGCATCCGGCATCGCCGCGGCAACAAGACCGCCGGCCTGTGCAGGGGTGGACGTTACTTGGTTGGTTTGTTGGGCTTGTTTGACAGAATCATCCAACCGTTTCTGCATCTGATCCAAACGTTCCTGTAAATGGAACATTTCATTGCTAATGGCGTTTAGTTTATCCAGTAAAATAGAAACGTCATTTGAGGGTACTTCCGCCTGTACCGGTTCAGGAGCCGGTTGCGGCTCTGCTACCGGCACTTCATCAAATTCAAATACGGAGGAGGCCTTTACCCATTCTTGCTTGCCTTGGGAAGCCGCCTCTTCGGAACAAATCAGCGTATCCGGTGTGAACCCTTGTAAGGTTACTAAACTGTTTTCATCGTATGGTCCGTCTACTTTGTCTTGAATAAATACCCAGTATTTCATATTTCTGTACCCTTCAGTTAAAGATATCCCACTATGATAAAAGCATAGCAAATTATCACGTTTTTTTACAATGTTTTTTCAACGGATGGTAACGGTTGTGCGTTTTCCCGGCAACGGGCGGATAGTTTTGCCAAAATTTGGGGCGTAGGATTTTGTCCCCGCACCTGGGATAGCAGATCCGTTACGGCCGGTAGCGCAACAGCCTGTTCCAGCAAATCCAGCACCGCTTGAGACACCGCATGCGTGTATGTACCGTTAAGTTCTTCTATCAGCAGTCGTAAGGCAAAAAGATGTTTTTCGCGGTCATTTTTCCAAAATGTATAACCAGCCAAGGTTTTCTCTAGTAATTGGCTAACTTGCGAGGCGGTTTTGGTGCCTGTATAGTTCTTTAAGAGGCCCGGAACAAGCCCGCGCGTAATATCCGAGGCTTTTAAATTACACCTATCTGCGGCCTGGCGGGTGGCCTCTTGCCGGGTCAAAGTACCCAATACAGTTTGGCAGGCTAGATCTGCATTTTCATCCGGGCGCACGCAATACGGCAGGGTTTGCAACACAGCGTTAATTTGCTGGTCCACCTGGGCAAAGGATTGCTTGCCGCCAAACCGGCGGGCCAATTCATAGGCGTAAGGCGCATAGTGCGGGTGTTGTGCAAGGGCACGGTGCAATAATGTTGTGTCGCGTTTGAAAGAGGCTTGTTGCAACGCATCGGAAAAACTCTCCGGCGTTCCGTCCACCAGTACCCGTACTGCCAGGTCCAGGTTTTCCGTAGCATCATCCACATACGGCAATTTTTTAAGAACCCCTTCAAACGTATCGGCAATATCTTGCGGGGTTTTTAGTTTTAAATAGCGGCAGGCAATGGTGCACAAATCTTCTTCTAACAGTTGGTTGCCCAGTAGCAGGGCCGCCTGGGCGGTTTGCTGGGCATCTTTGGGGGTCAGTTGGCATAACAGTACCCGCGCCGCCAACGAGGCCGCCAACGGTTCATTATTATTTTGCAGTAAAATTTGTTGGAATAAATTTTCAAAAGCAGGTTTAAATGCAATGCTGCCGGGCTGACTGTACAATAACACCAATTGGGCCGTTAGTTTAACGGAAATATGGTATTTGTCTGCCACGGTAAAAATGTCCGTTTTGTTTTGGGTAATGATGGGACGGCTGGTATCATAGAGGTGTTGGGCCTGCTGTAGTAAGTATGCTACGGCCGAACGGACTTTTTCCTCGTCGGATTGGCCTTCCTCTTGCGTTTCTTGCAAGGCTTTTTCAAAGGCCTCATCAAAATACTGGTGGGATGAAAACGAGGCATAAATCCCCAAGAGTTGGCTGGTTTGTGTGGCCGGCAAATTTAACGCGGCGCACAACTCCGTAATAGAGGTAGAGTTGTTGTAAATACGCAGTTGGCGCAGGGCGGCAGGAAGGGTGCACTCATCCAAGAGCATTTTGGCAATCATGCTATCTGTCATGGCAGAATCTGAACTTAACTGGGCGGCCAGATCGGCAATGTCTTGTTGGAGTTGGGCAATGGTTTTTTTATTTTCTAAGGTGTAAACCAGTTTGGCGGCATAGTCGTTATCTATGCCGGGTAACATATTATAAATGGTATTTAACATGGCACTGCGTTTGGTTTGGTTTGGATTCATAGGGATAAACGCCCGAGTTGTTGCTTTAACTGGTCTTGCCGTTGCGGGTCTTTGATATAAGGCAGGTTGGCCAGGATGTTTTCCCGGCAACAGGCCACCGCACACGCTAACAAATGGGCGGCACAGTGGGCATCCGACAAAATAACCGGGGCGATGGCAGGTTGCACGGCAGTTACTTGGGTAATGGCTTGCAAACACGCCGTTGCCGTTTGGCACGGCACATGGGCGGCTTGCCACAACGCCTCCTGCACGGCTTGGGGACGGGACAGATCTGTAGCAGGTAATTTGACGGCGGACAAATACGCCCCATAGGCTTGTGCATCCTGCGCCGTAAGAGAGGTTAATTGGTGTTGCAACTCCAGCAACCGGCGGTGGGCTTGTTCCAAGGCGGGTTTATGCGCCGCAGGTGTATTTTTTTTGCCAAGTGTAGTGGCAATAGCCATGCACGCCAGTGCACACCCCATGGCCCCCGCATGGGCGGCGGCCGCCCCCCCGCCCGGAGTGGGTTGCGGGGAGGAAAGGGCTTGGATAAATTGGCTAGAGGCGTTTTCCCACGTCATACAATCCTCTACATAATGGTGCCGGATTCCAAATCCGAATATTTCTTAATGCGTAACATTTTCAGGCGGTCTTCATCAATGCCGGTGCGGCTGAAAAACACGTGTTCAATGGCACTGGCCGGCATGATGTAAATGCCGCGCTTGACGCCTTTGGGGTCGGTTTTTAAACCCAGCCACATGCGTAACATAGGCAGTTCGGTAAAATCTTTTACTTCCAGTTCTGCTGCGGCGCGCAGGATTTTTTTAGGGTCGCCCAAGCCGCTGGTAATAACGGCATTGTGAAAGCCGCAATTTTTGGCGGCACAAATGTCGCGGTGGGTGTCTCCAATCACATAAACTTGGTCGGGGGCAAATTTCGTTTTATATTTTTTTTCGGCACGTTTTACGGCGGCGCGGAGCATTTGTTCGCGCGTATGTCCGTCGGTACCAAAACCGCCCACGGAAAAATATTTATCCAGGCCGCTGGGTTTTAATTTAATATGCGTCCCTTCTTCTACATTGCCCGTACCCAGGCCCAACACGATATCTTTTTCTTTCGCAAGTTCCTTTAAAAATTGGGCTACACCGGGCAGTAAATTGTATTTTTTTGCACGCACCAGGGCGTGTACTTCACCGGGCAGTTGGGCTACATAGGCTTTATGCAGTTTTTTTACTTCGGCGGCGGAAGGTTTTTTGCCTTTGTGCAATAGTCCGTAAATAATGGTAAAGTTGTCTAAATCAGTCCGGCCGGAAATAAGCGCATGTTCAAACACAGGCATTTTGCCGTATAACTTTGCGGCCCCTTTGGCGAGTGCCCGGCACCCGGCCCCACCCGTGGTAACGAGTGTGCCGTCTAAATCAAATAAAACGAGTTTTTTCATTTCTTGGCTCCTTTTACAATCCCTGTTACAATGTAGGCACCGCCTACGGCTAAAATCATCCCCCCTATTTTGGTAAGGGTTACCTTGTCCTGCCCAAAGGCGGCCGACAAAATATACGTCATGACCGGGTAAGACAAAATGATAGCCGTGGCTTTGCTTAAATCCATATTACGGATGGCTTGGTACCAGTAGGAATTGCCTAAAAAATAGTTAATGATTGCACTGGCAAATAAAATAATCCACAAGGGCGCGGCGTGTACATTAAATTCAAGCGGGCCCTGGAACACAGCCAGGCACAAACACAATATCCCCAGTGCAGGCATGGCATAAAAGGCACGGGCGGCGGCAATGGTTTGGGGGCCTAGGTCTTTGGGTAGTTTTTTGGCGAAAATGTGGCTTACCTGGTACATCCACAAACAACCTACAATCATCAAATCCCCTTTGGCTTGCAAGGTGGTTCCCCCCTCCAGTACAATCAGCCCTACACCCAATAAAATGAGCAAGGAACCACCAATTTGTTTGAGCGTGGGATGTTCCTTTAAAATAATAGCCGATAACACCAGCGAGTAAATAATTTCAAATTGGTTAGCAATGGCCGCATTGACGGGAGTCGTGTAATTGAGGGCCACCATAAAAATAGTCATAGGCAAAGCCGTGCCAAAGGTGCCCATGGCCAGGGCGCGGGGCCATACATCTTTGCGGAAGAGTTTTTGCCACTCGCCACTGTTGCCAAAATACAGGCGGAAGCAAATAACCGCAACAAAACACGCTAGTAGCAAAAACAAGGCCGACGTTACATACGGCACCGCCAGTTTAGAAATCACTACGTTAATGGATGTAGCCAGCCACGCCAGCCAAATTGCATAAACAGGTAAAATACGAAACATACCTATATTATACTTTATTGGAAGGTTTCTGTAAGGAAGAAGTATTTTTAGTGCCCTTCTTTCTTAACCGTTAAACTTACCCAATATGCCCCCGCACACGTAATTACTAACCCGATTACTTGGTGCGGGGTTATTTTGTCTAGCCCCAAGGCGGCCGAAAGTAATAAAGAAAGAACCGGGTAGGATAAATAAATGGCCGTTACTTTACTTAAATCCAAGGCGCGGATGGCTTTGTACCACACCACCATGGCCAGGCCGTATTTTAAAATACCCGTGTAGCCCAAGACGGCAAACGCGGTGGCGGTGGGTTTAAATGTAAACGGCTCGTGCAAGGCGTACATCACACTTAAAATCAGTACCAGCGCGGGCAGTGCAAACAGGTTGCGTGCCATGCCAATCACGCGGTAATCCAGGTGTTTGGGCAGTTTTTTGGCCACGGTGGACCCGGCCTGGAGCATCCAGGTACTGCCCACAATTAGCATGTCGCCGGTCCAACGCGGGGTGTATTGCTCTTTGAGTAGAATAATCAGCACGCCCAACATGATAAGCGCACTGCCCCCCAGTTGGCCGCGGCCGGGCCATTCACGCAGAAAAAGTGCGGCCAAAATTAGTGAATAAATTAGTTCACTTTGTTGCAAAATAGCGGCGTTGCCCGGCGTGGTGTAGTGCAGGGCAATTAAAAAAACCGTAAAAGGTAGTGCCGTGCCAAACGTGCCGATGAACAAAAATCGCCAACATGTTTGCGGGGCTAAAAGTTCCCCCCATTTGTGGTGTTGGGTAATCCAGGGTGTGAAATAAAGAACACCTAAGAGTGTACCTGTAAAGACAAGCACCGCCGGGCTGATGAGCCCCACGGCGTATTTGCCCATAATGGGCGAAAGACCGACGATAGCCCAGCAAATCCAGGCGGCAGTTAAGGCGGAGTAGTGCATAGAGATATTATATAATTTTTGCATTTTGATTATAGAGAAGATTGCGTGTTCGATAAAATTTTGATAAAATAAAAAAAGATAAATCAATTTAAGTTTTTCGCGCGGATGGCGGAATTGGTATACGCGTGCGTTTGAGGGGCGCATGCCTTACGGCTTGAGGGTTCGAGTCCCTCTCCGCGCAATAAATATAAAATAGGGCAAAAGCCCTATTTTTTGTTTATCGTGGAAGCACACCCACTGCTGGGTGTGCGTGAGGGACTCGAAGCCCGCAGCGATGTTTTTGTTTGAGCGTGCGACAGCCGCGAAAGGCAAAAACCGCGAGGGCGGGCCCGGGCAAAATTTCCGTCAGGAAATTTATGTAGGGCGAGTTTAACCCTCTCCGCGCAAAATTTAAAAACCTAGGTATAGACCTAGGTTTTTTTGATTTACACAAAAATAGCATTTTCTATTTTAAATTCTCACAAATTTCATAAAAATGAGTTTTAAGATTTTCCAATGCTTCAATATATTGACTTAACAGAGAAACTTGCTCCTCAACCAGATCGGTAAAAAAACCACCCGCTCTGGTATCAGGTGTAACCGGGTTAAATGAAATATTCAATTTAACATTTTTTGTAGGTAAAAGTTTCAAGCATTCTTTTTTTGCTAAAAGGAACGCTTGGCGTGCTCCCGCTTCGCTTATGCACCCATATTTGAATCCATATCCGGGGATTAGATTATGAGCTACATAGCTTAAAGGACTCAGTTTCGTATAGTAACGAATAATTTTTTCTACACGTTTTATTTCTGCATCAATAGCATTTTCTATTTCAGAAAATGCCTGCTCAGCTTCTTTATTGTTAAACATAAGATCCTCCCTTTTAGCAAAAATATTTTATTTTGCCGGAGTAGCCGGGGCAGTTACCGGTACATCAACCGTATCTACTACTGAGGTCGCCCGCGCCTTGTTGGAGGCAATCGTCAGGGCAATAGAGGTGCACATCAGCACCGCGGCCAAAACGGCAGTAAATTTATTAACCGCGTTAAACGCCGTGGGGCTGGCAAACAAGTTGTCCGCACCCGAGGCCCCAAAAATGCCGGCGGCTGAACCCTTTCCGCTTTGCAAGAGCACAATTAAAATAAGAAGTAAACAGGCAATTAAGTGAATGGCTAAAATGAGTCCGTACATAAAAAAGTTCTCCTAAATCAATATGTATGTATTATACAAATTTTTAATGGATTTGTGCCGGCAAGGTAAAACTTTATGCAAAAGAATTGCCGTGTTTATTTGGCTAACGCTACGAGGCCGGGGAGTTCTTTTGAAAGCAAATCGCAACCCCCTCTTGGCAGAGGGGGTTGTTTGTGTCGGCAAGGTAAAACTTTATGCAAAAGAATTGCCGTGATTATTTTGCCAAGGCTACTAAACCCGGCAATTTAGTGGAAAAAATTCAGCCCCTCCTTAGGAGGGGCTGGTTTGTGGAAGTATTGCTATAAATCTTTTTCCACGAATTGCCGTGATTACTTGGCTAGTGCCACTAAACCCGGCAATTCTTTTTGTCAGAAAATGGCCGGGCCCTAAAAACAGGGCCCGGATTTGTGTTATATATCAGAACGACGAGATCCTGAATCAAGTTCAGGATGACAACGTAGCGGATGTTATTTTGCTAATGCTACCAAACCCGGCAATTCTTTCCCTTCCACAAACTCCATACTCGCACCGCCGCCGGTGGATACGTGAGAAAATGCTTTTTGGTTAATTTTGCCTTTTTTAAGCACGTTTACACTATCCCCCCCGCCAATAATAGAAATGGCACCGTGTTGGGTGGCTTCAATCATGGCATCGGCAATGGCAAAACTGCCGTGGGCAAAGTTCGGGAATTCAAACACACCCATGGGGCCGTTCCAGAAAATGGTTTTGCATTTTAACAGTTCATCACGGAACAGTTTTTCCGTCTTGGGGCCAATATCCATGGATTCTTTGTCGGCAGGGATGACATCGGTTTCGGTAGCGGTAGCGGTTTCGGAAAATTCGCTGGATACGCGGAAATCAACCGGCATTAACATTTTTACGCCTTTGTCGGCCGCTTTTTGCATGACTTGTTTGGCTTCGTCAATTTTGGTGTCATCTACCAAAGATTTACCGATTTCCATGCCTTTGGCTTTAAGGAATGTGTAAGCCATTCCGCCGCCAATAATCAGCACGTTTACTTTGTCTAAGAGGTTGTTTAAAAGCAAAATTTTGTCAGACACTTTCGCCCCGCCGATAACCGCCGCAAACGGACGGGCCGGGTTTTCCAACGCTTTGCCCAAAAATTCTACTTCTTTTTGCACCAAATATCCGGCACAACCGGGCAAATAATCGGCAATGGCACTGGTGGACGCATGGGCGCGGTGCACGGTACCAAAGGCTTCTTGCACAAATACTTCGCCGTGTTTGGCCAGTTGTTGGGCGAAGGTTTTGTCATTCTTTTCTTCTTCGGGGTGAAAACGCAAGTTTTCCAACAGGGCAATTTCACCGTTTTTGGTGGCGGCTACTACTTTATCGGCTTCTTCGCCAATGCAATCTTTGGCAAAGTGCACCGGCACGCCAAAAAGTTTTTCTACTTCGGCGGCAACGGGGGCCAGGCTAAATTCCGGGCATACTTGGCCTTTGGGGCGGCCCAAGTGGGCAATGAGCACCACGCGGCAGTTATTGTCTAAGAGGTGTTTAATGGTCTTTTCGGTAGCAACAATGCGTTTGTTGTTATCTACCTTGCCGTCTTTAAGCGGCACGTTGTAATCTACCCGTACCAGCACTTTTTTGTTTTTCAAATCCATATCTTGGATTTTTTTGATTTTGTCAAAATTCATTTGGCTTACTCCTTTGTAATATATAGGCGGCCCTTGCGGCCCCATTACCTATATTTTACAAAATTTAAGCCCCGTAGCGTTACGGGGCTTACATCTTTCATACTACCGGCTGCGGCTTTTACTCAGCAAGCGTAAAATCTCTAAATACAACCACACCAGCGTAACCAGCAAACTAAACCCGCTGTACCATTCCATATACTTAGGGGTAGTGTAGTGGTTGGTCATACGGTTGATGAACTCAAAATCCATCAAAAAGTTAAACGCGGCTACCAAACAGATGACTACGCTAATGCCAATAGATAACGGCGAGGAGGAATACAAATAAGATGTATTGACCCCAAATAACCGCAGTACAATAGAAATGATGTAAAACAACGCAATGGCGGCCGTGGCGGCAAAAATGACCTTCATGACCGTTTCCGTTACACGGATGATTTGAAAGCGGTAAATACCCAGCATTACAAAAAACACCAGCACGGTAATGGCAACCGCCTGGAACACAATGCCGTGAAATTGGGCATTATACATAGCCGATACGGCCCCCAGTAATAACCCTTCCAACAAGGCATATACCGGGGCGGTAAACATAGAAATAGCCGGTTTAAAACAGGTAACCAGGGCCAGCACAAAAGCGGCAATGGCAATGAGCCAAGAATAGTTTACCCAGGCCGTTGGGTTGGTCCAACTCATCATCCCCCCCACCACGCAAATAAATAGCAAGAGAAAGGTTTTGTTAATGGTGCCTTGCAAGGTCATGGTGTTTGCAACGTCGTGCCCGCGCACCAGGTGCATGCCTTGCGGGCCGGACATATTGGGGCCTTCTGCATTGCGGAAGGCTTTTTCGTTAAACATAGGGTTATTTGCCATAGTAATCTCCTTAAGCAGTATTTTAGTTATTGTATAAAAATGCAGACAAAAAAACACGCCCCTTTTTTAATTAGAAGGGGCGTGCCGGACAGAGAGGAATGAACGGTTTAAAAGGGGAAACGGGTTAACTCTTGCTTGGTATGGGCATGTTTCTGGCGGAAATATTTAGACAAATGCTCAGCCGTTACTTCTTTTAAGTTATGTTGGCTATAGTAGTTGGCAATTGCTTTTTTTACTTCAGAGTTATCCGCATTTTCCTGGTTGGTTGGGTCGTTAAATAACGAGCGTTTATAGATAATATACGTTTTATCTGCCGAGCGGACGAACGATTCATCTACACTATGGGTATATTCATCACCTGACCCGTACGCTACATAACTAGACATAAAGTAGAACGGTTCGCCATAATGTTCTCCCATTTTATATTCCCCTAAATTCCCCAAATCTACAAAGAAATGTGCTACGGGGCCGGGGTGGATTTTCTCCGCTTCTTCAAAGGCTTTCCAGCATTCTCCGTCAAAAGCCAGGGCTCCCTCTTTATTAAAAATGACAGCCGGGCAATACCAGTAACGGTGCAATATATATTGTTCGTTGTCTTGCATTTCTTGCAACTCCAAGCGCACCGTAACCAACCGTTTTTCCCCAGCAATTTTAATGGGTTGTTGCTTTTGGGGGGCTTGTTGTTGGGCCGCTGATGCGGCACGCGCAACCGCTTGGTTTAAGCGGGCCTTTTGGGGAGATTTTCCCTCGGCACCGGGATATTCGGCCCGGGCGGCTACGGCCATAACAGTCAAACAAAACATGAGTGCGATTAGTTTTTTCATAGTAATTTCTCCTTTTACAATCATAGTATAAGATTATTTGGAAAATTGTCCAGTGGGCCAAAAGGCCCAAAAGCACCTGGGCCCGTTTGAAAAATAACCACTGGTTAATTGTAACAATTTTTATTATACTATAGGTACAATTTTATCTGTTTTTGGAAGCGTATAGAGAATACGCAGAGTTGGCGTAGCCGACCTATTAGGAGTCCAAGAACAGTCGTTAGCAGGCACAAAATAGTGAGCCCTCGAAACTCACTGTTTTGTGCCGAGTGTTTACCGTGTAAACGGTAAGCCACGGCTGTTTGTATTGAGTCTCTCCTAATAGTTCAATAAAAATAGCCGTTTTTATATGCTTGCCGGGGCAGAGAGAATTGAAAATAAAACAATCAGGAGAAACGTATGATAAAGAAAATGACCCGGCGGGGTTATACGCAAATAACAGTAAATAAAAAGGGTCATTCCCGAGAAATTAGCGGCCCGCAGGGTTCGGCAATCTACAACGTATGCCGTGATAAAAATAAAGACATCCTGGACTCGTTTCAGGATCTTCAACGCACGTCGTTGTTGTTTTTAAACAACAGGCGTGGAAGATGGCAGATCAAGTCTGCCATGACATCTTTGTTTAATAACGGCACAGGCGTGGAAGATGCACAGCAACAGCCCCTGAGCATACGCCTATGTTATAAAAAGGCGTTTACCCTTATTGAACTGTTAGTGGTAGTCCTTATCATTGGCATTTTGGCGGCGGTGGCCGTGCCACAGTACCAGAAAGTTGTTTATAAGGCCCGTGCAACCGAAGCCGTTATTATTTTAAAAGCACTCGTGCAGGCTGAAGAAACCTATTTTCTAGCCAACGGTACATACACCAATACCCTGGATAACTTGGATGTATCAATCCCGGAAAGTAAAGAGTATATTGTTAGTTGTTCCACTGGAGGTTGCCTCACTTGGCCCAAAAACTATAATTATAAACTTCCTCTCTTCCAATTCAATTTTTCAAATCGAGAAGAAGGTAAAAATCCTGATCAAAAGAGATCCTTGAGGATGTGTGTCGCAGTTTATAATAATGAGACAGCAGACAGCATTTGTAAAGGTATGACTAAGCAAGATCCACTAGTTTGTGATTCTCATTGTTATTATAGTATAGATTTATAATAGAATTAACATGTTATAGTTCACAACGCCGCTCCCTCGTTATTGAGGGGGCGGCGTTGTGTTTACATCTACTAAAACAACATCTTACATCTTAATTCTGCGGGTGACGGTTTCTTTCTTAAAGCACTCAATAAGGTCGCCTTCCTGCACGCCTTTAAAGCCTTCAATTAAGATACCGCACTCGTAGCCTTTTTCCACTTCTTTCACGTCATCTTTGAAGCGTTTTAAGCCGCCAATTTTGCCGCGGCCTACTTCTTCGCCGTTACGTTTCACGCGCACTTCATAATTGCGGATCACGGTACCCGACTCCACTAAAGAACCCGAAATTAAGCCGCTGCTTAGTTTCATGACTTTCTTAATGGTAGCCGTACCCACCACGGTTTCCACTACGTCGGGCTCTAACAAACCCTCCATAGCGGCTTTGATGTCTTCCAACAATTCAAAGATAATGGTGTAGTTGCGGATTTCTATGCCTTCGCGCTCGGCCTCGGCCTGGGCTTTGTGATCGGTTGCCACATGGAACCCGATTACTACCGCATTGCTGGCTTTGGCAAGCAAAATATCGCTCTCGTTAATGTTGCCGGGGGCGGAGAGGACAATATCCAGTTCAACTTCATCAGACGGGATACGCAAGAGCGCATCTTTAATGGCTTCAATGGAGCCTTGCACATCCGCTTTTAAAATCAAACTTAATTTTTTTACTTTGTTGCCTTCTTCGTCCTCTTTACCCAGGGCCATTAAGGACATTTGCTTGCGGTGTGCTTGCGAATCTTCCTTCTCTGCCAATTTTCGTTTCTCGGCGGCGTAGCGGGCTTCTTTTTCACTCTGCATAATATAGAGTGTATCGCCCACTTGCGGTGGTTCGCCGTTAATACCCAAAATTTCCGCCGGCACACTGGGGCCGATTTTTTGGTAGCGTTGCGAATTTTCATCTATGAGCGCGCGGATACGGCCATAGTTGGTGCCTACCAGGAAGGGATCGCCCACTTTCATGGTTCCTTTCTGTACCAGCACCGTGGCTACTACGCCGCGTTTATTATCGCGCTTACTTTCCAAAATAACGCCCACGCCCGGGCGGTCCGGGTTGGCTTTGAGTTCCATCATTTCCGCTTGCAGGGCAATCATTTCCAACAGTTTATCAATGTTCAGGTGCTTTTTGGCGGAAATATCCACGTAAATGGTGTTGCCTTGCCATTCTTCGGGCACTAAGCCGCGGGCAGAAAGGTCTTGCCGCACGCGGTCCGGGTTGGCACCGGGCAGGTCAATTTTGTTGACCGCCACAATAATGGGTGCCCCGGCGGCTTTGGCGTGTTCCATAGCCTCAATGGTCTGGGGCATAATGCCGTCGGTAGCCGATACCACCAGCACCACAATATCCGTGGCTTGCGCCCCACGCGCACGCATGGCGGTAAACGCTTCGTGTCCGGGGGTGTCTAAAAACGTCAACTGGCCGCGCGGCGTTTTCACGCGGTAGGCCCCAATGTGCTGGGTAATGGCCCCCGCTTCGCCGGCCACCACGTTGGATTTGCGGATGGCGTCTAATAAACTGGTCTTACCGTGGTCCACATGGCCCATAATGGTAATAACCGGGCTACGCGGTTTTAAATCTTCCGGCTTGTCCTGCGTTTGCATGACGGCGGCGGCTTCTTTTAAATCTTCTTGCGCCATTTCTGCCACAAACCCGCACTCGTCCACAATCAGTTCAATCATGTCTTTTTCCAAGCGTTGGTTAATGGTGGCAAAAATACCCATCATCATAAGTTTTTTGATGAAATCGTTTACCTTAAAATTCATCTTTTCCGCCAATTCCTTGACGGTAGGCGTACCGACAATGCGGATGGTTTTACTACCCGGCTTAGCAGGTGTTTGCGCCGCAGGGGCGGCCTGCGCGGGGCGCGGTGTTTGCGCCGGGGCCGGTTTAGGCGCAACAGGCGTTGCATGTGGCGCTTGCGGCTGTGGCGTTGGCACGGCGGGCTTTGGGGCCGGGGCCGCTTTGGGTGGCCCCGGGGCCGATTGCGCTTTGGCCTGATACGTAGCCGAAGATTCTTTTAACGCCGCGGCGGCCTGCGGTTTAGGCGTAACAGGCGTTGCATGTGGCGCTTGCGGCTGTGGCGTTGGCGCGGGCTTTTGAGCCGGAGGAACCGCTTTGGGTTGCGCCGGGGACACATGCGTTTTGGATGTTGCCGGGGCCGGTTGCACGGCCGGTTTGTCCGCTACGGGTGTACTGGCTTTTTTAGCGGTGCGCTTAGCCGCCGGTTTTTTGACCGGAGTTTTAGCCGCCGTTTTTTTGGTGGCTGTTTTTGGGGTAGCCGCCTTTTTAACAGGTTTCTTTTCCCCCTCTTTTTTGACTGCTACTTTTTTGGCCGTCGTTTTTTTAGCCGCCGTTTTTTTGGCGGCCGGTTTCTTGGCGGCTGGCTTTTCCTCGGGCGTATTAGTTGTTTTCTTGGGAGTCATCTGTAGCCTCCTTGGGGGTGTCTTGCACCGGTTTTTCAGCAGGGGTGGGCGCGGTGGCGGCCAGTTCGGCTAATTGTTTTTTAGCCCCCTCAATAATTTTGGCGGCGGTTTTCTCGCCAATGCCTTGCACAGTACAGAGGTGTTCAATTTGCACGTTGGCCAATTTTTCAATGGTGGTAAACCCGGCTTTTTGCAGGAGTTCGGCCGTCTTGGCACCTACGCCTTCTACATTAGCCAGTACGGCTTGCACGGTGCTGTTGGCGGCGCGTTCTTCGGCGGCTTTTTGGCTTTCGCTCTTAGCATCTAACTTCCAGCCCGTTAAGCGTGAAGCCAAACGCAAGTTTTGCCAGTCTTTACCAATGGCAATGGCCAGTTGGTCATCTGGCAGGATGACCACGGCTTTTTTACTTTCCAGGTTGGTAAACTGCACAGAATTGGCTTTTGCCGGGGCTACGGCGTTCATAATTAACGTGCTTACATCCGGCGAGTAGGTAATTAAATCAATGCGTTCACCGGACAGTTCGTTTTGAATAGCCCGGATGCGGATGCCGCGCATGCCTACACAGGTACCAATAGGGTCAATTTTACTGTCAATACTGCTGACCAGAACCTTGGCCCGGACACCGGGGTCACGCTCAATGGCTTTAATTTCTACAATGCCTTCGTTAATTTCGGGCACTTCTACTTTAAACAGTTCTTCTACAAATTGTCCGTTGGCACGGGATAAAAACACATACGGCCCGCGTTGGCCTTTATCTAGTTTAAAAGCGGCATTTTTGTAGTGGCCCAGGTTGCCCTCGGCTTCTTTTTCGTTAATGGCGGCCAGTTCTTCCTGGTTAAATACTTTGGTGATGATGGCTTTAATGCGCGATCCGTTGGGGTAGCGTTCTTTGCGGATTTGTTCGCAATACGGCAAAATAGCCTCAATTTTACCCAAATCTACAATCATGTCCCGGTCCGACATGCGGCGCACGGAACCCATAACTACTTCGCCTTCGCGCGGTTTAAATTCTTTGTAAAAGTTATCGCGCTCAATGCCGCGTACTTTTTGGATGAGTACCTGTTTGGCAATTTGCGCGGCAATGCGGGAAAAATCATTCACTTCCAGCGTGCGTGTCAGCACGCCGCCCAGTTGGGCTTTTTTGTCTTCTTTTTGGGCGGAAACAAGGTCAATTTCCGTGTCCGGGTTGGTTACGATATCTACAATGTTAAGCACCTGTTTGGCCTGTACCACACCGGAAACACCATCTACGTGGGCTTCAATTTGTGCGGTTTTGCCCAAATTTTTGCGCAGGGCCGAAACGAGGGCATCTTCAATGGTTTTTAAAATATCATCCCGTTTGATGTTTTTCTCGCGCTCTAAGCCTTCCAGCGCGGCGATAAAGTCTTTTGCATTTTCTGCCATAGTGTGTATTCTCCTGGGTTATTAAAATTCCAATACCGGGTCTAAATTGGCCTTCTTAACGTTGGCATATTCAAAGCGGTACTGGGTTGTTCCGTCATCTAAAACGAAAGCGTCGTCATCAGCCTGGGCGATAACGCCGGTAAAACTGCCGCGCCCGTTCAAGGGCACTTTGAGCACCACTTTTACGCGCTCTTGCACAAAACGCTTAAAATGGGCCGGTGTTTTGAGTACACGGTTTACCCCGGGGGAAGATACTTCCAGCACGTAAGCACCGTCTATTAACTGTTCCATTTCTAAAATAGAATCAATTTGGTCGGTCAGTGTGCCGCAGTCATCTAGCGTAACACCGCCTACCTTATCTACAAAAAATTGCAACACGGCTTTGCGCCCCTGGTGCTGGATGACTAAATCCACCAGTTCCACCCCTTGGGCGGACA
Organism: Elusimicrobiaceae bacterium; assembly: GCA_045606825.1. Taxonomy (GTDB): domain Bacteria; phylum Elusimicrobiota; class Elusimicrobia; order Elusimicrobiales; family Elusimicrobiaceae; genus Avelusimicrobium. The sequence goes on from JAZUSQ010000005.1 coordinate 15,927, forward strand.
AAGCCTTGGCAATGGTTTCTTCTATAAGTTTAGGGTCTTTCATGTGCCCTCCTATTGTACAAAGAGCGACTTGGAACCCAAGCCGCTCTTATCAAAGAACACATATATTGTAGCAAGTGCGTGGCACCTTGTCAACTATAGGGGGCATTTTGACACGTTAGCGCGGATATGATACAATTTGACATAAATTAGAAGGAATTTGATTCATGCAAAAAACGTCCTGCTGGCTGGTGCGTCTGGGTTATTTGTATGTAGGCGTGCCGGTATTTTTATTTATAACCGGTTGGTGCAACCTGCCCACTGCCCTGATAGGCGGCAGTGTGGTACTGGCTAGTTTGTATTTGGCCTGCAAAAACGCCCCTGTATTGTGGGTACCGCCTAACAAGGCCCAGTGGGAAAAACTGGTTTGGATAGCACTGGTGGGGATTATATGGGTGTATTTATCGGGTATTGGGGCGCTTGTGTTTCAAAACGCAGACCACAACTGCCGCAACCCGCTATTTGAACTACTTGTGCAATACCCCTGGCCCGTACAACCGGCAAACCCGCCTGTTATTTTAACCTATTACATAGGGTTTTGGTTGCCCAGTGCGCTGGTAGGCAAATTGGCCCATAGTGTGCAACTGGGGTTTTATGCACAGATTGTGTGGGCGGCATTGGGCGTATTTCTGACGTTTTATTTAATTAGTGCCCTATGCAAACGGGCGCGCTATTGGCCGGTATTTCTATTTATCTTATTTAGCGGCTTAGATGTATTGGGGTGTGTGTTGGTGGGTAAAGCGTGGCTACTTAGTTCCCCTATCAATCATTTGGAATGGTGGTATCCGTATTTTCAGTTTTCCAGTTTTACCACCCAATTATTTTGGGTATTCAACCAGGCACTACCCATGTGGGTATTTATACTGCTTATGCTACACGAAAAAAATAATAAAAACATGGCATTTTTGTATGCCTGCACGTTACTGCATAGCACCTTACCGGCCATGGGGGCCTTGCCGTTTGTGGGATATTGGTACATCAAAAACGGCACCACGTACACCTATGTAAAAGCGGCTCTGCGGGATTGGAAAAATACCGTTTTACATTCACTTACATTTCAAAATATAGCAGGGGCCGGGGTGGTTGGGCTGATTAGTTTTACGTATTTAACCAATAACATTGCCGGGGGAGCCACCCACGCCGGAGAACCCTTGTTTTTACAAATTCCGCTTTGGCATTGGCTGGTTTGTTTTTTCCTGCCGGAGGTGGGATTGTTTTTGCTACTTATTTACAAACGCCATAAACGCAACGTACTGTATTATATGTGTTGGGTATGCCTGCTGGTGTATCCGTTCATCCGCGTGGGCGAAGGACCCGACTTTTGTATGCGCGCCACCATCCCGGCACTGGTACTTTTGTATGTAATGACGTTACAAACATTGGACAACTACCGTTGGCGCACGCACAACAAAGGGCTACTGGCATTACTGCTGGTAGTGCTGGCACTGGGCAGTCTTACCCCCCTGCACGAAATTACCCGCACGATTTACGCCACCCGGTTGGGCATTACGCGCCCGAAGAATGATTTGTCCTTAAACAACTTTTTTGGCTGGCAGGAAGGTAATCCGTTCCTGCGCTATTTTGGTAAACAACCTAAAAATTGATACGTTCTTTTTCCAGCACCAGTGGTTTTTTATCCACCCGGGTGTAGATAGCGGCTACATATTCACCCAAAATCCCCAGGCAGAACAGTTGCACTGAACCTAAAAACATTACACTGATAATCAAGGGGGCCATCCCCATGGAAAATGTATTCCAATACATCAGTTTCCATACCAAGTAAAACAACGCCGCGGCAAACGTAAGTAAAGACAACACAAACCCTATAATTGCCATTAAACGCAGAGGCACTTTGCTATTTTTTACAATGCCCGTCATGGCCATGTCATAAAGCGTGTAAAAATTATTGGCCGTTACCCCCCGTTTACGCAGGGGTTGGTCAAACGGTACGTAGGCCCGGCGGAAGCCCACCTCACATACCAGACCGCGGAAATAGGGGTATGGGTCGTCGGTAGCGCGCAGGGCATCTACCACTTGTTTATCAAATAGGCCCGAGCCGGTGCAGTTGGGTGCCAGTTGGGTGCCCGAATCGGACAGTTTACCAATAAGCCAGTAATATAATTTGCGCACGGTAAACATGATGCGTCCCTCATCACTGTTTTGTTTTTGTAGCAATACCACCTGGTTGCCGGCTTGCCATTGGGCGATAAGTTGGGTAATGAGTTCGGGCGGGTCTTGCAAGTCGGACGCGATTAAAATAACCGCATCCCCCTGGGCTTGGCGCACCACGTGAAATGGCGAGCGGATATGCCCAAAATTACGGGAATTTAAAATGACTTTAACACGTTTGTCTTTTTGGGCCAGTTCCCGCAGTTTGGCGGCGGTTTCGTCGGTAGAGCCGTTATCGGCCAGGATAAATTCAAATTCAAATTGGTCTTTAAGGGCCTCAAACTGGGCGGTAGTGCGGCGGTATAATTCATCCAGGTTTAGGGCTTCATTATAGCAACTGGACACGACAGAAATTTTTTTCATATACGCTCCTTATATCCATATTATATATTTTTGATACCCACTTTGGCGTATGCACTTTTACCTATACAACAAACACCCCGCCGGTTGGAGGGGTGTTTATGGCCTTTCACAAAGACTTGGGTTTTCTGTGGTAAAAGGGGTTCAAAAGATCCCCCTATTTTACGGCATCTGTAGCAATGCTTTCCAATACGTGTAACACTTTTTCCGCCCAGTTTAAACTGCACCATTCGTACGGGCCGTGGGGGTTTTCATATCCGGCAAAAATGTTGGGCGTGGGTAGGCCCTTAAACGTCATTTGTGCGCCGTCGGTTCCCCCCCGTGCCTGCGTAAGTTGGTAAGGCACGTGGTTGTCTTGGAGGGCTTTTTCCAACAGTTGCATGGCTTGCGGACGGGTTTTTAAAATATCGCGCATGTTGCGGTATTGCTCTTTAAACTCCACCTCAATTTTGGCCGCCGGATATTTGGCGCGTTTTTCGTCCACCAGGTTCAGCAAATCCTGTTTGAATTGGGCAAATTTGGTTAAGTCATGCTCGCGCACAATACCTTGCACTTCGGCTTTTTCCAAGCCGCCAGAAATGTCTTTAAACAAAATAAATCCGTCTTCGCCGTCGGTCGTCTCGGGCAGTTTCGTTTCCGGCCAGGACGATATAATATCCGCCGCAATGCGTACCGGGTTGGCCATAAAGCCCTTGGCCGAGCCGGGGTGGCAGGATTTGCCGGTAATGCGGATGGTAACGGCATCGGCGTTAAAGTTACCGCAGTCAATATCACCCAGGTTGGCCCCATCCACGGTGTAGGCAAAGTCCGCCGCAAATTTGGCCACATCAAAATACCCAATGCCGGTGCCGGTTTCCTCATCAATAGTAAACGCCACTTTAACAGGGCCATGGGCAATTTGCGGGTGGGCCAGCAGTTGTTCGGCCAGGGTCATGATAATGGCAATGCCCAGTTTATCATCAGCCCCTAAAAGGGTGTTGCCGTCGGCCGTAACAATGTTGTCTCCGATACATTTAGATAAATTGGCCGCGTTTTGTTCGTTAAGTACCATATTTTTGGCGGCATTGATGACCAGCGGGCCACCTGCGTAATTTTCGTGCAGTACAGGGCGGATGTTGTGGCCGTTGTAATCACTAACTGTGTCCATGTGGGCAAAGAAACCAATGACGGGGGCTTTTTTATCGGTGGTAGCGGGGATTAAACCCGTTACAAAGCCATATTCATCCACTTCCACCTCCGTAATGCCGATTTTTTTCATCTCGGCGGCCAGTTGGTGGGCAAAGGAAATTTGGGAATCGGTAGAGGGCACGACGGTGCTGTCGGCCGTGCTGGTGGTATCTACAGATACATAACGCACCAGGCGGGTGTATATTTTTTGTTGTAATTCGTTCATAAAAAAATCTCCCTAAAGATTTCATTTTATTATACAATTTATATATCTTACTCTTGGAGGTTTTTATATGAAGAAATGGTGGGTTCTTGCTTTAGGCATTTTTTTATTCGTTGGTTGTACTACCGTGCAACAGGCCAAAAACCTGAAAGATTGCACCTATGCCCTAAAAAGTGTAGAGGTAGAAGAAGTGGGGCTTTCTTCTATTCGGTTTTTGGCTACGATTGCCATTACCAACCCCAACCGTACCCAGCCGGCTAAACTAAAACGTTTTGTAGGCAAATTGGATGCCAATGATAAGAAAATAGCCGACGTAACCTTGGCTGATATTGAAATTGCCCCGCTGGCAACGTACAATGCCAAGGCCCGCTTTGACGTATCTACCTTGACACTGGGCAGTAATATGGTGGGTCTGTTGGCCATGGGAAGCGGTACCATTGATTACCATTTAACCGGAACGATGTATTTTGAAGGCCCCATGGGGGTGGAGGTACCGTTACCGGTAGATATGGGGCGTATTGGCAGTAATAATTAAGGCGGTAGTTAGGTAGATATATGCGTAAGGCACCCCGTTTGGGGTGCCTGTTTTTTAATTACTCCAACCTTGTGATGCCAAACTGGTACAAATATATTGCCCAATTTGATTATAAGGCTGGCAAGAATGTACCCATTGATTTGAATTGCTATATTTTCTGGTTGCAATGGAGTATGTGTCATTGTCTACAAAATCCCAATTTGAAACGTTAGCCGGCATTCTAGTGGCCTGTGCCGCGCAGAATGATGAATAACACTCTACTTGGAAACCAAAATTCTTTCCTTTACACCAATATCCAGGAGAACAGTCTAACTGACTACCTACGTCGATAACTAGTTCTGTATCGGATTCGTCAACAAGAAAATACTGTTCTTGAAACCCATTTTCTAATACATAATTATCTAACGCCTTTTCAAGTGCAGATAAAGTGGTAAGGGCCTCACTAACCCGGCTTTTTTCTACGGCTTTTTGGTATTGGGGCAAGGCTACCGCCGCCAAAATACCAAGGATTAAGACTACTACTAACAACTCTATGAGCGTAAACGCCCGTTTGTTCTTTTTCATGTTTATTTCCTTTTGTGTTCGGTTGGACCCAGACGAAACAAAACGGCCATTTTATCTGAGTCATTCGCACCGAACCAGATAAACAGCCGTAATCTGCCATTTTTTCAAACAGCAAACATTAGGTAAGACATAACCGTCGTTATGTCTCACCTGCAACGACTGTTTTTGGAGTGCGAATGCTTACGGGAAAACCCGTAGCGATAATAAATTTATTCCAAAAACAGAATAAATTGTAACTATATTATAACAAATAATATTTTTGTGGCCTAGCAACAAAATATCTACACAAAGAAACAAAACCCCCGGCTTTGCCGGGGGATGCTTATTTGGTAACTGCGGATATATATTACGCGAAACGCAGTAGTTTTTTAATTTGTGCCAGCCAACGGCTTGCTTCTTGCTTGAAGGTGCTGATGCCGCTAGTGGTTTTGTTTTCCATACGTCTAAACAATTTGGCAGAGAGCAAGGCCAACAGGGACGGTATCCCAATCAAGGCGGCTACCGTGGCACCCGTTTCGTTTAGTACTCCGGCATTCATAATGCCTTCAGCCACCTGGGTAAATAAGACAGGCCCCAACGCACACGAAACGGCCGTTGCCATGATGAGCGAAGTAACCCGATCCTGCGTCAAGTGGTTTTTGGCGGTGCGGGCATAAGCCAGCGTAAAGGCCGTAGAGGTCCCCAGTTCCGAGGCAAACAACGCGGCCGTCAACGCATAGACATTATCAGTCATCCCCAGCGAGGCCAAGGCGGCTCCTCCAGCCAGTAACGTGGCTACACTGATGTTACGCTGGGGGAACCATTTTAAGAAATAACTTGCCATGTACCGCCCTAAGAGGAACGGAATGGCAAACTGGGTCATTCCAAATAAGTATTGCGAGGATTCATTCGTGGTTAGTTTGGGCAACATGAACAAGAACCCACTGTTAATGCCCATTTCCACCGCATTCATCAAAAATAACGACGTAATAAAACTGCCCACGCCCGGTTCTTCTTTGAGCAAACGCACATAACTGTTGTTAAGCAAGGAGTCTTTCCAGTGCATGGATTTACGGGCCTTTCGTACCCCGTCCATCACCGGAGATTGGGCCATTTTAGGGGCCGGTAACACATGCGGTTTTGTGTTAGGCAGTTTGGCCCAGTTTAAGGCCAGGGCCGAGGCTCCTACCACAGGCAAGGCTAACAAGAAGGGGGCACTCCAATCCAACCCCAATAAACTGGTGGCAATAAACGGGAACCCAAACGAGGCCATCATCCCTACAGAACGGCTTAGTTCAATATACGTGCCGCGTTTCTGGCGGACCAGGTCGGAGGCTTTTTTGCTGATTTCTGTCATAATCGGTCCCGCCGCGTTGTGGATGAATACCGCCCCTGTGCTAGCCGTGGTTAATACCCCCAACAGGCTTAAATACTGGGCCATGGGGTTATCCCAAGCAGTAAAGGAACCGTCTAAACCCAAGGCTGTAGCACCTAAGGCAAAACTACCCCCCATCATAGCAAGCCCGGTATTAATGGTACCTTTGCGGCCGATTTTGGTTTTGAGCCAGTTTGCAATAAACGAGCCGAATAAATACGGTGCATACGTAGCGGCTGTAACCAATATAGCAAACGTCAGCGGTAAATTTAAGGCACTTTTGATGCTGGCCATAATGGGCGTGCCGATTTCCAACCCAATGGAAAATGCCGTTAAGTATAAGGCCGAGCGTTGGGCGAATGTGGTTTCATCTAACGCTGTAGGTTTTAAGCGGCGCACCCAGTCTTGCGTTTTAGCCATTAGTTGTTGCGTTTGGGCCGAGAACGTTGCCGGTTTGTATTGGGTAACCAGTGTGGCTAATTCTTCCTGGGCGGCTTTGTTTGCCATGGCCAACGCGGCCGTTTGGGTAGGGGCTGCTATCAGGGGTTCCCCTCCCGCTGGTACTTGCAAAGGAACTACGCCACGGCTTAAATCTAAGGCTACGCCGTTGGTAGGCGCGGCGGGCAAGGAAGTGGTGGCCAGGTCCTTACCGGCATTCATATATAAGTAGGTGGACTCTAGCGAGGGGTCTATTGCCACGGCATTAAGCGGGCCTAAAGGCAGGGTACGTGTTGCAAAGTCCGATATATCTGCCGGTACGCGGTAGGGCGGTTTAAGGGCCTCAATTTGAAGGGGCAACTGATAAACTTGCGCATATGCAGCAATACCGTCCCACAAATCCGGCTGTACGAGTGAAACAGAGGCCAAATGTTCTAATTCTTCATAAGCCCCTAAACGTAAAAAGGCTCTTGCCGCAGCCGCTGTGAAGATGGGTTCTTCCGTAGTACGAACGGTTTTGGCAAGAACATGCAAAATTAAGGGAACATCTTCCTCGGCAGAGCCAAATATCCCTAAAGAAGCAATATCTGCGGCTGCTTGTACGGTTTGTTCCCGCGTACCTAATTTGAATTGCCGTAAATTTTCGCGGTAGAAATCCGTTGCTTTTGCAATATCGCCTGCAGAGGCCCGGTTGTTTAAGGCCAGGGCTACAAAGTCCGAGCGCAACAGTAGCGCGCGTTCATCCACATGCGGGTGCGCCAGGATTTGTTGTGCCGGCGTTAACGCCGGGTTGCTATGGAGCAATGCCGCATAATTTTGCGTAAGCGGCAGGCGCATCTGTTTGAACAAGTCCGTATCCAAACGCAGCAGGCGCGGGTCTTTTAATTTGCCTGAAACATATTTGCTTGCAGGCAGTTTGATGTTGGCCAGGCCCTTTACCAGCGGTTTGCGCGGAAGTTGGGCCGCCACGGGCTGGGCTTGCAGGATAAGCAAACTCACAGACACCAGTATGGCTATTATTTTTTTCATTTCATTCCTCAGTTACAATAAAAACCCGCCCTGTTCTTTTTTCTTTTTTTTATCAGGGCGGGTTTTCTAATTTTTCTTTTTTTAAATCTGTTTGTGTACCACGTCCCTATTGGTTTTTATAAGTAATAGACATTAGCGGGCTATGATTAGATAGCACGCAAATGCGTTCATTAGAAATAAACCAACAGGTGTGTAACATAGTTATTGTATGCTTAAAAACTCACTTTTATTATTATAGCAAACTGGAAACCCAGATGCAACTTATTTCCATTCTTTTAATTATTATATAATTTTAGCCAAGCGGGTGCAATAAAATAAAGCCAAATGGTGTTATGAACATATGAACGATATGCAGACAGATGACCAATTAGTGCAGTTGTTTGCGGCTGGGGATAACCGGGCGTTTGAAGAACTGGTACTACGTTATAAAAATAGTTTGTACCAATATCTGTTATCCCTGGTAAAAGACGACGGGGCCGCGGGAGATTTGTTCCAGGAAGTGTTTATGGCGTTGTTTAAACACGCGGCGGATTTTAAGGCACAAGGCAAGTGCAAAGCGTGGCTCTTTTTAACGGCACGCAACAAAGCGTTTAATTATTTGCGCGGGCGCAAACAAGTGGATTCTTTAGACCAACCCGACGAAGAAGGCAACGCATTTTTGCACGAAACGTTGCCCGATAACGAAGCGGACCTGCTGGAACAGTTGACTAGCCAAGAGGGACTGGAACGCGTAAAACGGGCCATAGAGGCCTTGCCCGCCCGGCAAAAAGAAGTAATTTATCTGCGGCAGTATTTGTCGTTTGCCGAAATGGCCGAAGTACAAGCCCGCCCGTTGGGCACCGTACTGGCCGATTGCCACCGCGCCGTGGCCAAAGTGCGCAAATTATTACTCAGTGAGGAAACCGTATGAAATTTAACACGTTAGAAGAAGCCATATCGGCCGCTTTAGTTCCCCCCGCCGCCCCGGCACAGTTGGTGGATAAGGTATTTGCCAAAACCACCCGCCGCCCGGCTTGGTTTGTGCGTTGGCGCAACGTGTTGGCGGGCAGTATGGCGGCCCTACTGATGGGGGCGGGCGTATATGCCATACACCACCGCGCAGACGGGCTAAACCGCACCGAACTGGTGGCGTACATGAGCGCGCAAACCAGTGATGATTACGCTACATTTTTGAGCGATTTGGAATTATTGGAGCAGGAATTTTAAGGAGGTACGTATGAAAAAAGTACTAATGACATTGTTGGTTACCGGGCTGGTAAGTGTGCCGTTAGCGGCGCAAGACGCGCAGCCCCAGGCAGGCCAAGAGGCCCCTGCCGTACAACAGGGCCATGAAGCATTTGCCAAGGCCCGCCAGGAGCACCGCGCCAAACTAAAAGCCACCCAAGAAAAAATGGCCAAACTTGTCAAAGAATATAACAAGTTAAAAGCAGGTAAAAAGAAAGATGCCAAACGCGCGGAAATTGAAAAAGAGGTAGCAGCCATTCATGAGGAACAACTCAAATTTAAAGCCGACCAACTGGTTAAATTTGAAGAACGTTTAACCGAAATGAAAACCCGCCTGAGTGAAGAAAACACGGCCGAGGCCAAAAAGACCTGGGTGGACCAAAAAACCCAGCAACTCATTGACAACGAAGGCGACGTAAAAGCCCTTTTTGAGCCAAGACCGGGTATGCACATGCACGGCCCGCGCGGACACGAAGGCTTCCCGGGCAAACACGGCCCCCGGTTTGGCAAAAAGCACGGCCCGCGGCCGCCCGCTGATGAGTTACCGGTGCAACACCCGGCTGAAAAATAAACCGACACATTGTTTTTCCCCCCCGCCTTGCGCGGGGGTTTTTAAGTTTTGCTTGCATTACAAAAAGCCCCGCAATGTTTGGTTTGCCCGTTGGCCCGGCAGTGCCGCGCCTACCGTGCCGGTAACAGAGTTGCCAAACTACGCCGTTTCACGGCTGGTACAAAAGTTATGGGAAAAAGTTTACAACAAGTAATTGGGCTTGGCTCTGCGGGTCCACACGTGTACGTGAGGGCGTAACTGGTATTTTTGCAACAGCCGTGCGCGGTTTAGTTGCAAGTCTTGCAGGGTGACGGTATAGTCCAACATTTCAGGGGTTAGAAACGCGTATAGGCCCCGGGTGTACGCCGGGCAGAAACCCCGCAAATACATCTCTTGTACTAACTGGTCCATACGTTTACATACAAACACACCGTGTTTACGGGCCCACTTGACGTGCCCCTTTCCCAGTTGATAACGTGTGGGGGCCCCCGTCAAATTGAGGGGTTGTTTAAGCACGCGGGGCAACTCGCGGTATTCGGCCAATAGCCACGCGTCTGACAGTTCCTGCGCGGGCACTACGTTAATGCGGGTCATACGGATAGTATATGTGAAAAACCCCCGCCACAGGACGGGAGTTTTTAGTTAGTTTGAGCCTGTTGCTACAGCCCGGCGTTGCGGGCCGTTTCTTTTAAAATCTTAGCAGATTTTTGCAAAGCGGCAGTTTCCTGCACATTTAAAGTGAGGGGCATTTGTACCTCTACCCCATTTTTGCCAACGACGGCAGGCATACTAAGGGTAATGTCTGTAATACCGTATGCGCCGTGCATGAGGTTAGACACGGGTAAGACCGATTTTTCGTCGCGCACAATGCTCTCGCAAATGCGTTTTACCGCCATGGCAATGCCATAATAGGTGGCTTTCTTGCGTTCAATGATTTGGTACGCAGCGTTTTTGACGTCTTGGGCGATGCGTTGCATGGCTTCCTGGTGGTTAAAGTGACCGCGCAGTTCACAAAATTTATGAATCGGCACACCGGCTACGTTGGCGGTACTCCACACGGCTAATTCGCTGTCGCCATGTTCGCCCACAATAAACGCATGTACACTGCGGCTGTCCACGCCCAAGTGTTCGCCTAAAATTTCGCGAAAGCGGGCCGTGTCAAGTACGGTGCCGGACCCAATCACTCGGTTTTCCGGCAGCCCGCTTAGTTTGAGGGCTGTATAGGTTAAAATGTCCACCGGGTTGGCCACAACCAGCAAAATGCCGCCAAAGGAGCGAGCCGTAATTTGCGGGATAATGGTTTTAAAAATACCCACGTTTTTTTGTACTAAATCTAGGCGGGTTTCGCCGGGTTTTTGGTTGGCCCCGGCGGTAATAATGATGATAGCCGCATCGGCAATGTCGTCGTACGTGCCGGCGTAGATTTTCATGGGGCGGGCATAAGCCTCCCCGTGGGAAATATCCATGGCTTCTCCCTCGGCTTTTTTCACGTCGGTATCAATTAAAACCATTTCACTAAACAGTCCGCTTTGCATCAAGGCAAAGGCACTGGCCGAGCCTACAAACCCGCACCCGATAATGGCTACTTTGCGGTTGTTGACATTGCAATTTTGTGTCATACAATACCTCCCTAATCGCATTATATACATATTATAGAAAATAAAAATCCCCGCCCAAAAGCGAGGATTTTAATTAGTTGGTCAGTGCCCTTAAAACTTGTACCCTACCGTCAGGGCAAACATATCTCCGCGGCCTTGTTCGTATTTCATGGGCAGTTCGCCAAATTGCGTGTTGGAGTCCCCGCTTAGGTGGCGGGCAAAAATATGTGCGTAGGCAACGTCTGCACTCCAGGTTTGCCCTTTGTAGCCCAGCCCCACGCTAACAATGTGGCGGTCATCCACGGGCACCAGGGTGTCCATGGAATGCTCGTTGATGGGGGATTTGTCATACACATATCCGGCGCGGGCAAACCATTTGGGGATAAATTGGTATTCGGCCCCAAAGTTAGCGCGGATGGTGTCTTTATATTCTTTTTTATTGTGGATAGTGGGGGCGGTTTCCTGGTCTTTGTATTCAATGGTAATTTGGTCGTACGAACTCCACATGGTGGCCACGGCCCCCATTTCAAAGGTCCAGTTTTCGTCGGGACGGAAAGCAACGCCCAGCGATAAACTATCCGGCAAGGTAATGGAACCTTTGGCATCTGCGTGGCGCAACTCGGAAGAAAAACTACCCCCGGTAGAGGTGTGAATGTATCCGTTTAAATTTTGTTTTACTTTGGTGCGGTACAACGCGCCAACGGACCATTTTTCGGCCCATTCAGGGCGGTAAATTAAGGAGAAATTCCCCCCCCAACTTAGGCCGTTGCCGTGGATTTCATAATTATACGCGGCCGGATATATGGGGTAACGGGCGGTAGAATATTGGGTAAAGTCTATGGTCATGGCTTCCAACCCCATAGCCATGGAAAGTTGCTCACTCGCTTTAATGGCAATGGTGGGCGTGAAGGAAAAAGTTTCCAGTTTTACTTTGTAAGCCAGGTTACTGCCTACCCACGTTTGCCAGTTTTTGTAGGTTCCCCCCAGCCCAAAGCGGCTAAACCCGCCCAAGCCAAAGGATATGTCATCACTCCATTTGTGGGTAATGTAAAAGTTAGGCAGTGTCCACACGTCGCGCTGGAGTTCGCGTGCTTGCCCGGCCACGGTAGTTTTGGCGTGTGCCGTTACCAAGGTGCCACCTAATTGTACTTGGGTGCCGTCTAACTGGGTAATCAAAGCCGGGTTACTAGCCAGGCTGGCGGCCTCGGCCGAGGAGGCCATTACGGCACCGCCCATGGCGGTGGAACGGCCGCTAAATTCGTACAAGGCAAACCCGGCCCCGTACGATAAATTTGTACCGAACGTACAAACTAAAAGCATTGCAAGTAGTTTTTTCATCTGTCTCCTATTGCACAAAAATCCCCGCACGTGGTACGGCGGGGATGCGCTTTATTTATTCAAAACAGCCAATTTGTCCTGTGCCACTTTGCCAAAGTAAGATTTGGTATAGTTGGCCAAAATTTGCTGGTATGTTTCCACGGCTTCTTGCTTTTTGCCGGCCAATTCCTGGCTCATGGCCAAGGTAAAATAGGCTTGCGGCAAGGCAAAACTGGTGGGATTTTGGGCAATAAAATCGCTCAATACGGCAATGGAACCGTCGTAATCCTGCATGGCCTGGCGTGCCGCCCCTAACGAGAGAATGGCGTCCGTGCGTAAAATTTCGTTATGTGCGCGGGTAAGCGGTTCGTACACGCTGGCCGCTTGGGGGTAATTTTCAGCCGCGTATAACAAATCCCCTTTTAGCAGTTGGGCATATTGGGCGGCTTGTGTGTTGGGAAACTGCACGGCTACGCCGTCCAGCGGGGCCACGTCTGCCGGATTGTTCATCACGGCCAGTTGTGCGTTGTAATAGGCGGCCCAGGATTGTTCTTGCACTTTTTTCGTGTGGGCACTGTAGGCGTAGCCCAGTACGGCGGCTAATACCAAAATAACAGCGCCCGTAAGGACACGTCTTTTGTGGTCATGCACGTATTTTTTCGTGCCGGATAAAAGAGAAATAATAGCCTCTTGTTCTTGTTTTACAGTTGGTTGGTTTTTTGTCATATACTTTATTATAGCATAAAAAAAATAAACCCCGGCAGTTTGCGTGCCGGGGAGTTCTATACCTGGTTATCTCTCTTATTCTCGCCCTATTGGTTGTAGGTCTAATATTTTTAAGTATTCACATTGAGTTTGGCTATCCTTGTCTCCCTCCCAATAGAAACAGGCACGACCACAATCTGTACAACTTGGGTCTGCCCATTTTCCGGACGAACGAGCTTTATCTAAAGATATATCTACATATCTTCCCGCAAAAGAGATATAACAGCCATACGGATCTGTGCTATCTGCTGAGCATTGTACAGTTACCGAATCCTCTTTTGCCAGATCAGTTGTGTCAATTAGCAAATCAGAAAGAGTGAACGTAACATCTTGATATCCATTTTCCAAAACATATAGATCTACAGCCTTTTCTATATTTTGGATTAGCATAATCAATTTTACGGCCCTGCTCTTGGATACAGCATTGTTATATTGCGGTAATGCCACTGCTGCCAAAATACCAATGATGAGTACTACTACTAATAATTCAATGAGGGTAAACCCCTTTTTTATTTTTTTCATAATTTATTTCCTTATATGATTGGGCTCCCCCACGCAGGCATAAAAATACGGCTGTGTAGTTGAGCCACTCAAACCGTAAACTCTAAATAAACAGCCGCGGTCCGCCATTGTTTATAAACGGCAAACACTCGGTACACGCGGGTGGCCGCCCTTGTGTACCTAATAGCGAACTGTTTTTAGCGGTTTGAGTGTGTCTTTTTCAAGGCAAACCCGTACTCCTGTGGTACGGTTCTAAAAACAGATAAAATTATAAAGGATATGATTAGTTAGTTTAAAAAATCCTCCCTTCGTCAAATTATACTTTATTATAGTAAAAATAATGCGGGAAAAACAAAACCTACATTTATTATAATGTAAGTATGAAACAGAAATCCAATTTCACGGCGTTATGGTTTATCCCGCTGGTGGCATTTGTACTGGCAGGAATATTGACTGTAATAGGAGTAATTGGGTGGCGGCTGCTAAAACCGGCCGTACCTCAAGAAAAACGGGTGGTGTCGGCCCGGTCTGTTCAGGGAGGTTCCCCCCGCCAAACACCCACACGGCCGCAACCTCCGGTGCAACCGTCAAATTCGTCTCAGCCGCTGTTGCCTAAAACGGGGTTGTCGTTTTCCCCGGCGCGTGCTAGGTTTGAAAATGCACTCACGCAATGTTTAGACCGGGAGGTATATCCCTGTGCCTGGCAAGATACACAAGACGGTGTCATCAAACAATTTACTCTTACCAAACCGGACGGAATTGTAGTTCGCAACATTCATCATATAGATAATACGCCCCTTAGCCAAACGGCTATTTCCCTGCAAGGCAGAGTACTGCTTTACCGTGCCGACAACACCACTTGGTACTTTGATAACGCCGGGTTGGTGCGCCACATTGCCGTAGGGACCGTTGCAAACGCCGGGCCGGATGACCCGCACGACAGTTACTTTTATGATGTAAACGGCCAGTTAAATGCGTGTGTGTGTGCCGATAACACGCAGGCCTGTTGTGCCCGTGCGCCGCAGTTGCCGGCTACTACCCCGCACACCTATTGCGCGTTGTTCGCGCCGGATAATGAACTGTGCCCGTTACCTTAATATATGTGGAAACCTATTTTACTGTTGTGTGCCTCTAACCTGTTTATGACCATAGCCTGGTATGGGCACTTAAAGTTTAAATCCCGCGCGTTGTGGGCGGTTATTTTAGTAAGTTGGGGCATTGCGTTTTTTGAGTATTGCTTGCAAGTGCCGGCCAACCGCATTGGCAGTAATTACTTTAGCGTTACACAATTAAAAGTAATGCAAGAGGTAATTACCCTGGCTGTATTTGCCGGGTTTAGTGCCTGGTATTTTAAAGAGAGTTTTAAGTGGAACCACGTGGTTGGTTTTTTATGCCTGGTGGCGGCGGTATTTTTTGTATTTAAAAAATGGTAATGCAATAAACAAACCGGTTGTTGCGTTTTACAAGTGCAATACTGTGGGGTAAAAAATGATGAAAAAGATATATTTGTTAGGGTTATGTTTGCTTGGTACGGTGGCACAAGCCCAAACGCTTTCTACCCACGCTGTTGCGGCTAATGCGGCCGCGGCAGATGCGGTGCATAAAGTGCATGGTTTAACGGCCACTAC
>JAZUSQ010000006.1:0-9188 GCA_045606825.1 Elusimicrobiaceae bacterium
TCATAAATTTCTTTGTTGCGCTTTTCTTCCTCAATCTGGTAAAGTTTAGCGCGAAGCATCGCCAGGGCCTTTTCGCGGTTGGCTCCCTGGTGGCGTTCCTCGCGGCAGGACACCACAATGCCCGTGGGTTTGTGCAAAATACGCACCGCCGTTTCTACTTTGTTTACGTTCTGCCCGCCGTGGCCGCCCGCGCGGGAGGTTTCCAGTTCCAAATCTTCGGGGCGGATTTCAATATCAATTTCTTCGGCCTCCGGCATAATCGCCACCGTAACGGTAGACGTATGCACGCGGCCGGACGTTTCCGTATCGGGCACGCGCTGGACGCGGTGGGTGCCGGCCTCGGTACGCAACCAAGAATAGGCCCCGTCCCCCTTGATAAACATACTTACATACTTGCACCCTTTTAAACCCGTGGGGGTAAACTCCAAAATTTCTGTCGTCCATCCTTTGGTTTGGGCAAAGTGCTGGTACACCCGCAACAGTTCCGCGGCAAATAGGGCCGATTCATCCCCCCCCGCCCCAGGGCGGATTTCTAAATAAATGTTTTTGGAATCGTTCGGGTCCGGCGGGATGACCAAAATACGCAGTTCCTTTTGCAGTTGCGGCAATTTGGCTTCCAGTTCGGCCAGTTCGTCCGCCGCCATTTTGACCAATTCTTTATCTTCCCCCGCTTCAATTAGAGCGCGGTCGTCAGCCATAGATTTTTCCGTCTGGGCAATTTCTTGCTCTTTTTCAATAATGGGTTTTAAAAACGCATGGCGTTTGGCTTTTTGCGCCAGTTGCGCGCCGGAAAGATTGCCGGAAGAGAGTTCCTGCTCCAGGGTTTGAAATTCTTGTGCGTATTTAGAGGTGTCCATACCAGTTCCTTATATATGCAAAAAGAGCAGACACCTGTGTGTCTGCTCTTTTAAGAAAGCGCGGCTATTTGGCTTCGGCTTTTTTGGCTTCTGCTTTTTCAGCCTTGGGGGCTGCTTTTTTAGCGGCCGGTTTTTTTACGGCTACTTTTTTGGCAACCGGTTTTTTTAGTTTGGCTTTGGCCTTTACTTCCGTTTTGGGTTTGCGGACCAAGGTTTTCCCTTCGGTTTTGGCAAAGCGTTTGTTGAATTTTTCCACCATTCCTTCGGTATCCAGTAATTTCTGTTTACCGGTAAAGAACGGGTGGCAAGCGGAGCAAATGTCCAACTTTAAATTTTTGGCAGTGGAACGAGTCATAAATTTATTACCGCAAGCGCAGGTAACTTCCACAAATTCATAAGTAGGGTGTATTTTTTCTTTCATTTTATTTCTTCCTTAATCAAAATTCTTGTACTTTATTATAGCATATTATAGGAAAAAATGAAAATTTTACGCTTGCTATCGTCCAAAACAGGCATAAAATCCTTTGGATTTATTTTCCGCACAATTAAAAGCACCCGACAAACTGTTACATACTTTTTTGCCGGCCTCTCCTGCTGGGTTATAAGCCCGACACAGGGAATGCGCCCCCTCCCACATATCAACATGCTCAAAGCGCAAGTTATACATCATGTACAGAGAATCATTCTCGCCTACCCAATAAGAGGCAATTTGAGTAGGTGAGCTAAACACATAAAAATCACCCACTTTATAAGCGTCAATATTGGAAAAGGGTTCTGTTATTTTTTCTCCGGCAATATCTATATCTAAATTCCAAATACTGGAGGAATAGGTACCTTCGGCCAAAAAATACCTTTCTTGTGCGGACTTAAAACTCTCCGCCAATGTTATCATACGCACGTATTTAGCTTTTAACACCGCTGCATTATACTGCGGCACGGCTACAGCGGCCAAAATGCCAATGATTAAAACGACGACTAACAGCTCAATAAGCGTAAAGCCTTTAGCAAAACGACAAGATCCTGAATCAAGTTCAGGATGACGGCGAGGAGTGAAACCATGGTGCCCGCTATACCCCGCATACCGACACTGCGGGGTGACGGAGCGGGCGGTAAAGCCGTGGGCTGTTGTAACACAAGATGTCATCCCCGAGGAATTCTGTCGGGGATCTCCCGCTTCCTGGTTGTTATTAAATAAAGATGTCATCCCCGAGGGTCTCTGTCGGGGATCTTCCACGCACCTATTTAATAAGGCATTTTCCTTCATTTGACAACGCCGTGCGTTGTAGATTCCCGATAAAGACATTCGGGAATGACAGTCTTTTGTTATAACTACATTTTTGTTGGTTTTCATAAGTTTTTCTCCCTTTATGTCAGGCTATACCCCGCATAAAAACCCTGCGGGGCAGGCTCTGACCTATATTTTCAATTTGCTATTTATGAAACCAAACAAAAACGGCTGGTATAATCAGGTTCATTGCACGAAACCGCAACATAACAGCCGTAATTTGTCTGTTTTGCAAAAGACAAACATTCGACACAAAACAAAAAGCTCATGACTTCTTTCCATTTTGTGTCTGATTCGGCTATTTTTGGCGTGCAATGAATTTGGGATTTCCCATCTTCCCGTTTCTTAAACGGTTCCAAAAACAGATTAAATTGTACCTATAGTATAATAAAGTTGTGCGGTAAAAACAAGGAAAAACCAGGCCCCGGCGAAGGGGCCCATGATTGTTATCAAAAAAAGACGTCATGCCAAACTTGATTTGGAATCTTCCACGCTTGCCGTTCCAAACGGGAACAACCACAACAGGCGTTGAAGATCCTGAATCAAGTTCAGGATGACAACTAATGAACGACAAAAAAGCGGAACAAACAAACGTTTGTTCCGCCTATTTTAATCATGTACAATGCGCCTAACTAAAACGCGTTTACTTCCATTTGTTTAAAAAAGTCTTTATTAGACTTAGTGGCCGAAAGTTTGGACAGTAGCATGGTCATGGCATCCACGGAACTTAACGGAGCCAGCACCTTGCGCATAATCCACACTTTGTTTAACTCATCCTCGGTTAAGAGCAGGTTTTCCTTGCGGGTGGAACTGCGGTTAATGTCCACCGCCGGGAAAATGCGCCGCTCGGACAGTTTGCGGTCTAGTGTCAGTTCGCTGTTGCCGGTACCTTTGAACTCCTCAAAAATAACTTCGTCCATACGGCTGCCGGTTTCCACAATGGCTGTGGCAATAATGGTAAGTGATCCCCCCTCTTCAATTTTGCGCGCAGCCCCCAAAAAGCGTTTGGGTTTTTGCAAAGAAGTGGCTTCCAACCCGCCCGTCAGCACGCGGCCCGAAGACGGGGCTACGGTGTTGTAAGCGCGGGCCAAGCGGGTAATGGAGTCTAATAAAATGACTACATCTTTGCCTGATTCAGCCAAGCGTTTGGCCTTGTTTAGCACCATTTCGGCCACTTGCACGTGGCGGTCGGCCGGTTCGTCAAAGGTAGAGGCAACTACTTCGCCTTTTACACTGCGGCGCATATCGGTTACTTCTTCGGGGCGTTCATCAATTAAAAGCACCATTAACACCGCGTCTTTATAATTGGCCTCTATGGAATGGGCAATGGCTTGCAAAATCATGGTTTTACCGCTTTTGGGCGGGGCCACGATGAGTGCGCGCTGGCCTTTACCGATAGGGGCAATCATATCAATCACACGTTGGGTCAGGGCGTTTTTGTCGGTTTCCAGCGTAAAGCGTTCATTGGGGTGCAACGGGGTCAAGTTTTCAAATAACGGGCGGTTGTGGATTTTGTCTGTTTCCACGTCGTTTACTTTTTGCACTTGGAGCATGGCAAAGTAACGCTCGTTATCTTTGGGCGGGCGGATGAGGCCTTCAATCGTATCCCCGCGGCGCAACCCAAAGCGTTTGATTTGCGAAGGGGACACATAAATATCGTCGCCGCTGGAAAGGTAGTTGTTATCTTCCGAGCGCAAGAACCCAAATCCGTCGGGCAAAATTTCCAACACGCCCCCGCCATAAACAGAGCCGTTTTGCTTGGCCTGAATACTCATAATCCGGCCGATTAACTCTTGTTTGCGAAGGCCGGAGGCATCTTCTACATGGTAATTAGTGGCCAGTTTGGTTAGTTCTGCCACACTCAATTTATTTAGTTCGCGCGCATCTAACACTTTGGCCCCGTTGGGTTGGCGCAAAGGTTGTTGCGGTGGTACGTCCGCCTGGGTGTGTGCGGCCGCATTTGCGCGGTTGTTGTTATGGGGGCGTGCCGCACGCGCGGTGCGCGTTTTGGGGGCGGCAGTGGGAGCCTTAACGGCTTTGGTTTGCGTAGCAGGTGTACTTTGCGTTTCCTGCGTGATTTGTTCTTCCATGACTACTCCTATTTTTGATGTAAAACGTTCAAAGCGCGGCAAAAGCGCGTAACGCTTTGACTGAGTTGTTTTTTAGTTGTATGTACAAAAACGATATCCGCCCGGGCCGCTTTCTCTAACGGGGGCAACTGGGTTTTTAAGCGTGCCTGATATTGCGCGCAAGATAATTTGCGCTCCCGTAAGCGGGCAGGTAAGGTCTGCGGGTCTGCCAAGACACAAATGGTCAAATCTACCCATTTTTCCCAACCGGCTTCAAACAACAGCGGTACTTCTACCACTACAATGGGTTGCGTGGCTTGTTTCACGCGGGCGCGTACTTCTTTTAGTACGAGGGGATGCAATATGCTTTCCAACTGTTTGCGTTTTTGCGGGTGCTTAAAAACCAAACGGGCCACTTGGGCCGGTTGGTCCGTACCCAGGGCCGCCTTTATTTTTTTAAGTACCACAGGGCGCGTGTACAACTGCCGCACCAGTTCATCACAAGAAATAACCCCCGCCCCCTGGCGGGCAAAACAGGCAAGCGCGGTACTTTTACCGCCCAGTATCGGCCCGGTAAGCCCTATTACCCATTTTTGGTTGTGTGCAACATTCATAGTGAAAGTTTTTCAAGTTCGTACCAATTTTTACCTGCTTTGGCACTTACTAACAAAGGCACGCGTAAGGTAACGGCGTTTTGCATCCGTTGTTTTATTTGCATAGCCATAGGGGTTAATTTTTCCTGCGGCAGTTCAAAAATCAGTTCATCATGTATCTGCATGATTAAGTTTACGTCCGTACCGCGCGTAAGGGCAAACACATCCAGCATGGCTTTTTTAATAATATCGGCCGAGCCGCCCTGCACAATGGTGTTAATGGCCGCGCGCTGTGCAAAGGATGCCATACTGCCAACCCCCATATTAAACTCGGGCAGATAACGCACATGGCCTAACATGGTTTTCACATACCCGTTTTGGCGGGCCAGCGCGATATTTTTATCTATCCACGCACGCACCCCTTTGTAGGTTTGGAAATAATTATCTATGTAGGCTTTGGCTTCGCGCAGAGAAATGCCCAAGGATTCGGACAGGCCCATCGGCCCCTGCCCATATATAATACCAAAATTGATGGCTTTTGCGCTAGAGCGCATTTCGGGCGTTACCAGTAAGGGCATTACGCCAAACACTTGCGCGGCGGTTTGGGTATGGATATCCCCCCCTTGCAAGAAGGCTTCAATGAGTACCGGGTCCTGGCTTTCGTGCGCCAGCACGCGCAAATCTATTTGGGAATAATCTACGCTAAGTAGCACATGCCCCGGGGCGGCACAAAAGGCACGGCGCAGTTGGCGGCCCTTTTCGGTACGTACGGGAATGTTTTGCAAATTAGGGCTGGAACTGGACAACCGCCCCGTTACCGTGCCGGTTTGGTCTAAATAGGAATGCACAATTTGGTTGTCATCTGCCAACAGCAGCAGGTTATCCACATAGGTGGATTTTAGTTTACTACTGGCGCGGTAGTCCAAAATGGTGCGGGCAATGGGGTAAGCCCCGGCAATTTCTTCCAGCACACTTTCATCCGTAGAATAGCCTGTTTTGGTTTTGCGCACGGGCGGGATTTTCATCTGTTCAAATAACAATGCCCCCAGTTGCTTGGGCGAATTGATATTGACGGGATACCCGGCTTGGCCGTCTATACTGGCTTGGCATTGGGCCATTTCCTGCTCCAAGAGTGCTTTAAAACTTTCCAGCCACCCCGGGTCAATGCGAAGGCCCTTGTTTTCCATGTCCGCCAGCACCATCATCAGCGGCAATTCTAAGGTACGGTATAATTCATACTGCCCACTTTGCGTAAGTTGGGCCGTCAGTTTTTCCTGCAAGGGGGCACTGAGTTGGTTGTATTTAATCAGTAAACCGGGCGTATCTTCCGCCTGCAATGTAACCGCAAAATATGCCGCACAGGCCCCGGCAAAACTTAAATCGCCGGAAGGGTTTAGCAAATAGTTGGCCAACCGGCCGTCAAAACAGTTTAGGTAATGGCCCCCCAAATCCAACTCCAGCAAACGCAAGGTAAGTTTAATATCATAACCGCGTTTTTCCAGGGAATCATTTAAAAAAAGTTGTTTAAGTTGTTCCCGTTCCCAAGGTTGCACTTCAGCCACGGGCAACACGGCATATTGTTGGGCACTAAGGCCCACTATCAGCCAGTCATCTTCCGTATGCACAAACACATGCGGGGCGGTTTGGGCCCGCGCCAGGACCTCGGCCAAAGCGAGCGTGGGCGCAGCGGGCTGGGCAAAAAGCCCGTCATGGGTGGGTGCTTGCGCCGGTGCGGGGGTAACGTAATCCAGCAAATTTTTAAATTCGTACCGGGCAAATAATTTTTCCAAAGTGCTTACATCCGCCAGATGCACACGGTAATCTTCCATGGCAAAAGGCCGCGAAAAACTATTATCCAGCACCACTAATTGCTTAGAGAGTAGCGCACTGCCTTCACTTTCCAGCAAGCGTTTTGTCTGCAAAGGGCGCAGTTGCGGGTCCCCGTTGTGGGCGGCACGCAAAATATCTTCCAAATGCCCAAATTTGGTAATCAGTTCCACAGCCCCTTTGGGGCCAATGCCTTCGGCCCCGGGAATATTATCTACAGCATCTCCCACCAAGGCAAAATAATCCGGCAAAAACTGCGGGGGCAGGCCAAATTTTTCTTGGGCGGCCTCGGGCCCTTTGATAGCCTCTTTGCCGCTGGGCCAAACAGAAATATATTCATTTAAAAATTGGTAGATATCCTTATCCGCCGTAACCAATACACTGGGAACGGATACGGCTTGCGCCCGGCGGGCCAAAAAAGCCATTAAGTCATCGGCCTCCACCCCTTCTTGCGCCACTACGGCCAGGCCCAACCGGCTAACCAGTTCCCGCGCCAAATTAAGTTGGCGCACCAGGGCATCATCCGGGGCGGGACGGTTGGCCTTATAGGTAGGTAACAACGCCTTGCGCCGGGCGCAGCCGCCGGGGGAATCAAAACACACGGCCACATATTCGGGGTGTTTTTGCTGGAGCATTTTCAGCAACCAGCGCAAAAACCCATACAACGCCCCCACCTCTAAGCCGGACGAGGTTGTTAACTTGGGTAGCGCATGGTAGTTGCGGTGCAAAAAACCATGGGCATCAATAATGAAAAATTGGGGGGTCATAAGAAAAATGAAAAACAGAAACGCCCGCCCGGGGTGGGGCGGGCAACAGGTTTATTTTAAAAGTTCGTCCAGTTTAGCGGCCAGGGCTTCTTTGGACTGTAACCCCACGGCCTGGAAAGCAATTTGCCCGTTTTTAAAAGCAATTAGCGTGGGCACGGAAGAAATCTGGTATTTCCCGGCGGTGTTCATGCCTTGGTCCACATCCAGTTTGCATACTTTTACTTTGCCGGCATAATCGTTAGCCAGTTCTTCCACCACGGGGGCCAACATGCGGCACGGGCCGCACCATGTAGCCCAAAAATCCACCAACACGGGTCCGTTGGCTTGCAATACTTCCTGTTCAAAATTCTCATCTGTTAAAATGACTTCGCTCATAAGTTACCTCACTCACAAAACTATAAAAGTAGTATAGCAAAAAACAAAGCCAATTAGGCAATAATCTAATCAGGCAGGGAGTTAAAAACCCCCTGCCTGATTATTTAAGATAAAAACCGTCTTACCATTATATCTACTGCTGATTCGTCGGACAGTTAGTACAATCCTCCTTACGACCTGTCGAGGTTGTCCCGTAGTTTCCATAATAATAATAACAAGTAATACAATCACACAGATCTTCAGCATAAACCAGCCCTCGGTCTCCACATTCCTTTAGATGTTCTTCTTTAGTAAGATTGTCAGTTTTTCTTGTACAAGTTGCTATAGTTCCATCAGTACTTTCCCCAGAATAACACTTATTATAACCACCATAATAATATTCACACGATGTACAATAGCACTGGCTTCTGTTTTCACGCAAGACCTTCCCTTCTTTTGCACAATCTTCACGGGTAAGAGGGCATTTAAATTCTTCTTCTACGTAACCCGTACAATCTGCTTTATCACCCGTTGTAGTGATGGAATCCTCTGGATAGCCTTCCCAGTGAGAACAGGGAACACACTCCGCATGAGGTCCGTTCAACTGCCCCCAGTAATGTCCAGAACCCCTATCATTTTCAAAGTCAAATGAATAGGACGCTTTGGACTTAGCATATTCGTCCATATCATAGTAAAATACCTTTCCCTGGGCTACACACTCTTCCTTTGTTATAGTAGGCACGCACCCGTCCCCGGTGTCATTGATTTTAACATTGAGCCTAGCATAGCACTTAATACAATTACACTTGCTGTTCCAGTACGCTCCCCCATCATCCCATTCATTGACGCAATCAGCCGGGTCGTTGGGACATTCGGAACAGCTGCGCGTTTCTTTCTCTACCCACTGGCAGGAAGGGCCGTCTTCAAAATGCCAGCTTTTTATTATTTTACAATCTTCACTGTCAGTCGTTTCTGATATTTTCTCCCCTTCTGTATGGTCATTACTGATATCCCCAATACATTCACTGCTTTTGTCCCAGTGGCAAGTATTTTCATTCCATGTATATTCGTAATGTCCCCTACACCCGCATGGCTCCTCAGAAGGCTGTTCGGGAATTTCTCCGCATCCTACCTCCCCCGCGCAATCACTCGGCGAGGCGGTTAAACTCGCTACAAAGCTGCTGTCACTGCATAGCGGGTAATCTTTGTTTAATCTATCACACCCGGCCCCTTCACAACAAATTCTTCCATCTGCATACGAAGGTATCTTAAGTGTATATTGCTCAGCACTCCCTACCTGCAACCGGCTCGCACTCATACTCCCTTCATCACTTAATCTGTACGAGTAATGCCCACTCTCAAATACACTGCCTACTTGTGCCGCCGGCAAACCGGACAGACTGCTTAGTTTGGTACCTAAGTGTGTATATCCTTTA
>JAZUSQ010000007.1:0-40177 GCA_045606825.1 Elusimicrobiaceae bacterium
GAAGAAAAAACAAGGTTAAATAAGTATGGGAAGATCAACTAAAAAAGGTCCGTTTGTAGACTTAAACCTGTTGGAAAAAGTTCAAAAAATGAACCAGTCCAACGAAAAGAAACCTATCAAAACATGGGCAAGAGCGTGCACAATCGTGCCGGAATTTGTAGGCCACACCTTCTTGGTGCACAATGGCCGCAAGTTTCTTCCCATCTACGTTTCCGAACGTATGGTAGGCTTTAAACTCGGTGAATTCTCGTTCACCCGGTTGTTCAAAGGCCACGGTGGCATTACGAAAGACTCCACCGCCTTGAAATAAGAGTTGAGGATTTACTATGGAAGCTTGTGCAAAAGCTAAATTTCAACGCTATGGCAGCCGCCGTGTAAACCTGGTGCTGGACCAAATCCGCGGTAAAAACGTCCAAGCGGCCGAAGAAGTATTGCCGTTTGTGGCCAAACGCACCGCTGACTTGGTGGCCAAAACCTTACACAGTGCCGCCGCCAACCTGCAAGTAAAAGCAGGCAAAAAACTGGACTTCAGCCGCGTCTATATCAAAGAAGCGTTTGCGAACCTCGGCCCCAGCGGTCATCTTCGCAGAGTTCAACCCGGCCCGCAAGGCCGCGCCATGCCTTACAAAAAAAGCATGTGCCATTTAACGGTAATTGTTACCGACGAAAAGAAAGGAGGCCGCTAATTTATGGGACACAAAATTCATCCCCGGTCTATTCGCTTAGGATACATCCAAGATTGGCGCTCCCGCTGGTTTGCGCCGAAAAATATGCCGGCCCTGATTCTGGAAGATACCCAAATCCGCAAACATATTGATAACAAGTTTGAAATGGCTGCTATCAGTTATGTGGATATTGAAAGAGCCGGTGCCTTCTTGCGTGTAAACATTCACACTGCCCGCCCGGGTGTGGTGATTGGTAAAAAAGGGGCCGATATTGAAGCCCTGCGCAAAGAATTAGAAGCCCTGACCGGTAGCAAAACGTTTGTAAACGTCATTGAAATTAAGAACCCGGAAACGGATGCCCAACTGGTGGCGCAAAACATTGCTCAACAGTTAGAAAAACGTGCCCATTACGGGGCTGCCATGAAGAAGGCTATTGAAAAAGCCTTAGCCGGCAGAGCCTTGGGTATCAAAATTATGGTATCCGGCCGCTTAGGCGGTGCCGAAATTGCCCGCACGGAATGGAAACGGGAAGGCCGCGTACCGCTGCACACCTTGTGTGCCGATATTGACTACGGCTTTACCGAAGCCAATACCATCAGCGGTAAAATCGGTATCAAAGTGTGGATTTTCAAACGCACGCACTTCGCCAAATCTCCCAAAGAGATTATGAACGAACTGAAAAAACACCGCGAAATGGAAAACGGTGCTACCGAAGGGACTGTAGAAACAGCCGCCGAGGCAGCCAAATAGAGGAATCTGAACTATGTTGATGCCGAAAAGAGTAAAATACCGCAAACCCTTCAGTGCCCCGCGTATTAAAGGCAACGCCAAACGCGGTACGGAAGTGGTCTTTGGGGAATATGGTCTAAAAGCCTTGGAACCCAAATGGATTACTGCGCGCCAAATTGAAGCGGCCCGTATTACCTTGTCTCGTTTTATTAAGAAAAAAGGTAAATTGTGGATCCGCATTTTCCCGGATAAAGCAATCACAAAACACCCGGCTGAAACCCGTATGGGTAAAGGGAAAGGTGCCCCGGAATACTGGGCTGCCGTTGTAAAACCGGGCCGGATTTTGTTTGAACTGGAAGGTGCCAGCGAAGAAGACACCAAACGTGCCATGCGCTTAGCCTCCGACAAACTGCCGATTAAAACCAAATTGGTAACCAGAAGGTAAGGTATGAAAACCAACGACAAAGCAGCTTTAAAAAACAAATCTTTAGCCGAACTTAATGAAGCCCTCGGCAAAGCACAAGAAAAGAAATTCAACCTTCTTTTCAAACACAGCACCACTCCCTTGGCCAACCCCATGGAACTGCGCGCTGTCAGACGCGAAATCGCCCTTCTGCAAACGTTAATCAACCAGAAGGCCGCGGCGAAATAGAGGTTTACTATGGAAAATAAAGAAACCCGCGCCCAGCGCAAAGTGCTTACCGGTGTAGTAGTGTCCGATAAAATGGACAAAACCCGCACGGTTAAAGTAGAACGCTTGGTGCATGATGCACGCTACGGCAAAACGCTTAAACGCGCTGCCAAATTTCACGCGCACGACGAAGCCAACGAAAGCAAATTGGGCGATAAAGTAGAAATTATGAGTACCCGCCCCGTTTCTAAAACGACCAAATGGCGCGTGTGCAAAGTAGTGGAAAAAGCCAGAGTATAGTTTTTAAAACTACGGAGTTAAAAACGTATGATTCAATTAAGAAGCATCCTCAATGTGGCCGATAATTCCGGCGCGCGTAAAGTACAATGCTTTAAAGTGCGCGGTGGCCACCACCGGGATATTGCAACCCTCGGAGACGTGATTATGTGCTCTGTTCGGGATGCAATCCCTACTTCCGCCATTAAAAAAGGCGACGTGGTACGCGCCGTAGTAGTGCGCGTAGCCCGTGAAAAAAGACGCAAAGACGGTTCCTACATCCGTTTTGATGATAATGCTGTTTGCATCATCAACGATAATGGGGAACCCAAAGGCACCCGTGTATTCGGCCCGATTGCCCGCGAACTCAGAGAAAAGAATTTCTTAAAAATTATTTCTCTGGCCCCGGAGGTAGTATAGGTATGAACGTAAAAACGAAAGATACCGTGCTTATCTTGGCCGGTAAAGACAAAGGCAAAAAAGGCGAAGTGAAATCTGTAAACCCCACCAAAAATACCGTTGTAGTAGCCGGGGTGAATATGGTTTCTAAACACCAAAAGCCTTCTCAAAATAAGCAAGGCGGCATTGTGCAGGTAGAAGCCCCGATCCACGCCTCCAACGTGGCGGTTGTCTGCCAAAAATGCAAAAAAGCCATGACGCCTAAAATGCAAATTACGGCTGACGGTAAAAAAACCCGTGTTTGCCGCAAATGCAACGAAGCGATTATCTAAGTGGGAACTGAAAAATGACTGCTAAGAAAGAAACAAAAAACACCAAGGCCCCGGAAGGATACGTTCCTTCTTTGCAGGCCCTGTATAAAGAAAAAGTGCTTCCGGCCTTGCTCAAAGAATTGGGCGTAACCAGCCCGATGGCCGCACCGAAACTGACAAAAATTGTCATCAATATTGGTGTAAAAGAAGCCCGTGAAGATATTAAAGCCATGGAAATCGCCAAGAATGACTTGACCGCCATTGCCGGCCAAGCCGCTCAAGTACGCCGGGCCAAAAAGTCCATTTCTAACTTTAAGTTACGTGAAGGGATGCCCATTGGCGTGCGTGTAACCTTGCGCGGTGCGCGGATGTATGAGTTTATGGAACGCTTTGTATCCATTGCCTGCCCCCGCATCCGTGACTTCCAAGGCTTCAACCCGAGTTTTGACGGGAGAGGCAACTTGAACTTGGGGATTAAAGAACACTATATTTTTCCGGAAATTGACGTGGAAAAATCTCCCAAAGCCTATGGTATGAACATTACGTTTGTAACTACGGCTGGTAACGATAAAAACGGACGCTTGCTGTTAGACTATATGGGCATGCCGTTCCGCAAATCGGGTAAATAAGGAGCAAAAAACATGGCTACGAAAGCATGGGTTGCAAAAATGGCGAAAGACCAAAAATTTGCCGTGCGCTACCACAACAGATGCCAAATCTGTGGCCGCGCCCGCGGTTACTACCGCGACTTTGGTCTGTGCCGTATCTGCCTGAGAAAAATGGCTCACCAGGGGTTAATCCCGGGTCTTAAAAAATCCAGTTGGTAATTTACAGGAGGAGGTACCCCTACGGGCCAACTCTGCTTACGCAGAAAGTAGCTTGGAAAGGTAACCTTAAAATATGGATCCAATCGCAGATTTCTTAACCAGAATAAGAAACGCAAATATGAAGAAAAAAGAAAAAGTGGACATCCCTTTTTCTAAAATCAAAACTGAAATTGCGCGCATCCTCAAAGAAGAGGGATATATTGCCAATTTCAAAGCCGTCCACAATGAAACCAAAGGCGGCGTAGTACGGGTATTTTTGAAATACACGCCCGAAAATGAATGTGTCATCCAAGGTTTGAAACGTGTTTCCAAACCGGGTTCCCGCGTTTACAGCGCGTATGATAACATTCCCAAAGTACGCGGTGCATTTGGTATTTCCATTCTATCCACTTCTAAAGGTTTAATGACGGATGCACAAGCCAAAGCGGCCAAAATCGGCGGCGAAGTATTGTGCCAGGTCTGGTAAGGGGGCATTATGAGCAGAATTGGTAAAAAAGTAATTAACGTGCCCGCTAAAACCAAAGTGGAAATTAAGGATAACGTCATTACCGCTACCGGTGCGTTAGGTTCTTTAACCTATACCGTGCCTGCGGGTATTACGCCTAAATTAGATAACGGCGTATTGACGTTTTCTATTGAAGAAAAAGATTACAAAACCTTAAACGCTTTGCATGGTACCACCCGTGCCAACGTTTTCAACATCATTGAAGGGGTAACCAATGGTTTCTCTAAAGTGTTGGAAATTAACGGCTTGGGGTACCGCGCCAGCGTAGCCGGTAAAAAACTGAACTTGGAATTGGGTTTTTCGCACCCGGTAAATTTGGACATTCCGGAAGGATTGACTATTACCGTGGATCCGAAAAGCGGTTTTGTTACCATCAAAGGTAGCAACAAATTCTTAGTCGGCGATTTTGCCGCCAAGATCCGCCGTATCCGCCCGCCGGAGCCCTATAAAGGCAGCGGTATTAAATACCAGGGCGAACATATTGTACGCAAAGCCGGTAAGACCGCGGCGGGAGGTAAATAAGTATGGCTACTAAACAAGAAAGATACCAATACAGAAAAGACCGCAGCCGCGGGCACCTGTTAAAAAACGGTGCACACCGCCCGCGCTTGTCTGTGTACAGAAGTTTAAAGTACATGTATGCCCAAATTGTGGATGACAACACCCATAGCACGTTAGTATCTGCTACCACGTTGTCTAAAGAATTTGAAGGCAAATTTGAATCCTCCGCCAAGAGCATTGAAGCCGCTAAGGCTTTAGGTGCGGCCATTGCTAAAAAAGCCATGGATAAAGGCATCAAAGAAGTAATGTTTGACCGCGGTGGACGTGTCTATCACGGCAGAATTAAGGCCTTGGCCGATGCTGCCCGCGAAGCAGGATTAAAATTCTAAGTTATAGGTGAATTTAATGTCCAACGAAGAAAGAAAAGAAGCGAAAGGCAAAAGAGCCGAGTTTCAAAAATCCAAACCCGCTGCCGAAGGCAAAACAACGGTTATCAACGTAGCCCGCACCACCAAAGTGGTAAAGGGTGGTAAACGCATGGGGTTCCGTGCGCTCGTGGTGGTTGGTAACGGCCAGGGCAAAGTGGGGGTGGCTATCGGGAAAGCAAACCAGGTACAAGCCGCTATTGCCAAGGCTGAAACCCATGCACGCAAACACATGATTACCTTCCCGGTGGTAGGCGATACTATTCCGCACGAAGTAATCGGTAAATTTGGCGCAGCATCCGTATGGATGAAACCCGCCGCCCCCGGTACCGGGGTAATTGCCGGTTCCGGTGCGCGCTTACTTTTTGAAGCTGCCGGAATTAAAGACGTGCTGGCCAAAAGTTTAGGCAGCACCAACCCGTGCAATTTAGTGTACGCCACCATGGAAGCTTTTAAACAACTTAAAAGCAAAGAAGCGGTAAACGTACTGCGCGGCAAGGCTGAGAAAGTAGAAGCCGCCGCTGAAGAAAAGACGGAAGAAAAGGCCGCCTAGTGTGAAGGAGAAAAAATATGGTAACGTTAAATAAACTTTTCCCGAAACACGGTTCCCGCAAAGCCAAACGCCGCTTGGGTATCGGCCCGGGCTCCGGTTTGGGTAACTATTGTACCAAAGGGATGAAGGGGCAAACCTCTCGTTCCGGTAACACCCGCAAAGAAAGCAAAGAAGGCGGACAGATGCCTTTAATCCGCCATACGCCTAAAAGCGGTTTTTCCAATAAAGACTTTGCCACCCGTTACGATTATGTAAACGTGGGCTCGTTGGAAAAACTCTTTGCCGCCGGGGCTGAAGTAACGCCGGAAGTTTTGAAAAAAGCCGGTGTTATTCACTGCGCCTGCCGCGTAAAAGTATTGGCCAATGGTACGTTGACCAAGGCTTTAAAAGTATCCGCCCATGGCTTTTCTGCCACGGCCAAAGCGGCCATTGAAAAAGCCGGCGGTACTGCAACCGTTATTGAGATGAAATAATGGCAAATAACACAGTTGCAAATATCTTTAACGCCCCCGAACTCAAAAAGCGTTTGCTTTTTGTGGTCGGGGCGTTGGCCGTTTTCCGGGTGGCAGCCGCCATCCCGATACCCGGTATTAACACGGATGTACTGCGCCAACTTTTTGCCGCCCATCAAAATGGTATTTTAGGTTTTATGAATATCTTTTCGGGCGGGGCGTTGGGGCGGTTCTCTATTTTAGCCCTGGGTATTATGCCGTACATTAACGCCTCCATTATTATGGGGCTGGTGCGCGGGGCACATATTTTCCCGGCACTGGACCGCATGCACAAAGAAGGCGAAAGCGGACGGCGTAAAGTAAACCAAATTACCCGTATTTTTGCACTGTTTTTGGCCTTGTTACAAGGCGGTATGATGACGTTTGCCATCTCGCGCGTAGAAGGTGCAGGTGGTATTCCGGCTGTGGTCAACCCGAACTTTTTGTTCTTTTTAACCACGCTAATTACCTTAGCGGCCGGAACGATGTTTGTGATGTGGCTGGGGGAACAGATCACGGAAAAAGGGGTAGGCAACG
Source organism: Elusimicrobiaceae bacterium (assembly GCA_045606825.1). GTDB lineage: Bacteria > Elusimicrobiota > Elusimicrobia > Elusimicrobiales > Elusimicrobiaceae > Avelusimicrobium. Next base: position 6,851 of record JAZUSQ010000007.1, read on the forward strand.
GTATTTCGCTTATCATCTTTGCCGGGATTGTGGACCGTTTACCGGCCGCCATTAACGAAATCGTCAACCGCGTGCAAACGGGTGAAATGGACTTTTTTGTCGCCATGATTATTTTTGCGGCGGCAGTTGTCATTACGGCTCTGGTAGTATGGTTGGAAACGGCGCAACGCCAAATTCCTGTCCAATATGCCAAACGCCAAGTAGGCAACCGTATGTACGGCGGGCAAGCCAGTTACTTGCCCATTAAAGTAGATCAGAGTGGGGTAATTGCCGTAATCTTTGCCTCGTCTGTAATTTCTTTGCCGCTTACCGTAGCCAGTTTTAACCAAGAAGCCGAGTGGGCCCAGAAAATTTTGAACATGTTTAATCACGGCAACGTATGGTACATGCTCTTGTTTTCGGCACTGATTATTTTCTTCTGCTATTTCTACAATTCTATGACGTTTAACCCGTCCGATATTGCAGACAATATGAAGAAATGGGGAGGCTTTATTCCCGGTATCCGCCCTGGTGAACCAACCAAAAATTACATTGAATGGGTTATGAACCGCATCACGTTGTGTGGAGCCGTTTTTGTATGTTTGGTGGCTGTCTTGCCGGATGCGTTCCGTTCGTACTTTGGGGTAGATTTCTACTTTGGCGGTACGGCGTTACTGATCGTGGTAGGGGTAGCGTTGGATACGGTTAGCCAAGTACAAGCGCACCTGTTGGCGCGCAACTACGAGCCTTTGATGAAAGGATCCAAACGCATTAAAGGCAGATGGTTTAACGTACAATAAGTAGTTTTTAGTTTCCTCTGGTGTGAAAAACACCAGAGGAAAATTGCCTTAAAATTATGAATATCATTTTAATGGGTTGTCCGGGTGCCGGGAAAGGCACCCAGTCTGCTAAACTCAAAGAGCAATTTGGATTGGCGCATATTTCTACCGGGGATGTGTTGCGGGCAGAGATGGCGTCCGGCTCTGTTTTGGGGCAACAGATTGCGGGGCTCATTAACCAGGGGAACCTGGTGCCGGATGAACTGATGATTTCTATGTTAGAAAAAATTGTCAGTGCAACGGATAAAGGTATTATTTTTGACGGATTTCCGCGTACGGTGGCGCAAGCCCAGGCGTTGGAAAGGTTGCTTAACCGCTATCACCGCACCATTACGCAAGTGATTATGATTGACTTGCCGGAAGCGGAAGTAGTAAAGCGGCTATCCGCCCGCCGGTTATGCCGTAAGTGCGGTAAAATTGCACAAACCTCTACCCAAACCCGGTGTGAGTGCGGGGGAGAGTTGTATGTGCGCGCGGATGATGCGCCTGCCAGCGTGAAGCACCGGCTGGAGGTGTATCATACGTCCACCTTACCGGTAAAAAGTTATTATACAAACAGTGGTAAGTACGTGCAAATTAACGGCAATCAAACGCCGCAACAAGTTTTTAAGGACATTTGCAACGTCCTTGAGAAGGTAAAATGATTGAAGTAAAAAATGAACGCGAACTGGAAAAAATGCGGGCAGCCGGTAAAGTAACGGCGGCGGTCTTGAAACAGATGACCCAAATCGTACAGCCGGGCCTGTCCACATTGGATTTAGATCGCGAAGCCGAAAAAACAATCCGTTCCTTTGGGGCAACTCCGTTGTTTTTAGGCTATTATGGGTTTCCGGGCAGTATTTGTGCTTCGGTAAACGAAGAAGTTGTGCACGGAATCCCAAAAAAAGGTAAAATATTAAAGAGTGGTGATATTATCAGTATTGATACAGGAGCCCGCCTTGACGGTTTCTGTTCAGATGCCGCAATCACCCTCGGTGTAGGAAAAGTTTCCGACGAAGCCCAGCGGCTAATGGACGTAACTAAAAAGTCGCTTTACAAAGCAATCGGGCAAGTCAAAGCCGGGCGTCGCCTTGGCGACGTACAACATGCGGTTGAAACTTTTGCTACGCAACATGGTATGGGTGTGGTGCGCGATTATTGCGGACACGGTATTGGACGCAATATGCACGAAGAGCCCAGCATTCCCAATTTCGGTAAACCCGGAACAGGCCCTGTGTTAGAAGCAGGGATGGTGCTGGCTATTGAGCCCATGCTTACTGCGGGAACGTATAAGGTCAGGGAGTTGGATAACGGCTGGACGGTGGTAACCCAAGATGGCAGTTTGGCTGCCCATTTTGAGCACACGGTAGCCGTAACCGCTAACGGCAGTGAGATTTTTACTGCCTTTGAATAGTTTGCGCGTGGCTTGCGTAAATTGTTCCGAATTTAATCCGAACTCGGAGATGTATGAGTGATAAAATCGAAATTGAAGGTAAAGTCTTAGAAGCCTTGCCCAATGCAATGTTCAAAATTGAAATTGCAGGCGGCAAAGTAATTCTGGGGCATATATCCGGCAAAATGAGAGTTCATCATATAAGAATCCTTCCCGGGGATAAAGTCAGACTGGAACTTTCCCCTTACGATTTAACCCGCGGAAGAATCACTTATAGGGAGAAATAAATGAAAGTCAGAGCCAGTGTAAAAAAAATATGTCAGAAATGCAAAATCATTAAACGTAACGGCGTGGTGCGTGTGGTTTGCGAAGTAGCAAAGCACAAACAACGCCAAGGATAATTCAAGGAGTTTTAGAAAGAATATGGCTAGAGTCGCAGGTATTGATTTACCGAAAAACAAAAGAATTGATGTCGCCTTGGAATACATTTACGGCATTGGCAAGAAAAACGCCAAAGAAGTGCTCGCAAAGTTGGAAGGCCAAATTGACCCGGCAACCCGTGTCAAAGATTTAACCGAACAGCAAGCCGGTTTGTTAAATACCATTTTGCAAAAAGAATACAAAGTGGAAGGTGAACTGCGCCGCGAAGTTGCACAAAACATTCACCGTGCAATTGAAATTGGTTCTTATCGTGGGCAACGCCACCGCCGCAACCTGCCGGTTCGCGGGCAACGCACCAAAACCAACAGCCGGACCCGCCGCGGAAGAAGAAAAACGGTCGGTTCTAAAGTTAAATAAATTTAAGTAAGGAATTTAATATGGCAGAAGAAAAAGAAACTAAAACCGCAGAAGTAAAAGCCCCTGCGGCCAAAGCAAAAAAGAAAAATGCCAAAGCCCCGGTATTTGGGGTGGTGCATATTTTCTGTTCGTTTAACAACACCATTGTAACCGTGTCGGACGATAAGGGCAATACCATTGCCTGGTCCACCGCCGGTTCCCACGGTTTTAAAGGCACCAAAAAATCTACGCCGTTTGCCGCACAAATTACCAGCAACACTGCCGCTGAAAAGGCCGTGTCTATGGGGATGCGTGAAGTGGCCGTAAAAGTATGCGGCCCGGGCCAAGGACGTGAAACCGCCGTACGCGCCTTAGCGCAAGCCGGGTTAGTTGTATCTTCTATTAAAGACGTAACCCCTATTCCACATAACGGATGCAGACCGCCCAAAGCACGGAGAGTATAGTTTTTATGTCAAGAAATATTGGACCTACCTGCAAAAAATGCAGAAAATTAGATTGCAAATTGTTCCTTAAAGGGACCAAATGCTACACCAACTGTGTCATTGACAAGTTGGCGGCTGCCACCAAACGCGGCGGCAAAGTACGCAAAGCCAAAGTATCTGAGTACGGTATCCGCTTGCAAGAAAAACAGAAAGCACGCTTGCAGTCCGGTATGTCGGAAATTCCTTTCCACAATATGTTTGCTACCGCTGCCAAGGCGGAAGGCCAAACCGGGGAAAATTTCTTGCGTAAGTTGGAAACCCGTTTGGATAACGTGGTACGCCGCTTAGGGTTTGCTGTATCGTTGAAAACAGCCCGTCAACTTGTTTTGCACGGCTATGTAACGGTAAACGGCAAAGCCGTCAACGTACCTTCTTACCAACTGCGTATTGGCGATAAAGTGGCCTTGAAAGATGCTGCCACTGCCGAAAATGCCATGGTCAAACAAGGTTTAACCGAAGCCGAAAAACACAATCCGCGCCCGAGTTTCTTGGAATATGATGCGGAAAAACTGACCGGCAAATTGTTAAGATGGCCCGACAGAGAGGAAATGTCCTACCCTGTCAATGAGCAACTGATTGTAGAATATTATTCTAGATAGTTTGGAGGCATTACATGGCTTTAAACGAATTAGTCCTTCCCCAAAAAATCCAGTTAGAAGAAAGAACGGCTTCTGACTTTTACGGCAAGTTTATTGCAGAACCGTATGAAAGCGGTTATGGGCACACGGTAGGCAACTCGCTACGGCGGATTTTGCTTTCCGGTATGGAAGGTGCGGCGGTAACGGCGGTGCGTATTGCCGGTGCCGTGCATGAGTTTAGCACGGTTGCAAATGTGCGCGAAGATGTGATTAACATCCTCCTAAACTTTAAGCACCTGCGTGTAAAGATGGAAGGGAAAACCCGTGAGTATTTGCAATTGCATGCCTCTAAACCCGGGGTAGTAACTGCGGCCGATATTGAAGAAGTGGACGGCGTGGAAATTATCAATAAAGACCTGGTGCTGGCCACCTTAGAAGCCGGCGGCAGGTTGGAAATGGAAATTGAAGTTTCCCGCGGTAAGGGATATATACCCGCAGAAGAACTGGCCAAAGTGCAGCGTCCGGCGGGGTTTATCCCGGTGGATGCGCTCTTCTCGCCCATTGTTAAAGTACATTACGACGTGGAACCTGCCCGTGTAGGCCAAAAGACCGACTATGACCGCCTGATTTTGGAAATTACCACAGACGGTACATTAACCCCGGCCCGCGCGTTACACCGTGCGGCGGTGTGGTTATCTGATTCGTTGCATATTTTCACGATTGAAGGCGAAAATGACAGTGTAAAAACCGTCAGTGATGAAGCCGTGGAAGAACCGGCGGCCGTTGCCAATACGGCTGCGGTGGCAAATAGCAAACAGGAAGATTTGCTCAACCAATCCATTGAGTTTATTGAACTGTCTTCCCGGTCTATCAATTGCTTAAAATCCGAAAACATCAACACCGTGCGGGACCTGGTCAAAATGACCGAAGGTGATTTAAACATGATCAAAAACTTCGGGGCCAAATCCATGGACGAAATTAAAGCAAAATTAGCCGAGATGAACTTGACCCTCGGTATGAAAATTTAAGGAGCAGTTGTTGTATGATTAAGAATACAGGATACAGAAAACTGGGCAAAACGGCTTCTCACCGCCGGGCTATGTTAAACAACATGGCTACCAGCATTATTCTGCATGAAGAAGTAACCACCACCTTACCCAAGGCCAAAGAAGTACGCCGCGTGGTAGAGGGGCTTATTACCTTAGCCAAAGCCAACAATGAACGTGCCGTAAAGGACACGCTCAAAGATGCTACTGCCGTTAAAAAAGTGTTTGAGGTGTTGGCGGCCCGTTATGCCAAACGTCCCGGCGGGTTTTGCCGCATTTACCGTGCCGGTTTGCGCCAAGGCGATAACGCGCAAGTGGCTATTGTAAAATTGGTGGACTAAACACTATGGTACTAGACTATCTGGGGGGGCTGTTTTCCTCTGACTTAGGAATGGATTTGGGCACGGCTAACTGCTTGATTTACGTCAAGGATAAAGGCATTGTGCTCAATGAACCGTCCGTAGTTGCGATGGAAAAAGAAACCGGCGAGGTAAAAGCCGTCGGCAAACAGGCTAAACAAATGTTGGGCAGAACGCCTGCTAACATTGTGGCAGTGCGCCCGATGAAAAACGGAGTCATTGCGGACTTTGAAGTTACTCAAGAAATGATCCGCTATTTCATCCGTAAGGTACATACGCGTAGCAGTTTGTTGCGCCCCCGGATTGTCATTGGTATCCCGTCTGATATTACCGGCGTAGAACGCCGCGCCGTAGATGATGCGGCCCGCCAGGCAGGTGCCCGCGAGGTCTATTTGATTGAAGAACCTATGGCCTCGGCCATGGGGGCAGATTTACCGGTGGCAGAACCACATGCCAGCATGATTGTAGATATTGGTGGCGGTACTACGGAAGTGGCTGTTATTTCGTTGGGCGGCATGGTGGTGGCTAAGTCCATTGACGTGGCCGGGGATGAACTGACGGAATGTATTGTGCAGTATTTCCGTAAGAAATACAATTTGATTGTAGGGGAAACCACGGCTGAGGAAGTGAAAATCAATTTGGGTTCTGTTTATCCGTTGAAGGAAGAAAAATCTATGGAAGTAAAAGGGCGCGACCAGACACAAGGGTTGCCGCGCACGCTGACAGTAACCTCTGAAGAAATCCGCCAGGCGTTAATGGAACCGGTTCGTTTGATTTTAGATGTTATTAAGAGTACGCTGGAAGAAACTCCGCCGGAACTGGCTGCGGACTTGGTGGACCGTGGGTTGATGGTGGCCGGCGGGGGCAGTTTATTGCGGGGTATTACGGAGTTAATCCGCAAAGAGACCGATATCCCCGTACACCGTGCGGCGGACCCACTTAACTGCGTGGCCTTAGGCACCGGGAAATTTTTGGAACAGTTAAACGAAAAAGGGTCCCGTTTCTTCGGTTTACGCCGTAAATCGTTCTAGCCGTTGCGGCTACAACTTTTCAACGGACACAGTTCTGTAAAGGGGCCGTGTCCGTTTTTGTTTTAACGTACAGTATACATATACACACATGACGAAGTTTTCCAAAACAGGTATTTCTTTTCAGGATAAACAACATAGCCTGCGCCGGCGGGTGTTATGGCCGGCCGGGTTTTTGGTATTTTCTGTGATACTGATGATGTTGCCCCTGCAAGGAGTAGTGGCCTCTGCCAAGGCCGTCTTGGCATATATTTTCATTCCGCAGGTACGTGCGGCCCATGGAGTTACCCAATATGTGCATGGGGTGTCTCAGACCGTAGAGGAACTTTTGCAGGCCCACCAGGAAAATGCCCGTCTTAAACAAGAAATGGAATCTACCCAACTGCTGGCCACGCAAGCACAGGAAATTTTTGCTGAAAATAAACGTTTATCCCAATTATTGCAAGTAAACCCTTCCCTGCCCTGGAAAGGGGTATGGGCCAAAGTGGCCTACCGTGAACCTACCCAATGGAATACCGTGGTATTAGATAAGGGATCGGCAGACGGAATTGCCCCACGCAGTGCCGTAATTGCTTTGCAGGAAGGAAAGGAAGGCTTGGCGGGTGTAGTGGTGGAAGTAACCGAAAACACGGCCAAGGTACTCTTGGTGCGGGACGAAGATTTTGCCGCTGCCGTGCGTTTAGAACGGGGCGGGGAAGAAGGATTATTGCAGGGCAATGGGGCCCGTTTTGTGCATATTAAGTATATACCGCTACTTGCCCATGTTGAAAAAGGAGACCTTGTGTATACGTCTTCTTCCAGCCAAATATTTCCTGCCGGTATTTTGGTTGGGCAGGTAAGCGCGGTGCATGAAAATGACAGTTTTCAAACGGCTCTTACGGTAGATATCATCCCGCAGGTGCATGCGGCTGCCGTGCAGGAAGTATTTGTCATTACAGGGAGGGAAAACAAATGATTGCGGAAGGGGGCCGGCTGATTTTGATATTTATACTGGCTACCGTGTGCCACTGGGCGGTTGCCACCTTATTTGCTCGGTGGGGGATTAGTGTAAATAGTATGTTGGTATTTGTAACTGCTTTTTGTGCATTTCTCAAGTTACCATTTGCCTATACACTGGCTTTTGTGTGCGGTTTATTTTTGGATTTTTTTGGTACGAAAGTATTTGGTAACAATGCCTTTTCTTTTACCGTCTGCGCTTGTATTGTGTGCAATATGGCAGAACGGTTTGATTTTGACGGCATTCTTCCGCAGATGGTGGTTGTATTTGGGCTTACCTGGTTATGTGCCTTGCTTAATGTACTGTTAGTATATTTGTTTGCTTCGGTCAATGTGTGGCCCGGTATAGGCAGTTTACTGGGGGGAGCCGTGGTGGACAGTTTGCTGGCCCCGTTTGTGTTTTGGGCGGTACGCCGGATTTTTCAAAACTCATTACTCCATAGGAAGGTATAACCTGTCATGTCTGTGATAAAAACCCCATTTAATGGCAGACTGAAATTATTATTGGCACTATCTTTGTTTGCGGGGTTGCTGATGGCTTTGCGTTTGGTAGATATCCAAGTAATACGCCACCAAAATTACGTACAATTGGCAGAGCGCAACCGTACCCAAATCTTATATCAAACGGCTCCCAGAGGCCGTATTTTGACGGCGGACGGACAGCCTATAGCCTCTAATGCCCCGGCATTTAGTTTGTATTACTTGGGGACAGGCCATTTGGATAAGGACCTTATCCAGCAACTGGCCCGGGACATTGCACCTTTTATGCCCTTTTCCGTGCCCGATTTGCTCAATAAATTAGAGTCTATTGGTAAGAGTGGGAAAGCCACGGCCCTGGTAGAGAATTTGTCTGTTAAAAATGCGGCCGCGTTGCAGGAACTTTTGCCGTATTACCCGGGGTTATATTTGTTAGAAGAAACGAAGCGGGTATATCCGTATGGCACATTTGCCAGCCATTTGGCAGGATATATTGGCAGTATGACCGACCAGGAATGGAAACAACGCAATCCGGCAGACGGATACCGGCTTTCTTCTAAGATTGGCCGTAACGGCCTGGAAAAAAAGTTTGAATCCAAATTAAAAGGCAAAGATGGCGGCGTCTATTTGGAAGTAGATTACCGCGGCCGCGTCAAACGTATTATTCAAGATAAAAAATGGGCCGCCGGCAGTGATGTATATTTGACATTAAATTTTGACCTGCAGCGCGCGGCCGAGGAAGCCCTAAAAAATTCCAAAACAGGCCGGGGGGCGGCCGTGGCGTTGGATCCGCGTACCGGGGCTGTATTGGCCCTAGCCAGTGCCCCTGCTTATGACCCGAACATTTTTGTACCATACAGTGATGAACGCGTATCTGCTTCAGCAAAACGTATCAACGAGTATAACCTGGCCATTCAGGGCATTTATCCTCCGGCTTCCACTTTCAAAATTATTACCGCGGCCGCCGCGTTAGAAGAAGGGGATTTGGACGTACACCGTAAAATTAACTGTACAGGGAAATATGATTCCGGCCCGCGTATTTTTAAGTGTTGGGGCACCCATGGGCCGGTAGATTTTTTTGATGGGATGAGTAACTCCTGCGATGTATATTTTTATGCTGTGGCTGCCGCCTTGGGCCCGGCCCCCATTGAGCGTATGGAACGCAAATTTATGTTTGGACGGCAAACCGGTATTGACTTACCGGGGGAAAAGGCCGGCAATCTATATGGGCCTACCCGCCGGGCGCGCAATAAAACGTATTGGTTTGTGGGGGACACGCTGAACTTGTCTATTGGCCAGGGAGAACTGTTAGTTACTCCTATAAAAGTGGCCCAATTTGCTGCCGCACTGGCCAGCCGCGGAAATGTATATCGCCCGTATTATGTGGACAAAATTGTCAGCAACCAAACCGACAAAGAAGAGAAAATAGGCAAAACAGAAGTGCTCCAACGGGCCGATTTAAAACCGCAAACATATGATTTACTTTATAAGGCCCTCAAACATACCGTAGATGACGGGACGGCCCGCCGTGTTAAAATCAAAGGGTTGGATGTATATGCAAAAACGGGTACGGCCCAAAACCCGCACGGGGCCGACCATGGGTGGTTTATGGCTTTTGCCGGGCGGGAAGGGGAAGAACCTTCCATTGCTTTGGCTGTTTTTGTAGAATTTGGAGAGGGGGGCAGTTCCGCCGCCGGCCCGATTGCCCGCGAAATGCTGGAGGCTTATTTTAAAGTAGGTTCCTATGCTCCACGCGAGGAATAATCCGCATGTTTATGTTTAAAAATATACAAAATGCCCGTACCCGGATTGATAGTATTTTGCTCTATGCCATGATTGGGCTGGTAGCCGTGGGGGCCTTGTGTATTATGTCGGCCGTGAATAGTTTGTCATTGTCCAACGCGGTGGTACGTACGCATTTGGTAGCGTTACCGCTGGGAGTTATGGCATTTGCATTCGGGTGGAGTTTTAATTACCAGATTTATGATGAACAGTGGAAATATGTGTATGGGTTTATTTTAGCCCTGCTCATAGGGGTGTTACTGTTTGGTTCGTACCAACGGGGGAGCCGTTCCTGGTTTGTGTTGCCTTTTTTTTCTATGCAACCTTCTGAAATTTGCCGGGTCTGTACGCTACTGGTGGTGGCGGCCTTTTTAGACAGGCGCGGACGGCAAATTGCAGATACTTCTACTTTGTTTGGGTTAGCAATCTTACTGGCCCCTATTTTTGGCCTCATCATGATGCAACCGGATTTTTCCTCTGTTGTTGTTACCTTACCGGCAGTGGCTGTGTTGTTATGTTGTGCCGGGATCAATATGTTTTATTTGGGGCTGGCCGTGTTGTTTGGGGCGGTAACAGGTTTTTTTACCATTGCGTGGACCTACCTGTATTTACACCCGGAACTTATGGCAAATTGGTTGGGCCAAACGTTTTACCAACTGGCCCATAACGGGTGGTATATGGCAGGGTTTTCATTGTTAGTAGCGGGGGGCGTGTATGCGGTAGGTTGGCTATTTAAGCAACTGCGTTGGTTAGTGCCGCCCATTTATTGGATACTGATTACCGGGGTCATTCTGGCAGGCCTGTTTGGGGGAATTTTTGTAGAAAACCAGATGAAACCCCACCAACGCAAACGGGTGGAAACTTTCTTGGCCCCCAATTCGGACCCGCAAGGGGCCGGGTATAATGTGCTTCAGGCGCAAATTGCCATGGGTTCGGGCGGCATTTGGGGAAAGGGGTTATTTTCGGGAACCCAATCCCGGCTTGGGTTTGTGCCGGAAAAACACACGGATTTCGTCCTGGCAGTAGCCGGGGAAGAAATGGGCCTGTGGGGAATGTTTCTAATCTTGGGGTTGTATTTGCTGATTTTGTGGCGGATTGTGGTTGTTGCTTATATGTCTAGCGACCGTTATGGTTATTTGGTGTGCGGGGGTATATTTGGTATGTTTTTAACGTATATGTTGGTCAATTTCGGCATGCTGCTAGGCATTGTACCGGTGGCAGGGGTACCGCTACCGTTTATTTCGTATGGGGGATCGAACCTGGTGGCCAGTTTATGGGCCCTGGGGGTAGTGCAATCCGTCTATGCGCGGCGGCTAAGGGTATAAAAAAGATGATAAACACGCCAAAAATTTATAAAATGCGTATAGTGTTCCGTTTGTCTGCAAACGCGCCCGCACGCGCGGACATAGTGGGGGCACTGCGCCACATGGTGCAAACAAGCAATCTTCCGTATGCATCGGCCAAGCAAAACCCGCGGGCTGTACGGCTTAATTATGGGCCGTCTGTCAAACGGGGCCAATGGGCCGAACGGGAGTATGCGGATATTTATTTACGTAAGTCTGTAGGGGTGGCACAGGTACGTGCCCAATTAGAAAATAGTAAGCCGCAAGGGTTTACGCTATTGGAGGTGTACCGGGTGCCGTATAACTTGCCCGCCGTGCAACAATTAGGCACAGTAGGTGTTTTTAGGGCCGAAGGGAATTTTGCGGCCTATGCCCCTAAAGAGACGTTTGAAAATTATGTAACGGCTGCGCGCTTAGAGGTAGTACGCCAGGCGGCTAACGGAATGAACCTGTCCATGGATATCAAACCGTTTGTGGTAGGGGGCAAAACGCTTTCGCCGCAAGGGGTGGAACTTACCCTGCAAAGTGTAGCAGATAAATGGCTAAGCCCGTTGGTGGTATTGTATGGGTGGTTGGGGTTACCCATCCCCATGCAAGATGATTTATTAACTGCCGAAGGATTTACCGTTACCCGGCTGGGCCTGTATTGGCAGGATAGTGCCGGGGAACTACATTTAATTTAAGGCATAAAGCCTAAGAGAGGATTTTTGTATGACACAAGTTGTAACGGAAGAAAAACCCAATTCTGTAGAAGTACTTGTCAATACGTCGTTTGAAGAAACCCGTATTGCTATTTTAGAAAATGACCGCATTAACGAAATTTTGTGGGAACGCCGCGGCGCACTTAACTTGGTGGGAAACATTTACAAGGGAATTGTAGAAAATGTACTGCCCGGTATTTCCAGCGCGTTTTTGAACATTGGCTATGAGAAAAATGCCTATTTGTATATTTCTGACGTAATTGGAGGGGATAAGAAGAACATTGATAAAGTGTTGCGTAAAGGGCAGGAAGTGATGGTACAAGTAGTAAAAGATGCTATTAGCACCAAAGGAATGAAAGTTACTATGGACGTTACCCTCCCTGGGCGGTATTTGGTATTAACTCCCAACCAAAGTTTCGTGGGCCTTTCCAAAAATATAGAAGATGCCGACGTGCGCCATAAATTAACCGCTGTCATAGAAGAACTGGCCGAAAAACATTTGGAAGGAATGGGGGTCATTGCCCGCACCGAGGCCGAAGAAGCCACCAAAGATGAACTGGAGCGCGAAATTAAATACTTGTTCCGTCAGTGGCAGTCTATTTCTAAAAAGTTTGATTCCGTGCACGGCCCGCATTTACTGCATGAAGATATGGATGCCGTACTGCAAGTGGCGCGGGACGTACTTTCGGAAAATGCCAAAGTATATTTGTTGGATAACAAAAAAGATTATGAGCGCGTAAAAGATTTTGTAGAAAAAAACTCACCGGATTTGGCTGACCGCGTACAACTCTACAAGGGCAAAACCCCTATTTTTGAAGCCTATAACATTGAGCCGGAAATTGATAACTTGCGTAAAATCAAGTTGCCGCTTCCCAACGGGGGCAGTATTATTATCCAAGAAGCCGAATCTCTATGCGCCATTGATGTAAACACCGGCAAATTTACGGGGAGCAAATCGCAAGAAGAAACTGTTACCCAAACCAACATTGAAGCAGCCGGCGAGATTGCCCACCAGTTACGTTTGCGTAACATTGGCGGGATTATTGTCATTGATTTTATTGATATGCGTAAAGCCTCCAGCCGCAAACGGGTCGTGGAAGCCTTGGCCAAGGCCGTACAAGGCGACCGGGCCAAAATCCGTATTTTGCCCATTACTAAACTGGGATTGGTGGAAATGACGCGCGAACGCAAGCGTGCCAGCACGGGCAGTTTTATTAGCGAAGAATGCCCGCAGTGCCACGGGTCCGGACGTGTCTTATCGGCCGAGAGCATGCGTATTAAAATCCAGCGCGAAATTTACGACCTGACCAATGGCCGCCCCGGCGGGAGTTTGCGTGTTGTGTTGCACCCGGTATTGGCCGATTCTATCCGCCGCCGCCAACAGGATATTGAAGAAAATATTCACCGTTCGCTTAAAATCCAGGCGGACCCGCAACTGGCGTGGGAAGATTACAAAATTGTTTTAGAATAATGTAGCAGGGGCGCATGGGTTGCGCCCCGGGGATTTTTGGGGGATGATTAAACGCATTGGGACTTGGCTATTAGGGGTTTGGCTGGCGTGTATGCCTGCGTGGGTGTTTGCCCAAGGTAAGGTATATTTTGAGCAAAGCGGCCGCCCGTCCGGTTCTGTGAGTGCGGTGGAACTCAATGGTCTGACATATGTGGATGTACAACGTACGGCCCGCAAGTTGGGGGCACAGGTAGAGTTATTTGCCGCCTCTAAACAGGCCAAAATTACAACCAAGGGGTTCTTTGCTATTTTAACAGCCCCTCTTAATGAAATTATCGTCAATGGGCAACACCAACCTATTGCGGGCGAAGTAGTAGTGCGCGGCGGAAAATTGATGGCCCCGGCCCAAGTATTTACATTGCCGGCTTTCCAGCAGGCTGTGAATAAATATATTTCATTTCAAGATAATACCTTTGTTGTGGAACGCCGCTTTAATGTGGATTTGGCGGATACGCAACTTTCCGCGCAGGAAGATTTATTGGTATTTGAATCCCCCAATCAAATTACGTATGAAACGGCCCAGCCCAATGTGCATACCGTACTTGTAACGCTAAAAGACACGGTACTGAAGCGAGATATATACAAACGTCTGCACACGGATTTTATTGCATCTGCCCATGCACAACAAGCACGTACAGACACTCAATTAAAGGTAATTTTGGGTCCCAAGGCTAAGGACTGGAGTTTTACGCCGCAGGCGGACGGAAGATGGGTATTCCGGGCGGCCGCGGCCCCCGGCAAGCCCCAACTGGCATCCAAACCAACGCCTGTGATGACAACAGAACCTGCCCCTTTGGCTATTTCTGCGGCCGAAAAAGAGAAAACACCAAAGCCCGCCACGGGGGGGTTGGCCGCTATACCGTCTGTTTTGCAGGAAGATGAATTTGAAGAAATGGATTTGTCGGCCCTGCAGGAACTGGCCCCACAACCCACGGTTCCGGCCAATACGCCAGTTACCAAACCGGCTCCTGTCATTAAAGCCGAACCACACCCTTTGGCCATTACAGCCGTACATAAAAAAATGCGTATTGTGGTGGACCCGGGCCACGGCGGTAAAGATGCCGGCGCGGTGCGCGGCAAATACCGTGAAAAAGATTGGAATCTGGCCGTAGGTAAGGAACTGGCCAGACTGCTTAAAAAAGGTAATTTTGACGTTAAAATTACGCGCGAAACAGACACCTTTATTGCCCTTTCGGACCGTTCCAAAATGGCCAATAATTTTAAGGCAGATTTATTTGTATCTGTACACGTAAATGCTACCCAAAACTCCAAAGCCAACGGGTTTCAAGTTTATTTCCGTTCCGAAAAAGCCACCGATAAAGAAGCCGCAGAAACGGCCGCGTTGGAAAACGAAGCCATGCAATACGAAGAAGTACACTACAATTTTGTAGATGCACTTTTGCAATCCTTGGCTAAGAATGAATACATCAACGAAAGTTCCAAACTGGCAGGCTATATGAAAAACGCCGTGCATAAACAACCCGGCATTGGCATTGCCGTGGACCAGAAAAACTGCATCCGCCAGGCTAATTTCTACGTGTTAAAAGGGGTGCAAAGCCCCGCCGTTTTGGTGGAAATGGGTTTTATCAGTAGCCCTAAGGACCGGGCACGGCTCTCGCAAGGGTCGGTGCAAAAAAAGATGGCACAAGGTATTTACAACGGCATTGTAAGTTATGCCAAGCAGGAAGGCTGGCTCAAGTAATTCCAGTTTGCAAATTTGGGCAGTTTTGCATCGACTTTCGCTCGCGTACCTGCAACGCGGTCGCGTTGTCTTGCAGACGTACGCCACACTCAACTTGCGGCGCAAACTTACCTCAAATTTACTTGCTGTGTTTGGTGCTTGTAGGATTTTTATTGTTATTTTGAATCGGTTGCAGGGGCTTGCACACTTGCCGTTTGTTGTTATTAAACTAAAAAGTAAATAACTCTTTTTCTGCTATTTTAAGCCCACGGGCAATTTTGCGAATGTTGAGTAACGCCAAGTTACGCTCGCCACGTTCTACACCGCCCATATAGGTGCGGTCCAGCCCAATTTCCAGGGCAAAATCTTCTTGGGAATATCCTGCCGCTTTTCGCAAAGCTCGTATCCGCGCGCCAAATTGTTGTAAGTATGCTTTATCTTGCTTGGTGTATGTGTTTTTCATACATACACGGTACTTGTTTGCGTAATATAAGTACACGGACTATAAGTATCATTTTATGCTATAATAAGAGTACCTTAAGGAGGTGTATATGAATAAAAAAGTATGTACGCAATATCGGAATGCTGCATGTATTTTTGCGGTTAGCCGTTCTGTTAAAGGGTTTACCTTAATAGAATTGTTGGTGGTTGTTTTAATTGTAGGTATTTTGGCGGCAGTAGCCTTGCCGCAATACCAAAAAGCGGTAACCAAAGCGCGCTTTAGCGAGGCTATAAGCAATCTACGCACGTTAGCCACGGCCTACCAGGCCTGCGCATTAAATGCTACCAACTTAATAGATGACTGCCAAACGCTTGAAGAATTGGATGTATCTATTCCCGGGACACCTATCTATATGGGAAATGATGCTATAGAAACCAATGATTTTTTTTACTTCGTGGAGTCTGGCGGAGGTAAATTTATAGACGCAGCATACAAACATGACAGTGTATGTTTGCGGTACCGTTATGATAACCAAGATATCGTCATAGGCACAAATGTGTGTCCCAACGATAGAAATGGCAAAGAACCCCTGTTTGACTATGAAAAACTATTAGGTTTTAAAAAAGAAACCTTTGAGTGTTGCTAAATAACAATCCCCCGGCAAAGCCGGGGGACATTTATATCTTTTTACCACCGCAGGTTGGGGTTGCGGGCCGCTGACACCTCGTCAATGCGTTTGACAGGCTGGTTATGCGGGGCTTCCTTTACCACTTGCGGCTGGGTCTGAATTTCGTCGTAAATCCGTTCCATGGCCGCCACAAATGCATCCAACATCTCTTTATTTTCCGTTTCGGTGGGCTCTACCATCAGGGCCTCCGGCACAATGAGCGGGAAATAAATCGTCGGTGCGTAAAAACCGTAGTCCAGCAAGCGTTTGGCAATATCACTGGTATGCACACCCGTGGTATGCGGGTCCGGCGGGACAAGTACGCACTCGTGCATACAAGTTCTGTCAAAAAACGCATTGAATTTGCCTTTCAAGCAAGCACGCACGTAGTTGGCGTTTAAAATGGCATTTTCGGCGATCGTTTTAAGCGTAGCCGCATCAAACTGGCGCAAGTAACAATACCCACGGATGACCACCGCCATATTGCCGTAAAACGCTTTCATGCGGTTTTGGCTTTGCGGGCGGTTATCGGCCAAGGTGTAGTGCCCATTTATGCAGGAAACAATGGGGTGTGGCAAATAAGGTGCCACGTGTTTAGCGGCCCCCACTGGCCCAGAACCCGGCCCACCGCCGCCGTGCGGTGCGGCAAAGGTTTTGTGTAAATTGAGGTGCATGATGTCCACCCCAAAATCGGCCGGTTTGGCCAGGCCAATCAGTGCGTTAAAGTTGGCCCCGTCCATATACAAAAGGGCCCCTACGCTATGCACCATGTCGGCAATTTCTTTGATATCACTTTCAAACAACCCCACCGTGTTGGGCACGGTAAGCATGACAACGGCGGTTTTTTCAGACAAAGCGGCTTTGAGGGCTACTTTATCCACACACCCGTTGGGGGCGGATTTAATATTTACCACGTGATACCCCGCCATGTTCGCCGTGGCCGGGTTGGTACCGTGGGCCGTGTCCGGCACGATAACTTCCGTGCGGTCTTTGCCGCCTGTTGCATCATGGTAGGCGCGGGCCGTTAAAATGCCGGTCAATTCTCCATGGGCTCCGGCGGCCGGTTGTAAGGTGAATGCCGCTAACCCGGTAATTTCTTTAAGGAGTTCCTGCATTTCATACGCCACTTGCAAAGAACCTTGCACAGCACTTTGCGGTGCAAAGGGGTGTGCATGGGCAAAACCCGGCAGTACGCTTAACATATCGTACGCTTTGGGGTTGTATTTCATGGTACAGGAACCCAGTGGATAAAACTGCCCGTCTAAACTGTAGTTTTGTTGGGAAAGGCGCGTAAAATGGCGCACGGTGTCAAACTCGGAAAGTTGGGGCAAGTTTGGTGCCTGTGCACGCAATTGCCCGGCGGGTAGATAAGCGCACGCATGTTTCTGAGCGGCGGCAAACCGTATCCCACGCCGCCCGGAGCAGGATTTTTCAATAGAAAGTTGGTTGGTTTGTAAAATCGGTTCCATATTAAATCCCCTCCAAGGCACGGACGTAGGCTTGCAAATCCGCCTCTGTACGTAGTTCCGTGGCGCACACTAAGAGTTGGTTGGCACCCAAGTCATATCCGGCGGCTATGCCGTGTTTTTCCAGCGCGGCAATTACCTCAGTGGCCGGTTTGGGGCAAGTTACCACAAACTCGTTAAAGAAAGGCGTTTGTGTATGGGCGGTAAATCCGTTTACCTGGCTAATTTGGGCGGCTAGTTGGTGGGCACGCTCCAGATTAAGTTCGGCCACTTCCTCAAGGCCTTTAGGCCCCAACAGCGTGAGGTAAATCACAGCGTTTAAGGCACATAGGGCCTCGTTAGAGCAGATGTTGGAGGCGGCTTTTTCGCGGCGGATGTGTTGTTCGCGCGCCTGTAACGTCAGTACAAAAGCACGTTTACCGTCTTTATCTTTGGCCATGCCCACCATGCGGCCGGGTAATTGGCGTACATAGGCTTTTTGGGCTGTTAAAATCCCTAAACCGGGTCCGCCAAAACTAATGGGGTTGCCTAACGGTTGTCCTTCACACACAGCCAAATCGGCCCCGTATGCCCCGGGGGTTTGCAACACGCCTAGCGCAAGAGGGTTAAACACGCTAATTAGCAATGCACCTGCTTGGTGGGTGGCTAAAGAAACGGCTGGAGCGTCTTCCAAATATCCATGGAAATTGGGCGTTTGCAAAATAACACAGGCGGTTTTATCAGACAAGGCACGCTGTAAGGCTTGTACGTCCAGCACGTGCGTGGCCGTAGCCGGAATTTCCTGCACGGTAATCCCCGTATGGCGCGTATAGGTACGGAGTACCTCTTTGTAGTGCGGATGTAACAGGCCCGAGATAAGCACTTGCGTACGGCCCGTAATGCGGTGCGCGGCTAGGGCGGCCTCGGCCAGGGCGGTGGCTCCGTCATAATGCGAAGCGGTAGCCACATCCATGTCCGTTAAGGCGCAAATACAACTTTGAAATTCATAAATGGTTTGTAAAGTTCCCTGGCTGGCTTCGGCCTGGTAGGGAGTGTAGGCGGTTAAAAACTCCCCACGGCCGGATAAAGCGGGCACAGCGGCCGGGATAAAATGCTCGTACATGCCGGCACCTATAAAATTGGTAAGCGGTTTGTTTTTGGCGGCTAACCCTTGTAAATGGGCCGTCAGTTCGGCTTCGGTCAAGGCTTTGGGCAAATTGAGGGCCGGATATAAGAATTGTTGCGGGATCTGGGCTAACAGTTCTTTGATGTCTTTTGCACCTATTTTGGCCAACATGGTTTGTTGGTCTTTTGGGGTATGAGGGATAAACATAACACTCCTTTTATATAAAAACCCCCGCCGGGTAGCGGGGGTGTAAACTTATTTGCCAATAGTGGCGTTGTAGGCGGCCAAATCTAAGAGGGCGTTTAGTTCTTTGGGGTCAGCCATTTTGATTTTAAACAACCAGCCGCCGGCGTGCGGTTCACGGTTGACCAGGGCCGGATCCGCGTTTAAGGCTTCGTTCACGGCTACAATTTCGCCGGAAACAGGGGCATAAATTTCACTGGCGGATTTGACAGATTCAATCACGCAACAATTTTCGCCTGCTTTTACCACACGGCCTACTTTGGGCAGATCCACAAACACAATATCGCTGATTTCTTCTTGCGCGTGGTTAGAAATACCTACTACGGCGTTTTCGCCTTCGGCAAAAGCCCATTCATGGGTTTTTAAAAAACGGCAGTTTTCTTCATTATACATAGTTACTCCTTAAACTCTATTTTTATAAAACGGTGTTTTGACTACTTCCGCCGGGATTTTGCGCCCGTGGATTTCTATTTCCACCTCTGCTCCCACGGCAATTTCACTGGCTACATACCCTACGCCAATACCTTTGAATAAAGGCGAGAAGGTACCACTGGTCAGCGTACCCACTTGGCGGCCTTGGTAGAACACTTTGCACCCCTCACGCGGCACCCCCGGGTTTTTCAATTTGAAGGCCTTTAGTTTAGTGGTAAACCCGGCGGCTTTTTTGGCCTCCAGTGCGGCCTTACCGATAAAATTTTCTTTTGTCAATTTTACAACCCAACCGCAGTTAGCCTCGTATGGGGTTTTGGTTTGGTCGGCATCGGCCCCGTTTAACAGGTACCCTGCTTCCAGGCGCAGTACGTCGCGCGCGCCCAAACCACAAGGTTTAACACCCAACTTTAACAGGGCATTCCACAAGGCTTCTATTTGCCCGTTGGGTAGCATAATTTCCACGCCGTCCTCGCCGGTGTAACCCGTGCGGGTTACATAGCCTTTGGCCCCAAAAAGTTCTATTTCTTTGATGTGAAAGCGCGGCAACTCCACGATCCCGGGCAGGATTTTATCCGCCACGCCCAGTGCGGTGGGGCCTTGCAAGGCAATCATGCCCCATTGGTCGCTTTCGTTGGTAACAGTTACGTTAAAAGCGGCGGCCTGTTTTTTAAACCAGGCAAAATCTTCATCCACACAGGCGGCATTTACCACTACTAAAAATTCTTCTTGGCTTAAACAGAATGCAATGGCATCATCAATAATAGTGCCTTGCTCGGTTAAAATATGGAAATAGGTTCCCTCGCCGGCCCCGCTTTTAATGATGTTACAACTGATGTATTGCAGCAGATGCAACGCTTGCGGGCCCGCAACGCGGATTTGCCCCATGTGGGACACATCAAACATACCGCACGCCTCGCGTACGGCTTCATGTTCGGCAAGGATACTGTCAAACTGGACGGGCAAGAGCCACCCGTGGAAATCTACCATTTTACCGCCGGCGGCTTCGCACGCGCCGCATAGGGCGGTTTTTCTCAAATGTTCGGTCATAAGGGTATTGTATAATTTAGCGGGGGTTTACACAACCCCCGCTATTAAAAAAATACAGTGCTTTTTACAAGCAATCCGTATTCTGCATACGGTTCCAAAAACAGAATCAAATTGTACCTATAGTATAATAAACCTGGTGTCAGAAAACAAGAGAGGGTCATAATTGGGAAAGTTAAAAATGAATCTGCCCCGTAACCCTAATTTAAGGTATAATAAAGAAAATTACGCGTAAGGAGTTCGTATGAAAATTATCCCCTTAAAATACTATGACGGCGGTTTTATGACCCAAGCATTTGCTTTTGGCGGTACGCGCGATAAATCCCTTTGTGCGTCTACTGTGCTCTATCCGTCCAGTTTGCAAAACTTTTTAATTGATGATGGCAAAGATGTGATTTTGTCTGATACCGGATTTCCCAATGAGTCCCCGGATACCCCGCGGCGCAGTGGGGCCCCTTTGTGGATGGGTAATAAAATTGCCCCCTTTGAAGAGGCCTTGGCCAAAGCCGGTTATCAGCCGCAGGATATTACCAAAATTGTGGTAACGCACAAACACCCGGATCATACCGGGGAACTGCGTATGTTTCCGCAGGCCAAAATCTATATTTCACACACAGAAGCAGATGCGATGAAATTAGAAGGTGGCAACATTGTGCGGGTCAATTTTACGGATGGACCGTACCAGAACTTTCCGGAAAGCCAACGCATTACAGATACATTGGTAATGGTTCGTGCAGAAGGGCATACCAAAGGTAATTCTATTTCTATTTTACAGGACGCTGATTTGTATTATATGTTCCATGGGGACGTTACCTATACGGATGCTGCCCTGTATGAAAATGAACTTTCTATTGTGTTTGAAGACAAAGCCAAAGCGCGTGAAACGTTAGACCGTGTGCGCGAATTTTGCCGCAACAACCTTACGGTGTATTGTTCTACGCACTGCCCGGAAGGCTATATCAATGTAGAAGAGAAAAAGGTAATCAAATTATAAAATACTATGAAAAACGTACTTATCTTAAACGCCAGCCCGCGTAAAAATTGCAATACAGCCCAACTTTTGCAACAGGCCCAGCAAGGGGCCCAAGCCGCCGGAGCCACCACGCAGTACATCAATTTGTTTGACCTTAAATTTACCGGGTGCCGCAGTTGTTTAGCCTGTAAACGGAAAGGGGCACAACAAAACAAATGTTATTGGCCGGATGATTTATCGCCGGTGATTGATCAAATTTTGCATGCACAGGCGGTTATTATCGGTACGCCGGTGTACATGGGTGGCCCTACCGCACATTTTCATGCTTTGTATGAACGGTTGGGATTTTGTGTGCTTTCGTACGAAACCCGGCAAAGCACGTTAGACCGCGCTGTAAATGTGGGGCTTATTTACACCATGAATGCCCCGCTGGATTATTACCAACATGCCATGCGCCCGGCTTTTGAGCCGATTGAAATAGGGTACAAAAATTTACTGCGCGGCCGGGTGGAAGTATATGCCGCGTGCGATACGTTGCAAGTGCCCGATTATAGCAAATATGATATGGCCATGTTTGACCCCGTACACAAAAAACAAGTGCACGAAACGCAATTCCCGCAAGACTTGCGCCATGCCTTTGAACTGGGCCAAAAAGTGGCTCAATAGGATGTATCTATGGCCGAAGAAAACATGCGTACCCAAATAGTTTCGCGCGAACAAATTATTGTAAAAACAAGCATCATTGGTATTTTAACCAATATCTTGTTGGCGGCGTTTAAGGCATTGGTAGGGGTGTTATCTAACTCCATTGCTATTATTTTAGATGCCGTCAACAACCTCTCAGATGCACTGTCCTCTGTTATTACAATTATCGGGGCAAAACTGGCCGGTAAACTGCCCGATAAAAAACATCCCTTGGGGTATGGGCGCGTGGAATATTTGAGTTCCATGTTAGTGTCGGCTATCGTACTATACGCCGGGGGAACAGCACTGGTAGAATCTATTAAAAAAATCATTCATCCGCAAGCGGTTTCCTATTCTGCCCTAACGCTTATTGTACTGGCGGTTGCCATTGTAGTGAAATTGATACTGGGCAAGTATGTTAAAACACAGGGGGAAAAAGTTCATTCCGGGGCACTGATTGCCTCCGGCTCGGATGCTTCTTTTGATGCCATTTTGTCTGCCTCTGTGTTAGGGTCGGCCCTGGTATATATTGTGTGCCATGTATCGCTAGAGGCGTATGTAGGGGTGCTCATTTCGGTGGTTATTATCAAAGCCGGTATTGGTATGCTAACCGAAACGCTCAATGATATTCTAGGCCAGCGGCCTGAATCTTCCCTGGTACAGGAGGTAAAACGCATCATTCAACAGGAACCGGAAATTCATGGGGTGTATGATTTGATTATCAATAATTACGGACCTAACAAAAACTATGCTTCGTTGCATGTGGAGTTAGATGATACTCTTTCTGTTGCCCAGGTGGATGAACTTACCCGCAAACTGGAAAATAGTGTATTTCGCCAAACAGGTATTATTTTAACCGGGGTAGGTGTGTATGCCTACAATACCAGTAACCAAGAGGCCGGCCGCATCCGCAACGATGTACAACAAAAAGTACTAGCGCACGATTGGGCCCTGCAATTACACGGCTTTTACATCAATGTAGAAACCAAAACTATGCAATTTGACGTGGTGCTTAGTTTTGAAGCCGATCGCCACCAGGCCTTGCACACACTGGAAGAACAGATACATGCCGCGTACCCGGATTATAACATCCAAATCACACCGGATGTGGATATTGCCGAAAGTTAATCTTTTAGTTTTAAGGCTTGACTTGGAGTCATCTCCAACTGATACAATGAATGAACAGGGGGATACCTATGTCTAAAAACTTAATTATATACTATTCGCGCAAAGGCCAAAACTATTTTGGCGGATCTATCCGTTCTATAGCCAAGGGCAATACACAGACCGCGGCCGAATTTATCCAAAAGGCTGTTGGCGGGGATTTGTTTGAAGTAGATACGGTAAATCCGTACGCGGCTGATTATACCGCATGTACCGAAGAAGCCAAAGAACAATTACGCGTCCAGGCCCGCCCGGAACTGAAAAAATATATACGTGATATTTCGGGTTATGATACGATTTTTGTATGTGGGCCGTGTTGGTGGGGCACTTTTCCGATGGCTATTTTTAGCCAGTTGGAAAAACTGGATTTTACCGGCAAAAAGGTGGTAGCGTTAATGACGCACGAAGGCAGTGGGTTGGGCAATAGCGAGCGCGACCTGCGCCAACATTGCCCCGGGGCCACTTTTGGCAAAGGCTTGGCCGTGTATGGCAGTGAAGTAGGCCAGAGTCAGGCGCGCATTGCCATATGGGCCAAAGAACAGGTTCAATAGTACATGTAGCATTTGAACTGGTCAATTTTATTAGTAGTTCATAGAAGGGCTGCCTAGTGCGGCCCTTTCATCTGGCTGATATGTTTGATTTCTATTAACGAACCCAAACACACGTCTTGTTTTCTGGTCCAAGGTTTATTATACTATAGGTACAATTTTATCTGTTTTTGGAACCGTGCAAACGGATGCTCGTAACAGAGGTAATTAGAATCCAAAAATAGCCGGAAATTAGGTACACTTGGGCGGCCACCTAAGTGTACCCAATGTTTGCCACTTTTTAAGGGGCAGATTACGGCTGTTTGGCTTATGCATTCTAATTACCATAACCAAGTAGCCGTTTTTGCATGCTCCTAAACAGACAAATTGAACTTAATACGAAAAGGAGCAAACAAATGACATACAAACACACCCGGCGGGGTTTTACGCTCATTGAACTGTTAGTAGTAGTCTTAATTATCGGTATTTTGGCCGCGGTGGCGTTGCCGCAATACCAAAAAGCCGTAGCAAAAGCGCGGCTGGCAGAGGCGTTGTTGGCCATAAACACAGCCAAGAAGCAAGTAGACTTGTATCTATTAACCTATGGAACACCGGCAGAAAATATACACATAGGTGCAGCCAGTGAAATAGAAAATAACTCTATAAATCCGATGTGTGGTAGCGATAATTGTTGGGCAACTTTTGAACAGAAAGACGGAGCAGGGAATGTGTTGTATGTATTAGATGTATATAACTGCTTTACAGATGTGTGTCCGGCCCTGGACTACAACTATACAAAAACCGGGCCGTGGTACCAGGGGTGCTATACCAATAATACAGCCATTGGCAGATACATCTGCAAGTCTTTAGAAAGCCAAGGTTGGAAAATGATGGATGAGGAGTACTAATCACGCAAAACACCGGGGCATTGAAAGCCCCGGTGTTACGTTGATATATTTCAATAATTTGCTATTTCTTTTTTACCGCTAAATAACCCATTAAGCGGTAGATAAGTTTAGAAACGTTAAACTCCGTAATGGTGTCTGCCTTGCGCGCACAGGCTTCCACCACGTCAATAGCCACAATTTTTTTGTGCCGGATGACCTCGCGGAATAAATCTAACGCTTCGTACCACATAAACCCGCCGGGTTGCGGCGTGCCCGTAGCCGGAATGACCGAGGGGTCAAAGCCGTCCACATCAATGGTAATATAGACCGTATCGGTCAGTTTTTTAAGCACTTGCGGGATGAGTTTTTTCACGTCGCGGTGTTCGTGCATTAAGTAAGTAGTTACGTTGCCGGCGTTGCAGTATTGTTTTTCTTCGCTTGCCACACTTCGGATACCGACTTGTACCACTTTTACCTGGCGCGAAGCCGGGTACAACGCACACGCGTGCGACTTGGGCGTTCCTTCAAAGGTTTCACGCAAATCGGCATGGGCGTCAAAGTGCAAGATACTTAAATTTTTGTATTTATCAATATATGGTTGGGCTAAAGCCTGGGTTACCGTATGTTCCCCGCCAATATAAAAGGGAATGGCCTTATATTTCATTAGGTTACGTACGGTTTTGTCTATATTTTTAAATACCGTATTGGTAGAACCTTTACAATTTACTGCGGGTTGGGTGTTGATGCCCAGTTCCCAGGTTTCGGTTTTGGTTTCTTCGTCCCACAGTTCAATTTGGGTGGATGCCTCTATAACGGCGGCCGGCCCCTTGGCAGTACCATGCCCGTAACAGACTGTTTTTTCAAACGGTACGGGCACAACTACGAATTTACAAAGGTCTAGAGAACTGTTTTTGCTCTCTAGACCCATAAACTTATCGGTTTGTACGTTATCGCTCACAAGATGGTCCGTATAACTAACTTACAAATACAGCGGCGGCAATCACCGTCGTCCATACCCCGTTGGCACACACGGCCGATTGGGTAATGTTAGAGGTACGCACGATTTTACCGCTCATTTTCCAAATTTCTTCTTTTTTATCCCAGGTGGTATCGTTGTCAAAGTCAATCCCCAGGGTAGTGGATAACATCAGTGCGGCCAAATCTTCGGCGTAATCACCGGCTTGTTTGTCGGTTTCACCAAAACTATGATGTTCAGACAAATACCCGTGGTGGTTTCTGTCTTTTGGAATGGCTACACCCACAGAAGCCGCAATCATACGGCGGTACTCATTGCTGGTGTTACGGCTGATGACACAATGCAAAATCTGCCCTGCATGCAGTTTTTTTAGTCCTTTTTCAACGGGCACGGTTTTGCAACCGGGAGGAAAAATACTGGAAACAGGTACCAAGTTAAAACTGGCAATTTTAGCATCACGCAAGGCTTCTTCAAAACTTGCGAGTTTTTCTTTATGACGGCCAATTCCTTTTGTCAGGAAAATTTCTTTCGGAACAAATGCTTCGTACATTATTGTCTCCACACTCCTTGTTGTTTAAGATAAGTATGTATATATTATAACAAATATCACGTTTTGTAAACGGGTATTTTGGCCGGACCATTTAGCTGGGTTGTGAATCACCTGAGGTTACCAAACGGACTTACGTGTATTACAGCCTTTTTAATAGGACATAACGTTTAAAAAAAAGTAGAATAAAAATATGCCAAAAGATATCATCCAAGTGCAAATTAAGCGCATCCCGCTGGAGGTAGCAAATTCCGGCCTGGGCGGTATGGAACTAACGGAACTGGCCGCCCAAGTGGAAACGTATATGGCGCAAATTCAAAACGAGGGCGAAGTAGATACCCTCAAACAGGCACTTTATGCGGCGTTGCACTTTGCCAGCCAAGCCTATTTAAAAAGCCAAAATGAAGGCGGTAAACGCCAGGAAGAACTTAAGCGCGTAGATGAACTGATTTTAAAATTAAAAGTAGCCCAAGAAACCAAATGACCGACGAACATATCCCCCTGGCCGCGCGCCAGGCACCTAAAAAATTAGAAGATTTTGCCGGGCAGCCCCATTTGCTGGGCCCGGGTAAAATGTTGCGCCGGTTATTGGAAGCGGATATGATTAAATCGGCCGTGTTTTTTGGCCCGCCCGGGTGCGGCAAAACGGCTACGGCGCGTTATATTGCTTCGCGTACACAAGCGTACACGGTGGAACTTAATGCCGCCGCCGCCGGGGTGGCGGACCTTAAAAAAGTACTGGCCGAAGCCAAAGAACGGGCCCAAACTCCGTCGTTTGACCAACGGCGCACGTTGGTCATTTTAGATGAAATCCATCATTTTAACAAAACCCAGCAGGATGTGCTATTGCCTTCCGTAGAGCGCGGGGATATTATTTTAATTGGCATTACCACAGAAAACCCCTATTTTTACATCAACAACGCGCTTTTATCACGTTTTTCCGTTTTTGAATTTAAGCCCCTGGGGGAGAACGACCTGCGCCACATTTTAACCCGCGCCGCCGCCGCCGAAAAAGCGTATATTGAGGATGATGCCGCTACTTTTTTTATTACCCAGGCCAATGGGGACTCACGCAAAATGTTAAATGCGGCCGAATTGGCATTTGTTACCACCCAACCCGGTAAAGACGGCCTCAAACATATCACGCTGGACGTTGCCCAAGAGTGCATCCAAAAACGCCATTTGCGTTATGATAAAAAAGGGGATGACCACTACGATATTATTTCTGCCTTTATTAAATCTATGCGCGGTTCTGATCCGGATGCTGCCGTCTATTGGTTGGCGCGTATGTTGGAAAGCGGCGAAGATCCGCGCTTTATTGCCCGGCGTATTTTAATTTGCGCGTGCGAAGACGTGGGCCTTGCCGAACCGTATGCCATGACCATTGCCCAAGCCGCCTTTGCCGCGGCAGAAGAATTGGGCATGCCCGAAGTTCGCATTCCACTGGCCCATGCCGCCATTTACGTGGCGTGTTGCCCCAAAAGCAATTCGGCCTATTTGGCGGTGGATAAAGCCTTGCAGGAAGTGCGCGAAGGCCGCTACCGCCCCGTGCCGGATCATTTGCGTAGCGGGATGAAGAACAAAGGGTATAAGTACGCACATGATTTTAAAAACCACTATGTCAAACAAGTGTATATGCCCAACCCAGTCCAATTTTTTGAGCCCGGTGATTTGGGCCGTGAAGCCGCCCTTATCAAAAAACTCAAGGAAATTAAGGGAGAATAATGCAACCGGAAGCACCCTTCAGAGGCCAAGTTTTTACCGTAACCGCCATCACATTGGCCGTCAAACAGATGATGGAGGGAGTGTTCCGTGATATTTTTGTGGAGGGGGAAGTAAGCAATTTAAGCGAGTCCGCCAACGGACACCTCTATTTTAACTTAAAAGACCGCGAGGCCCTGCTGGGTGCCGTCATGTTCAAGTGGGATGCCCGCAAATATTCCTTGCAGTTGCAAGACGGTGTGCAAGTGCGTGTGTGGGGTAGTTTGTCTGTGTATGCCAAGTCCGGCAAATACCAGTTGGTGGTCAAAAAAGTGGAGGCCCTTTCCAAGGGAAATTTGTTTTTGGAGTTTGAACGCCTCAAACAAAAGTTACAGGCGCAAGGGTTGTTTGAAGAGGGACACAAAAAGCCAATCCCGGCCTACCCGCAACGTATTGGGGTGGTTACTTCTCCTACCGGGGCGGCGGTGCGGGATATTTTGTCTGTGCTAAAACGGCGCAACCCGCATTTGGAAGTGTTGATTGCCCCGGTACTGGTACAGGGGGATGAGGCCGCCGGACAAATTGCCCAGGCCATTGCGGATTTGAACCGGTTTACCCCTGCGCTAGATGTACTGCTTGTAGGGCGCGGCGGGGGCAGTATGGAAGATTTATGGGCGTTTAACGAAGAACCCGTTGCCCGTGCCATTTATGCCAGCCATATTCCCGTTATTTCCTGCGTAGGGCACGAGGTAGATTTTACTATTGCCGATTTTGTAGCCGATTTACGCGCCCCCACTCCTTCAGCCGCTGCCGAATTGGTAGTAAAAAATGCCGAAAATACACGCGAACATATTGCCAATTTGCAAAAACGTATGGTACAGGCAGTATCTTTATTTTATGAACGCTTTAAAAACCGCTTGGAACTGGCCTTGCAGTCGCGCGTATTTAAGGACCCGCAACTACTTACCCAACCAGCGGAACAAGCATTAGATGAACTGGGCACACGCTTAGAACAAGCCTGGATGCAACATCTAAGCACCTTTGAACACCGCCTGGAGGTAGCCCGGCAAAAATTGCACGCATTGGGGCCACAAGCCGTGTTAAAACGCGGGTATAGTATTACGCGCAAACAAGACGGTAGTGTCATTAGCCGGGTGCACCAAACCCAGCCCGGCGAAACAATTTATGTGCAAGTACAAGACGGCATGATTCGTACGGAGGTAAAATAAAATGCCCAAACTATCTTTTGAAAAACAACTTTCCCGTTTGGAAGATATCGTAGAAAAACTGGAAGCCGAACAAACTGATTTAGATGCATCTGTAAAACTGTTTGAAGAAGGCATTGTGCTTTCCAAGGAACTTTCCCAAAAATTAGAAACTGTTAAATTTAAAGTGCAGGAACTCAAACAGAAAGGGGCCGAACTGACCGCCCAACCCTTTGATACGGAATTGGAAGAAGATGGCCAAGCATAAAACACGGTTGGATATGGAATTAGTAACACGCGGGTTTTTTGCCAGCCGTACCCGCGCGCAGGCCTCTATTATGGCGGGGGAAGTACTTGTCAATAACCAAGTGGAAACCCGTGCCGACCGTACCATTTTGCCGGAAGATGAAATTACTCTAAAAGAAAAATCCTGCCCGTATGTCTCGCGCGGGGGGCTGAAATTGGCGCATGCACTAACACATTGGCACATTGACGTAACCGGCAAAGTTTGTGTGGATATTGGGGTGGCCACGGGGGGGTTTTCGGATTGTATGATTCAAGCCGGGGCCAAAACCGTGTATGGTGTGGACGTGGGCAAAGGCCAACTGGCTGATGAAATGCGCCGCATCCCCAATTTTATTTTCAAGCCGGAAACCAACGCCCGCTACATGACGGCTGATTTATTTGACGAACGGCCACAAATTGCGGCGGTGGATGTTTCTTTTATCTCCCTTACCCTAATTATGGAGCCGTTATTTAAGGTAATGGCCCCGCAAAGTGAAATTGTGTTTTTAATTAAGCCGCAGTTTGAATTGTCCCCCAAGCAAGTGCCGCACGGCATTGTAAAAACGGACGAAAACCGCCAACTGGCTATTGCCCGCGTGCAGAATTTCTTTGAAGAAAACCTGCGCGAAAAATACGGTGCCGTTTCCGGCGAAGTAATTGAGTCCCCCATTAAAGGTACCCACGGCAACACCGAGTTTTTGTGGCGGGTTAAGATAAAATAATCCCGACTAGGTTAGTAAAATACGGTACATCAACAAAATTTTGCTTAGTTAAAAACCCCCTGTTTGTGATGCAGGGGGTTTTACAAGTTAGGGCACAAATTACATTTCAACAACTGTATATCCAAAAGATTTTTCTAAAATATTACAATATACATCTTTAGGGCCAGCATAATTCTGACATTCTTTTGTATCCCAATGACTATTTGTGTTTGATAGAGACCTCCTATGTTGTATGGTTACAATTCCTGGTTTGATAGCCTGTACATAAAGGTAAGGATCTCCTTCATTGGATTCATAGCCTTGTATAAACGTCCAACCTTTAGAAGACGAAGGGGTTTCCCAATTTAATTGCGCATTTGGAAACATTTCGTATTTTGAGGAGGGAATACCGTTTTCTAATATATACAAGTCCGTTGCTTTCTCTAAAGCATTTAAATTGACCAAAACTTCTGTCAGTTTTGTTTTTTCTACGGCTTTGTTATATTGCGGGAGGGCCACGGCGGCCAATATCCCAATGATGAGTACCACGACTAGTAACTCAATCAGCGTAAAACCGTGGGGCCTCTCCCTCCCTTGTGGGGGGAGTACTGCCGTTAGGCGGGGTAGGAGGGGCCATAAGGTTATTTTCCTATTTTGCCCCTCTTTTGTCGCTCCCGCGACCCCCGGATTAAAACCTTCCGGGGCTAAAGACTGTTCCCCACAAGGGGGACAGATGATCACATCCTTAACTGTTTGCGTAAAACCCCGCCGGGTATTTCTTTTTGTCATACGTTTACCTCTTTTTATTTCCTATTGTCATGCTGAACTCGTTTCAGTATGATTTGATTTTTTCTTTTCAATTCTCTCTGCCCTGGAAAACGCATGCAAAAACGGCCATTTTGATTAGGCTCATAGGAGTTACCCAAACAAAAATAGCCGCGGCTTCTGTTTGTAACAGAAAACACTCGGCACAAAACAAAAGGATTATAAGTTCTTTTGTTTTGCGCCTGATAACGCGCTATTTTTGGACTCCTATGATGCTTTCTTAAAGAAAGCGCAACGTTTCTAAAACGCTTCCAAAAACAGATTAGATTGTACAGATAGTATAATAAAAATACGTAAAAATTTCCATTTGTTTTTCAGTGAAACAACTTATCTTAAAACATTTGTTTGAAATTTCTTTACAAGCCGTGTGAAAAATTGCTATAAAACTAAAGGGGGATAACATGCGTAGCAATCCGCACATTCTAGAAATCAATGCACGTGCGTGGCTCAAACGCCACGAACAACAAGTTGGCCATAAATTAACACTGGCGGATATCCCGTCGGATTTTTGGGATAAAATCCAAAAGACAGGGTTTGATGCCGTGTGGTTGATGGGCGTGTGGAAACAATCCCCGGCGGCCCAGAAAATTGCGCGTGAAAATTCAGATATTTTGCAACAAGTCCGTTCTATTAAGCCGGATTTTTCAGTAGAAGATATTACTGCCTCCCCCTATGCTGTGTACGAATACACGGTAGATGATTATTTTGGCGGTAACGAGGCCTTGGCCGCGTTCCGCAAAAATCTAAATGACCGCGGCATTTTGTTGTTTTTAGACTTTGTAGGCAATCACACCGCTATAGATGCCCCCGTGGTGCAAGAACGACCGGATTTATTTATCACAACGGGAACCCAAGCCCCGCATATTCACCCGGATTGGTTTTTTAAAACCCACAACGGGCATTACATTGCCCACGGGAGGGACCCATACTTTGCCCCCTGGACGGACACCGCACAACTTAATTATTTTAACCCGGCCACGCGTGAATATATGACCGAGCAACTTATGCAAGTAGCCACCATGTGCGATGGCGTGCGTTGCGATATGGCTATGCTTTCATTAAATAAAGTCCAGCGCGATACTTGGTGGGAATTTATTGGCGGGGAACTACCGCGTGAAGAATTTTGGACTCAAGCCTTGTCTGCCGTACGTACCGATTACCCGGAATTTGTATTTATTGCCGAGGTATATTGGGGCCTAGAGTGGGATATTCAGGAATTGGGTTTTGACTATACGTACGATAAAGTACTCTATGACCGTTTGCGCTTTGCCAATGCCGACAGCATCCGCGGCCACCTGCGCGCCGAACACTTATTTCAAATGCGCTCTATTCGTTTTACCTCTAATCACGACGAGGAAGAAAGTTTAAAGGCTTTTGGGCGGGAAAAATCATTAGCCGCGGCTACCATCATGGCTACGCTACCCGGGGCGCGGTTGTTTCATTTGTTCCAGTTGCTGGGCCGCACGGAACGCATGCCCATTCAGTATGTCAACGACGATTTCCCGGTAGATAAAGCCGTGGAACAATTTTATTGGAAAATTTTAAAAATCGCCTCGGATCCGGCTTTCCACGGCGGACAGTGGAGTTTGCGCGAAAATGTACCCGTTTACGCGGGGGAAACGTCGTGCAATCAGATTTTATCCTGGCAGTGGAAACAACGTCACACAGGCAAATTGGTTATTATTAACTACAGTGCCGACCCGGCCCAATGCCGTGTGCCTTTTAAGGGAATTGCCGATATGCGCGTGCGCGAAGAAATGGAAGGTAAGGATTTTACGCTTACCCCGGAACTGGCCGCGCAGGGCATGGAGCTGGTGCTTAAACCCTACGAAAGCAAAATTTTTACATTCTCAATTTAGTAATAAGAATTGTACGGTATTTCTTTAGGGAACGTTCTACACAAATCTTTTGTGTAGAATGTTCCTTCTCCTTTAAATGATATTTTTAATTTAAATAACATCCGTCACTGCCACAAAGCGAAGAGCAAAAAGACTCTTCGTAATTATTACATATAATTTTTCCTCTGTTTTCTCCTATAAAACGCATAGAGAAATAATAAGGCGTCTTTCCGTTTTTGACACGATCCGCAAATATAGTATCCTCTTCATCTGATCCGAAAAGCCACTCGCTTGTTTTAATACAAACATCATAGGTACATTCATCCGTGAATGCTTGTCCCGGCAATTCAATGTCCAATGTCCCGCTTAATAACTCCTGAATAGCACACCCATTTCCTTTCTGTAACTCGCACAGTTGACGGCTTTTCCATACTGCATCCAAAAATACTCGGGCTTGCGTTACTCGGCTTTTTTCCACGGCTTTTTGGTACTGCGGCAACGCTACGGCGGCCAATATGCCAATGATTAGCACCACTACTAATAACTCTATAAGCGTGAAACCGCGGGACACACGCTTCGTCACCCCGCAGGGCTGTAATGCGGGGTATAGCGTGTGGGCCGCCCCTATATCCCGCATACCAACA
>JAZUSQ010000008.1:0-12924 GCA_045606825.1 Elusimicrobiaceae bacterium
AGCAGGGCGGAGTTGTCCGCTTCCGCCCTGCGTGTCTTTCTGTACTTAATGAGGAGGAACAGAAAGAAGATCCCTCTAAATCTTCCAAATCCGTTTTATACGGCCACTTTAGCACCCGGGATACGTCCCCCCTTATGCGGACCTGTAAACTCTATCAAAAAAAAAAAAACAAGTCAAGCAGCAACGATTTTAAACGGCATAACAAATCAACTCGGATTTGCTATACTTTTATATATGAAAAAATTACTATTTTGTGTGTTGGCGGCCATAGCATTAGCCGCGTGTAAAAATTATCAAACAGTCCCCGTCACATTACCCGACGGATTCGTAGTACAAGCCACTGTGGCGGATACTCCCGCCAAGCAAGAACAGGGGCTTATGTACGTAACTCATTTGCCAGCAGACCAGGGCATGCTGTTTATATTTGACCAAGAAGACAGCCAACTATTTTGGATGAAAAATACCCTCATTGATTTGGATATTGTGTTTATCGGGGCAAATAAAACCGTTACCCGCGTGGCAGAAAAAGTACCCCATTCTACATTGGATACGCCGGTTGAAGAGGTAGCCGTTGCCCCCGGGTTTGGGCAGTACGTGTTGGAACTGCCTGCCGGAACGGCCGAACGGCATAGCGTAAAACCCGGTCAGAAAATTATATTTTAACTATGAACAGACTGGTGTTGTCCGCATTACTGTGTTGCTTAACTGCCCCTTGTTTGCGGGCACAACCGGTTGACACGTGGCAACCCCTACAGGCAGATGCCAAAAAGCATTTGTTGCACCTGGTTAAAATAGATACTTCGGCCCCTCAGTCTGACGAGATTTCTGCGGCACGCTATATTTATAAACAATTAAATAAATACCATATAGACTGGGATATTTTCTCCCCGGTAAAAGGGCGTGCCAATATCGTGGCGCGTTTGAAAGGAACGGCCCCCACCCAAAAACCATTACTTTTAATTTCCCACTTAGACACAGCCCCCGTACAAGGTAACTGGACGATACCCCCTTTTAAAGGGGTAGAAAAAGACGGCAAAATTTATGGTTTGGGCACTACGGACGATAAAAATTACACAGCCGCTTATTTGGCCCTGTTCACATGGCTTTCCACACAAGCGCAAAAGCCCACGCGCGATATTATTTTTTTGGCTACCTCCGGCGAGGAATCCGGTAGTGAAACGGGCCTATTGTGGTTGTTGGCCAACCACTGGGATACACTCCAACCCGGCTTTGCCTTGACCGAAGGCGGTGGCATTATCCCGAGCGAATCCGGCCACGGCCTTGTGTTCACAGAAGCCGCTACCAAACAATATATGGACATTAAAATCACCGCCTATGGTACGGAAACCCACTCCGCTATGCCGGTGGCCGATAATGCGGTCTATTTACTTTCGCAGGCATTAACCAAAGTAGAAAATTTCCACACGCCCGCCCGCGTAACGGCCCCTACCCGCACGTTGTTAAATTCCATTTTGCCCATGCAGGATGAAGACGGGCAGACTACTATAAAAATGTTGCTCTCGGACCCCAAACCATTAAACCGCCAGACGGCGGCAGAACTGATGGCACAAGATCCGTTTTTTAAGTCCCAACTCAAAGATACTATTAACCCGGTGCAAGTTTCTTCACCCAAGCAACTGGGGGCCACCGGGGCATCTGCCAGTGCGGTGCTCAATGTACGTTTGCTGCCCGGCACAGACCCGGACGAATTTTTTACCCAATTGCAAGCCTTATTTGACAAAGATGAAAACATTGTACTGGAAATGTTGGAACGCCCCCAAACCCCAGCCCCGGCTGTGATGGACGGCACAGATGCCTTATTTGCCGCTATCCAAAAAACGGCCCAACAACTTTACCCGGGCTCTATTACCGTACCGGGGTTAAGTCCGGCCTCCGGCGAGAGCGAATTTTTACGCCGTGCAGGCGTTATTACGTATGGTCTTGGCCCGGATATGGACCCGCTAGGCACCAACACGGCCCACGCCGCCGATGAATTTATCAGCGAGGCCGATTTTTTCAACCAACTTAAATTTATAGCCGGTGTGGTGTTTAACTTTGCCTATGGGCAAGAGTTACTGCCCCTGGCCCAGCCCACAAACCCAACGCTCACACCACCAGAACCCGCCGGGGAGCAA
Source organism: Elusimicrobiaceae bacterium (assembly GCA_045606825.1). Lineage (GTDB taxonomy): Bacteria > Elusimicrobiota > Elusimicrobia > Elusimicrobiales > Elusimicrobiaceae > Avelusimicrobium. The sequence goes on from JAZUSQ010000008.1 coordinate 2,136, forward strand.
ACATCCCCCAATTTGCCAGAAAATCCCGTGCAAGCAAACTAATTTTTTGACCATTTACACGAAAGGCTGGCAAAAACCAGCCTTTTTTATTATACTATAGGTACAATTTATCCTGTTTTTGGAAGCGTGTGCAGAATACGCAGAGCCACCGGGCAACCGGGGGCACTCTCGAAGTCCAAAACCAGTCGTTACCAGGCAAAAACGGAAAAAGGTCGCTCCGGCTTCTGTTTTTGCCGAGTGTTTGCCATGATAAAATGGCAGGCCGCGGCTGTTCTGTTTGGGTTACTTCGAGAGGCTCAAATCGCTCAGCCGTTTTGCATGTACTGCCGGATTAGGTAAATTGCAACTTAACTTGTAAGGAGAAAACAAAATGATAAACCGAAATACCCGGCGGGGTTTCACGCTTATTGAGTTGTTGGTAGTAATACTTATCATTGGTATCTTGGCCGCCGTTGCCGTACCGCAATACCAAAAAGCGGTATTAAAAGCACGGGCGGTAGAGATAATATCCATACTAAACGCCGGGGAAAAAGCCATTGACGCATGGGTGTTAGCCAACGGTTACAAATCCGCCATAGAAACAGATTTAGATATTGAGATACACCCCTCAAAAAGTTTTACGGAAAACTTTCGATGGGGAATATATTGTACCGAAGAAGATCCAGAATACCCGGAAGATCCTGCTGGGTGTTTTATTTCCATAGATGAATTCGGTAGCTCCCCGTTCATGGATGGAGATGTGCATTGGGAACATACCAACAATACTTGGACACGAAAATGCAAACCATGGAGCGATACCGGGAATGTCCTTTGCAATTATTTAAAGCAAAATTTTCCGGATATGACTATTGAATAAAAGTAACAAAAATACTCCCCGGCCAAAGATAATGTGCCGGGGGGAATATTATTTTTTATAATAAATACTTTCTTTGACCTGCGCGGCTTTTTCCGGGCCGAGCAGTTTTTCGGCAATGGCCAAGCCAAAATCAATGCTCGCGGCGGCGGATTGGCCCGTAATCAGGTTGCCGTCCACCGTTACGTACGCCCCCGTAAAATGGCCGCCAAAGTCTTCGTTCATAGCCGTAAAACAGGTGTAGTTTTTACCTGTTAAGTAGCCCGCGCGCCCTAAAATCGTGGGGCTGGCGCATATTGCGGCTACCACTTTTTCGCCTGCTATAAATTCTTTAATAAGGGCCTGCACGCCCGCATGTTTTTCCAGTGCGGCATATTGCGGCCCGCCGGGCAGTACCAGCGCATCATACTCCGCCCCATTCAAAGTAGAAAAAGGTTTGAGGGCACTGCACGTTAAGCCAAAGCGGCCCGTGGCGTTGCCCTCGGTAAGCGAAAAAATATCTACCGTAAGGCCCGCACGGCGCATCATAGCGTAGGTGGCTACGGCCTCGGCCTCTTCAAATCCGTCGGTAAGCACCAAGCAAACTTTTTTCATTTTGTTACCTGCTTAACGGCGGTTTTTAGCGCGGCAACTTTGTCGGTCTGTTCCCAGGGAAAACCACTGCGGCCAAAGTGCCCAAATGCGGCCGTTTGCGCGTAAATAGGGTTTCTTAATTTGAAATGTTCAATAATGCCGCGCGGCGTAAGCGGGAAAATTTTGCGGGCAATTTGGGCCAGTTTCTCGTCTGGCAAAACGCCGGTGCCGTCCGTATCTACATAAAAACCCACGGGTTCGTCTTTGCCGATAGCATAGGCCAGTTGCACGGTACATTCATGCGCCAGTTTAGCCGCTACAATGTTTTTGGCAATATAGCGCGCCATGTACGCGGCCGAACGGTCCACCTTGGTCGGGTCCTTGCCGCTAAACGCGCCGCCGCCGTGCGGGCAACGGCCCCCGTAGGTATCTACGATAATTTTGCGCCCGGTAAGCCCGGTGTCAGACTGCGGGCCGCCAATCACAAATTTACCCGTAGGATTGATGTAAATTTTGGTATCTTTATCCATCCATTTGCCCACCACCGGGGTAATAGCCGCGGCAATCAGTTCTTTTTTGGATTTCTCGGTAATTTTTTCGCCGGATTTATCCAAAATATCTTCCGTATGTTGAGTGGATAAAACAACCGTGTCCACGCGCACGGGTTTGCCGTCTTGATATTCCACCGTTACTTGGGACTTGGCATCCGGCCCGAGGTAAGGCAATTTTTTGGTGCGGCGCACGGTATCTAATTTTTTCAAAATTTGGTGCGATAACACCAGGGAAAGCGGCATATATTCAGGGGTTTCGTTTACCGCGTATCCCACCATGAGGCCCTGGTCCCCCGCGCCGCCAACGTCCACGCCTTGGCTAATGTCGGGCGATTGTTTGCCAATTACGTTGATAACGGCACAGGTTTTGTAGTTAAACCCCCATTTGGCCTCGTCATAGCCAATGTTTTTAATGACGTTGCGGGCAATTTGCTCCACATCCACCCAGGTACGGGTGGTAATTTCCCCCCCAATGATAACTAATCCGCGCGTGATGTACGTTTCGCACGCTACGCGGGCAGATTTATCTTTCTTTAAAATCTCATCTAAAACAGCGTCGGAAATTTGGTCGCACACTTTGTCCGGGTGTCCGGCGGAAACAGATTCCGATGTAAAATAGCATTTACCATGTTTGATCATACTACGGCTCCTACTGCAAAAATTTGAGGGGTATGTATATTATACTATTTTGGAAGAAACGAAGGGGGTAAAGCCAACCTAATACTACCCAGGATACTTTACCCCTTATGTAGTATCATGGACTCCGTTTAATTAAAATAATAACAATCCAATCCGTCCCCTTTATCTACTCCCAAACAATCTCCCTTGATCGTAGGAAACGATTGACACAGTTTTTGACCGGGTTCATACCCTGGCCATGCCATACAGACAAGACGTTTGGTGTCTAAGTAATAGGCAATCAACATTTCACTAGAATCATTATCTGGGTCCTCCATTCGGTTAACATATACCCGACGTGTTTCATTACTTAGAGATACATTTAAATTGCTCCACCATTTATTCAATGGAGGCATTTGTACGTCTAACTTGCTTAGGCTGTCCGTATAAGAACCATTGGCCAAGTAATACGCATCTTCTGCTTGACCAATCGTACGCACGGCTGTAATTGCCTCAACAGCTCGCGCTTTTCTAACCGCTTTTTGGTACTGAGGCAAGGCCACGGCGGCTAAGATGCCGATTATTAACACCACTACTAACAACTCTATAAGGGTAAACCCCTGTTTGTTACCTAACTTCATACTTTATTCTCCTGTTTAATTAAAATCAACTTAACCCACCCGGAATATACGCAAAAACGGCTGCCACGTGTGAGCCTTCTCAAGTGTCTCAACGAAAACAGCCGTAGTTTCCCGTTTCTGTCAAATCAGAAACGGAAAACACTCGGCACAACAGGCTGTACGGGCCCATTGTGCCTGGTATCGGCTATTTTTGGACTTGAGAAGGACTTTGGTTTCCCAAAGTACGTTCCGTATTCCACATACGGTTCCAAAAACAGATTAAATTGTCTTTTTACTACTCTTTCATTCTACATAATTTCTTCCTAATTTGCACCCTAACTTTGTTACGCGCTTGCTTACATACTTGCGCCCCTAAAGGGCGCTACCCGTAAGTATGCTACGCAAGCGCAAGCCGCGTTAGGGCACAAATTCGTTTGAAATTATCATACTATCGGTTCAGGAGGTTTCCTTACTCAGTTATTTATGTAAAAAAAGACTGGTAAAAACCAGTCTTTTTATTGTTACAACAAATATATTTACTATTAAAATCTCACCGAGAGAGACGCCTCGGCCCCCAAGCCATAGTGCGCATAGTTCGCCGCCAAACTCAAATCCAAATACGACGGCAACTTAAAGTTCATCCCCACCGTTCCACGTGCCGTGGCGGCGTATTCCTTTTCGCCAGCCAGTGTCGTGGCGGCCACAGAGTTAACATGTAAGGAAGTGTAGTCCACTCCGCCGCCAATGTAGGGTACAAAGTATTTAATCTTCATGGAAAGCACCAAACTGGCATTGTAGTGCGAAGCGGAAAAATCACGCGCGCTCGCGCTATGGGCGGCCACTACCAACATGGGTTGCAATGAGCCCAGCATTTCATTCGGTTGGGTAATTCCCCAGCGCAGCCCTCCCCCGGCAATGGTCATGCCGTCAAAACTACTAGCCCGAATGAACCCGTCAATACGGAACGGTAGCCCAATATCTGCCTGCAACCAAGGATAAAAAACACTGCCTACTTTATTGCGATCGCCCAAGGCGGTGTGGTTTTTTTCGGCCTGGGTATTGCCGGAACCTTTACTCATTTTAAAAATCATACTGCCGCGCGGACCAATTTGGAACCCCCCCCACCCCAGCACACGTCCGGTAGTGTAGGTGCCGGAGCCAATCAGGCCCCCCAAGTCTTTGGTAAACGCACGCACGTTGTTGGCGGTTACATTGCGGGAAAAATCATCCCACGTAGCACGGGCAAGTGCGCCCATACTAAATAACATCAAACAAAGTAATAAGCATATTTTTTTCATGAATGGTTCCTTATTTATCCGTAAAAATGAGTTCATCCCCAGGATGCACGCGGCCCTGCAACGTACCGGCCGGTAATTCCAACGCGGCGTGGGAATGGGCAAAAAACGGGCTCATCCGCCAGGGTTTCATCTGTTCTATCACCGCCACTACGCGGTGATGTTTATCCAAAAATACGACGTCAATAGCAAAGCGCATAAAACAGGTGTGTATCTGCGGGCAAGGCTCTAGCAGTAACCCCGTTTGAGGGGCCAACCGGGCCCGAAACATCAGCCCGCGCAATCTTGCCCAGAATGTAGTAGCCGGTTCCACCTGGTGGGCCAATATAGCCCCTGTTTTAGCATGTGTGCATATCATTGGATTTGTTGCTCAACTGCCTGTAAAATACCTTCCCGTGTGCGCTTAGCCAACACGTCATCTAAAAATTTAAAATTTGCCGGGGCCTCCACTTGCCACCGGGCCCCTTCTTTTGTTACCCGAAACGTTACCAGCCATGCACGGGCAAACGCCACAGAAACCAGCCACATAGGCTGACTGGTACTAGCCGCACGCACTTGTTGCACAACCGGGGTAACATTGGCTAACGGTTGCACACACGGTACGGGGCACGTCTGTACAAAATGTAACGTGTCTTTATCTAAAATACGCACGTTATAATACTTTTTGTGCTCGCGCGGCAGGGTAACAGTTTCTCCCTTTCGCACGATGCCCGAAATTACAAAAGAACGGTCTATTTGTACATCTAATGCCTGCAGGGCAGGTGCCAGGAACAACCCACCCAGCACCCACCCCATACGTTTCATAAATTAAGCGGCTACGCGTTCCACGTAGTTGCCCGTGCGGGTATCCACCAACACAGTGTCGCCTTCGTTAATAAAAAGCGGTACTTTTATAACAGCACCCGTTTCTAACGTGGCTTCTTTGGTGGTGTTGGCTACCGTATCGCCTTTTACACCGGGAACAGTGGAAGCAATTTTAAGCGGCACTTTAATGGGCAATTCTACATTAAACAGTTGGTCGTTAATGTAAATGCCGGTAGCATCCATATTATCTTTTAAATACTTAGTCAGTTCGCCCAATTTGGAAGTAGGCACTTCAATCTGGTCGTACGTTTCGCTATTCATAAACGTAGCCATATCCCCGGTGGTATATAAGTATTGAAAAGGACGTTTTTCCACTTCCACTTCCGTAAATTTATCTTCGGGGCGGTAGGCGGTTTCAATCATGGCCCCGGTGTTGATGTTGCGCAGTTTCACGCGTACCACAGCACGGGCTTGGCTCTTGCGGTGGTGTTGAAATTCAATAATTTCCACTAACTGGCCGTTTTCATCCTGAAAGATCAGCCCTTCGTGAAATTGGGTTGTGCTTAACATAATTTGTACCTCGTTTATCGGGCAGTTACCTGCCCGGAATTACTACTTCGTTAATTTTTTGGAACCCGTTTTGGTTACTACATAACTGTCTTCCAAACGGATGCCCCAACGCCCGTCAAAATAGATGCCAGGCTCTACAGTTACTACAAAGTTTTCCGCTAACACATCCGGCGCACCGGCCCGCAAAATAGGCAAATCATGCTCCTGCAGGCCAATGCCGTGCCCCGTAGTATGAAAAAATTCTTTTCCATAGCCGGCTTGTTCTATGATGAGGCGGGCGGCGTGATCAATTTTCCCCGCCATAGCCCCGGCGCGCAAGGCTTTTACCCCCGCCGCGTGGGCGCGGTGAACAATGTTCCAAATCTGTGTGTAGGCGGCGGGTTCTTTATCTCCGTGCCACCAACTACGTGTCATATCAGACGTATATCCCTCGTAAAAACAACCAAAATCCATGAGTACGGCTTCGTTCTTTTTTAACTTACGTGTTTTGGAAGGAGTGTGATGCGCATCGGCGGTATTTTCCCCAAAGCAAACAATATTAAAGGCAATAGATTCGGCCCCGCGTTTGGTCATAGCAATGGCCATCAAAATGCGTACCTCTTCTTCTGTCATACCCGTTTTAATTTGGGGTTTTACTTCAGCAAATGCTTGGGCGGCTATATGACAGGCTTTTTGCAAATGGGCCAGTTCGTCCGCGTATTTTTGGCGGCGCATTTCCCCCACCAGGCTAATGGTACGCACTAATTTATGCCGCAGTAGTTTTTCCCCGGTTTCAAAACCTACTTGGGCCGGGTCAAACGCCACACGGCGAATATTTTTTTGTTTGATAAGAGCCAGTGCCCCGTCTAACATACCCCCAAAGGGGACGTCTATGACAGACAAAAAGGTACGGGCCGGGGCCATTTTGGCTACAATGAGTTTTTTTGTGATACAATAGGCTTTAGCAGGAGTTACCAAAAACACGGCTTCCCCATCGGACAAATCCACCCCGGACAAATACCGCTGTTCCAGGTGCGAAGTAGTCAAATACCCCCCCAGGCCCGCTTGGGTAAGCGTGCGGCGCAACTGTTGCATACGGGTTTGGGCCAGGTTTTTCGTCATATTATTTCTTGGTTAAAATTTTAGCCCCCGCTTGGGTAATGGCAATGGTATCTTCCAACCGCACCCCGTATTTGCCCGGCAGGTAAATGCCTGGCTCTACGGTAACAATATTTCCCTCTTTTAACGTATAAGCAGAGGTTTGGTTGTTATAGGGATTTTCGTGAATTTCCAACCCCACCCCATGGCCGGTACCGTGTGTAAAATAGGGCCCGTATCCGGCCTGGGTAATATAATCACGGCAGGTAGCGTCCACGGTGCGGCACCCCACACCGATTTGGGCCGCTTTGATGCCTTGTTTGCGGGCATTATCGGTAATTTTCCAAATCGTTTCGTATTCTTGGGGTACACGGTTGCCATGCCACCAACTGCGGGTAATGTCTGAGCAATACCCGTCATATACACACCCAAAATCCATGAGCACAGCCTCATTATTTTTTAATTTACGCGTACCCGTTTCATGGTGCGGGTTGGCAGTATTTTCCCCAAAGGCAATAATAGTAAAAAAAGACGTGGTTTTGGCTCCGTTTATACGCATAAACCGTTCCATTTCGGCGGCTACTTCACACTCTGCCATACCGGTTTTTAAGCGGGGTTTAATATATTCATACGTTTGATAGGCCAGGCGGTTTGAGGCGCGCAAGGCCTTAAGTTCCTGCGGGTTTTTGGTTTCGCGCAACACAGTAAGTAAACTGGGTACTTCCACCAAGCCGTTTTTACGGAATAATTTCCCGGTTACATAGGCTTCTTTCTCCGCATCAAAACCTACTTTTTTCAATCCCTTTTTCCGAATTACATTTAATATGGCTTGCGGGCGGTTGGAGTCCTCCCCCAACACGTCAATATAAGGAGCAAATTTACTAAACGGCTCTTTATACAACATGCGGGTAACGGCCGTTACCTCTTTTAAGCCTATTAGCAAAATTGTTTCCTCTTTATAAAAGAAAAAGTTTGTCAAATACAACTGGTCGGTATTATCAGTAACCAACAGTCCGTCCAGCCCTAGTTGGCGCATGTGTTTGTGCAACAGCGTTAGTTTTTCTTGCACATAGTTTATTTTAGTCATAAAATCCTCTATAGTTATTTTACTATTTTTTAGTAATTGCCACAATACAAACCCACATCCGGGAATTTGCGCGCAAAACAGATGCAATAAGATATAATACTAATATGAACAAGTTGACGCGTGTATTTTTTATGTGTATGTGTATGGCCACCGCCCTTCCGGTGGCGGCCGAATTGTTTACTGCGGCTGACCAGTCATTTACATTAGATATGCCACCCGGCTGGAAACAGGTTACAAACCCACCGCAAAACAGTGTACTTTCCATTGAAAAGAAACAGGCCCGTATGGACATTAAAAAAATTACTTGTACTACGGAAACCTGTTTGGATAAACAAATTAACCGCGATGTAGCCGAAGTAAAAAGCAAAAAAATGACCTTAATTACCAACACCTACACCGGAGAGGAAATCAAACGATTTGAGTTTTCCACCGGAGAGCCTTTTTACTACATCAATTTTTATACGCCCCAAAATGATTTTAGTGCCGGATATTTTTTAATTAACGGGCAGGGCTACTCCATTTTGGCCAAAAATATGACGTATGCGGAAACAGACTTGGTGTTTTCGTTTATTTCTCCGGTGGCACGATCCAATGAAACATCTACTTCCATAGCAAACATAGAAGAAATAGATTTATTGCCCGGCTATGATACCCAATTTATACCTGACGTGAAAGTAGAAAGTTTAACGGATTTTCCACTGGAACAAACCCAAGAAACAGAAGAACTGCCTAGCAAACAACCGCAGCCCCAAACGCAAGGAACCCCCTCCCTGTTAGGAAAACTAAAAGCACGCTTTCAGCGTACCCCTATACACACATTAGTAACTGATGATATGCCCCCCTACATCCGCCAATTAGGCCGTGGATATGACGTACTGATGGGGCTTATGTGCTTATTTGCAATGGCTTGGTGTGGAGCCGGATTGTTACGTTTTTGGGTGCATCCCAAGCGGGTTGAAATTGCCGCTACCCCAAATGCGCTCTATCCCATTCGGTTGGAACGGCGTTACGGAACTCCGTCGCTCATCTTCCGCGCTAAAGACAACCAAGGTAATATTTTAACAGCCCTGTCTGTACGCTGGGATGCCCTGTTTATGTTTTTTGGCATTATTCTTATGTTGCTGTGTCTTTTCTTCTTGGCTGCTACCAGTTTTTGCCAACAACTGCACCTTTTACCTTTGTCAAACACGGCTTATAATATGCTTTATTCGGGTTGTTCCCTGGTACTGCCTTTAGGATTTATCATTTTCTTCTGCGGTATTGTGTGGGGACAAATTACCATGAATGAAATTATTGTTTATAATAACAAGGGCCAGAAGGCCGCCGCCTTGTTGCAAAAAGGCTACAGTTTAACACACGAACGTTACCAAATTTATTTTGCACAATCTAAGCAATTAGTACTGGCCGAACGCAAACGCTTTTGCCTGCGCCGCCAATGGAAACTGCTTAGTAAAGACCGGGTAGTATTGGCCACCATTTCCGAACGTTCCGCCGCGCGCGCTATAGTCCGCATGCTATGCGGACACCTCTGGGGCATGTTACGTGCCGATTACGATATTACCGGTGCCATGGAAAGCCGCGGCGTAATTGAAAATACGCATGGGTTATTCAATCGCAGTGTATGCAACGTAGATAAGCCAGAAGCCCTGGCCGCACGGGATATGTTGGCCCTATCGCTACTAATTAACATCCGGGACCGGGACAAATGGTACCCCTGGTTTAACTAACCCTCCCTGTGATGTTTCATTTGACGCACACAAAGCAAACAAAAATATGTTTGCTTTGTGTTGCTTTTCAGCGATACAATTTTCCAAAATCTGCTTTCTTGCACGTCCCTGCCCTCTCGTAGTACCTAGCAGTACAACGTCGGGGCACTTGCCCGCGCAAGCAAGCTAGATTTTGAAAAATCATCTTATCTTCTATTTTACCCGGTGCTTACCTTCGTGCCTATTCCTGTGCAAAATTAGTTTGAAATTTCCACGTATAAGTGACTGTGGTTAATTAACGATATAGTGTACCTTGTTATTTGTGGTTAGAGGAGATATTTTTCCTCCACTTAATGATTTGCATACACCATAAGGATCTTGTCCGGCACTTGGACAACAGTAAATATGAGAATCTCCTGCATACCGTATGATGTAATAATGCGCCAAACTCGCATTTACTTTACCCTTTTCCCAACGACTTGACACAGCAATTCCGAATTCACCCCCTGAGCCTGAGCCAACAGCCAATGTGCCAAAATCAAATATATCCGTTTTTTTACGTTTTAAGGTGGGTGTCCTATAATATTCCTCTCCCGGAACATCTACGTCTAGCACATCAAGTGTATCAGCATAACTCCCATTCGCCAAATAATACACTTCTTGTGCATCCCCAATAGCCTTAACTATTGTAACCGCTTGCATAGCACGTGATTTTTCCACCGCACGTTGATATTGTGGTAACGCAACAGCGGCTAATATACCGATAATTAACACGACAACCAACAGTTCAATGAGCGTAAAACCACCCAAACACGCCGCAGCACGTTTTTTCATAGAAGGGTCCTCCAACCATTCAAATTAACTACAACGTGCAGTGTATCAAAAAAAAAAACGAGTCAAGAACCCCCAGTGGAACTGGGGGCCTTGAACAGGAGGGACATAGTCCCTACTAATACTGCTTACGCATCAAATGCGTTGTCTTCTATTACTTACTAAACGGTAGTTTTGCATCCTCCTCTAACTGTTTGCGGATAT
>JAZUSQ010000009.1:0-43310 GCA_045606825.1 Elusimicrobiaceae bacterium
CATACCTGTTTTATAGCAACCATGTTGATTCAAGTTAAAAACTAGGATGCCAGTGTGGAATCTTTGATAAACATCCTTAGCCCCGTTTTTATCAAGATATCAATATCCAGCATAATGGATGAATTTTTGATATACCACACATCATAAGACAGCCGTTTAAACGCCGCATCAAAGGCATGCGGATCCAAGGTCTGCGGCGTTTGATTGCGGAAATTAAAGTAAGTGGGGGGTGCCTTAAAATTTAACTGTGCCCAGCCGGTAATGCCCGGTTTTACAATCGTACGGATATGATGATTGGGAACATGTTTATTTAAAAAGTCATACTCATTTCCCCAAATAGGACGGGGGCCCACAAATGAAATATCACCTTTTAGCACATTATATACTTGTGGAATTTCATCTAACCGAAAACGCCGCAACAATTTGCCACACCGTGTAATATGTGCTTCCGTTCCGCCGGGTTTAATCGTGCGGAATTTATATACGTAAATGGGTTTTTCCAATTGCCCGACCCGCTTTTGAATAAACAAGGGGGGGTATCCGTCCACTACGCGCACAAACACCCATATTAAGCACCCTAACGGCACCAAAAACGGCAACAGACAGACAGATAGACTTATATCCAACACGCGTTTACCCATATTATACATAGTATGTTGCGGGCGGTTGCCAATGCCGCGTAACAACCACATGCTGTCTTCTACACTTTCCCGTGAAATGCGCGAAAAAACCCGCTCATACGCATTAAAATCCGTATCCACATACGCGCCTTTGGCAATAAATTGTTTTGTAACAATATCCCACGCTTGCGGGTTTTCCCGGAACAGTTTGCTTCCTACAATCACTAAATCCACATTCTTTAAATTATATTTTTTATCCGCCTCCGGCATGGTTTCGTAAGATTTAATGCGGTATCCGCGGCTGGCTTTCATTCCTTTTACCAGTTCCGTAATGGTAGGGCTGGTTCCAAAAATTAACACATTTCGTTTGGCAAAGTCCAATTTAAAATAATTACGTCTAAATAAATAAATATAGGCAAAATATACCAACAAAATAGCAATCAGTATCCGTCGTGGTGTCGGTAGGTGGAGGGGTAACATGGCAGAAAAATAGATAATACTGGCCGCACCCAGAAGCGTAATTACCCACGCAATGACTAAGCGTTTATATGCAATTACTTGTTTGCGTAACAGTTTTACATCATAAAATGAAAATAACCACAATACAAAACTGGCTAATAAGAAAATCGGGATATACACATAGAGTTGGTCACGAAACTCAACCCAAGATAACCCGCCATGACGTATGTATAAGGTAGTCCATATAATGGCAAAAAATGCCACTAAATCCAATCCGAAAAAGATTTTTCCACTCATTGGTGTTCCTCCCACATACGGCGAAGGCCTTCTTCCAAACTCACGCTGGGAGTATATCCCAGAGCCGAAATTTTAGAAATATCCGCAGAAGATTCGTGCACATCCCCGGGGCGTTTAGGGCGGCTTACACGTGCTAACTTTCTCCCAGATACTTTTTCAATCGTATCCGCCAATTCCAACAACGTGTATGTATGCCCGGAGGCTACATTATAAATTTCACCCGGTACGCCTTTTTTGGCTGCAAGCAAATTGGCTTGTACCACATCTTGTACGCTTACAAAATCACGGCTTTGTAAGCCGTCCCAGTCAATTCCTAAAGGTTTGTTTTCTGCCGCTAATTGCATAAATTTCGCAATTACTGCCGCATAAGCAGAATTAGGGTTCTGCCCCGGACCAAACACATTAAAATAACGCAAGGCAACGGCTTCTAGGCCATAGGCCTTGGTGTAGAGTTGGCATAGTTCTGCTCCGGCCTGTTTACTCCAGGCATAGGGGGATTGGCAATCAATGGGTGTATCTTCCCGGTAGGGCAATTCGGGACGGGTGCCATACACCGCGGCTGATGAAGAAAATACCACACGCTTTACGCCGGCTTGTTTAGCGGCTTCCAATACATTTACAGTGCCCTGCACATTGATGCGGGCCGTTTCCTGTGGGTTGGCCATGGACTCTGCCACCGATATGAGGGCAGCCAAGTGAAGTACATAATCCACTCCGTTACAAGCGGCCAACATCCCATCAAAATTACAAATATCGTCTTGAATGAATGTTATTTTATTTTTTACAGCAGTCAAATTTTCCAATTTGCCGTCGCACAAATTATCCAACACGCGCACAGATTGGCCTTGCCGGACCAATTCTTTTACAATATGAGAACCTATAAACCCGGCTCCCCCGGTTACCAACCAATGGTTTTTACTATTTAAAGTGAACATATTTATATTTTACATTAAAATTAGGGTAATTTCTATTATTTTTACCCATACAAAGAATGTTGTTACACCGCTTGTATCAGGAAAGCCTACTGGATGTTAGCCTTCGTACATCTCCTTTTTTACTTGGTTTTGTAAATAAGTTATAATATAATTATGCTCAAGTGTTTGTTGTTTGGTCTTTGTGTGTTATGGGTATTGGGTTTAGTACCACAGGGCGCAAAACTCTTTTCTTCTGTCAAAAACACAAAACGGTATTTTACGGTTTTATTGACGGTTTACCTGGGTACAGTTGTTTGGCTGACTTTGTTTAACCGTATAGGAATGGAAGTATCCCGTGTCCGTCTAAAACCGTTTAGTGTGGTACGCTTATTGGCAAATTGCTACGCAGGCAAACCAACACTCCCCAAAAACGTCTGTATTCGTGCCGTACAAAACAGTCAAAACTTATTTGATGCCACTCATGCTACCCCCATAGAAGACCTGTTATTAAATATTATTTTGTTCTTGCCGTTAGGTTTTTTACTACCGTACAGATGGCCCCAATTAAGAGGGGGACAAACCGTATTAATCGGTTTTTTATTATCCCTTTGTATAGAATGTACCCAATACCTAGGCCATTGGGGATGTTTAGACGTAGACGATATTTTCAATAATACGTTGGGTGCAGTTATTGGGTACGGATGTTTTAAAATATACCAATGGTTGTGTAGATGTTCCAAAAAAATTGTAATTTCTGCCGAAAAATAGTACAATAGCATATTATAGCAGGCGTGGCACTGTTGTGGCCACATACACTTAATAGGGAGAACGTAACAGAATGAAGAAAGCAGTTGTTGTGTTATTGACAGCCGTATGTGCTGTGCTTCCGGCCGCGGCCGAAAAGCCCTTTCATTTGACGGCTTCAGAAACCATCAGTTATGATGATAACATTTATTTAACTGATAAAAACACCAAAGATTCTATGATTAGCACTACCAAGGTAGGGGCAGACTATCAGGCACCCATTCCCGCCACCTCTTTGAAGTTGGCTGCAGAGGCCGAGGTTGGTTACCACGCTTATACGGAAGATCATAACCGTAATAACTATTGGGATGCCTTGGGCGGTTTTAATCTCTCTAACCAAAATATCCAATTGGGGGACCGCGTTTTATACACGTCCGATCCTGCCAACAGTTCTTTAACTGACCGCAAGAAACGTCTTAACAATACAGGTTATTTTGCATATCAAACCTCCCGTGAAAAGATGTTTGGGGTAGGTATTTCTGCCATGGACTCTTATGACCGCTATATGGAATCTGACATGCAATACTTAAACAGAAACCGTTTAAATTTGGGGGCCCAGTTGTATTACAATATGACGGCTAAGACCCAATTTTTTGTAGAATACATGTTCTCTGATATTACCTATAAAAGCAACAAACAAAATAATTCTACCGGCAACCGTTTAGGCTTGGGTGTCAATGGGCACATTGCTACCAAAATCGTGGGTACAGCCAAAGTTACCTATGATATGCGCGATTATGACCATAGCAAAGCCGGGGCAGACGACTATAATGACCTGGTAGGCTATTTTGTGGCATTGACCTGGAAACCCACCACCCGCGATACTATCCGCTTATCGGGTGAACGCAAGATGGAAGAAACCCGCTGGGATGTCAACCGCTATTTTGCCGATACGATTGTATCATTGAATGGTTCCCACAAATTGACAGACAAATTAACGGCTTTTTTGACGCTATCTTGGGAAAATATGGACTATGCTAAAAAAGTCAACAATACCAAGCGTGATGACAACCTCTATGTGGTACGCCCGGAAGTGGATTATCAATTTAAAGACTGGTTGTCTGCCGGTGTGTGGTATCAGTTCCGCACCCGCCATTCTAACTGGACTACGGCTGACTACGATAACAACAAAGCAGGTGTTTTTGTAAAGGCTATTTTCTAGTATCCAAAAACTGCTTGATTTTACCCCCTGCCAAATAAGGCGGGGGGTTTTGCTTGTTTTTAAAGGGTGGTCCGCGCGAGATTTGAACCTGTGACCTTTTGTATTTTTCTCTCATGTGAGGGGTGTCGTAGGCGCAAATTCGCCCAACGTGGGCTTTATAGAGCCGGGTAGGTATAGGTACCCGCAGAAAAACCCACAGAGACAAATGTGAAGAATAATTTTTCAATATCCCGAAGATAAATTGTATGTACGCGGGAAATTTGTGGTTGCCAATGTATCCTCTGTAAAATTGCGAAATGGCACAGCGCGCAATATTTTAACTGTACGGCAACTGAACGAAAGTTTAGTGCGCGCCTTGGCGCGTGGGTGGCAACTTAAAAAGAGAATGGATCGGGGGATTATTACCCGGGAATTAGAAAAAGAAGTGCACATGACGAAACGCACGATTACGCGGTATATTAACCTATGCTATTTATCCCCGCGTATTGTAGCGGATATCTTGGAATACAAGAATCCGAATAATTTGACGTTGCGGGAGCTTATGAATTTGGCAGAAGGACAGGCGAATTTTGAAAAGCAAGAAAAAGTGTGGAAATAATTTTGTACTATATGAGATAGGACGCGAGGGAGATCTATCATGAAATTTGAACTTAATAATTATCACAGAAATGTATCTGATACAGAGTTAATAAATGATGTTATAAAAGTTGCAAAAACTTTAAAAAAGGATACTATAACTCAAGAAGAATATCAGAAATACGGAAGATTTAGTGGCTCTACAATGCGGAGACGTTTTGGAAACTGGGAGAAAACACTTGAATTGGCAAATTTAAGCACCAAAGGACATAATTTTAAATATATTTTTTCTAAGATGGATGCAATACAAGATATTAAGGACGTGTGTGTTAAATTAAAAAAAGATACACTAACCCTTAAAGAGTATGATATTCATGGTAAGTATCACAGTACAACATTGATGAGGAATTTAGGCTGTTCTTGGAATCAAATATTAAACATGGCAGGAATAAAGATAACTTTGAATCGAAAGTTCACAAAAGAAGAAATGTTTGAAGAAATAGAACGGATTTGGATGATGTTAGGCAGGCAACCCACTACTACCGATATTAACAAAAGAATATCAAAATACTCGCTTAATAGTTATTGCAGACGGTTCGGCGGATGGCGACAAACTTTACAAGCATTTGTAAATTATATCAATGAAGAACAACCTAAAAAACGTAATAATGAAACTGAAATTTTAAAAAGAGAAAAAACGAGTGAAAATCCCAAATGTTTGGGTCATAAAACAAATAGGGATATAAATTTGCGTTTAAGGTTCAAAGTTCTATTGAGGGATCACTTTACGTGTTGCGCTTGTGGAGCATCTCCAGCAAAAAATCCCAGTGTTAAGTTGCATGTGGACCATAAAAAACCTTGGTCCAAGGGCGGAGAAACAGTTTTAGATAATTTACAGACATTGTGTGAAAAATGCAATTTGGGAAAAAGTGATATAGAAATAGAATAATCTCTTTTGGATCCTGCACAATTTGCAATTAGAGAAAAAGGCCCGTTTTGGGCCTTTTTTATGCCCAACCAAAAGCACTCTATGATCCGGACGGATAAAAAGCATGCAACTTCCCCGTCGGAAGTGGGGTAAATTACCCAACAAAAAAGGCATCTCTTACAAGATGCCTTTTTAAATGGTGGACCGGACAGGACTTGCCTCCCGGTAAAACTCCTGACGGAATTTTTCTGCAGGCCGGGCTCGCGGTTTTTGCCTTTCGCGGCTTGCACACGCTCAAACAAAAACATCGCTGTGCCTTTCAAGTCCTGCCGCGCATAAAGCAGTTTATGCGCTTTCCGCCCCAAACTAAAAGCACCCCTAAGGGGTGCTCTAAATTTGGACCGGACAGGACTTGAACCTGTGACCTTCCGCGTGTAAGGCGGACGCTCTACCAACTAAGCTACCGATCCCTAAATCTCAAATTCCTGCTACCCCTATATTATAACAAAATTTAGCAAACTACTCAATCTTATTTTGGGGAATCTGGGTTTGTACTATCGTGTTTATGGGTTGTGCAACCACACGTTTGAATATCTTGCTGTGTGGGGGACGTGCGTTTCCATTCGTCGGCTTCCGGGCCCCATTTGGCTTTTACAGCCTCAGGGATTTTGAATAAAATACTGGTACATTTAGCACTTACTGTTCCGTCCGGCAGTACAATTTCTCCTTCCACTTGTGCGCGCGAACCGCCATCGCGTAACACGCGGCCAATAGCCCGCAAGGGCGTATGAGTGGGGGTGTTGTGTTTGTACACTACTTCCATTTTTAATGTTACCATCAGGCGGTCAAAATCATTATCAAGCAAAATAGCCCGGCCGGAGGTTTCATCTAAAATGGTAGCAATAATACCGCCATGCACGGTGCCCGGGTAAGAGCAATAATTATCATCCAGTTCAAATTGGGCTTCTACCTGGTTTTTTTCGTAATCGTTAAACCATTGTAACTTTAAACCAAACGGATTTTTCTTCCCGCAGGCAAAGCAATGTAAAGAGGTGGGTTGTTTTAATTTTTGCATAAAATTCTCCTACTCTTATTATACTTTTTTGCTACACTAGAGTTATGAAAAATATAGAAGTGGAATATAAGTTGGATGCCAATACCCCGCGCGCTTTTGCCAAGGTGCGCCATTTTTTAAGTACTTTGCCCGGCCCCGCACCATTAGCGCAAATTCTTCACATAAAAGATACGTATTTAGATCATGATACATACGATTTATCTGCCCAAAAAATTGCTTTGCGTGTACGTAATACAGATGGCCGCTGGGAAGCCACCTTTAAAACCCGCACCAACGTGCAAAACGGCAAAGCCGTTCGGCGCGAAGAAACCTTGCCTCTGCCCCGCGCGCATACTTTGGCGCAAGCCCTGGCGCAGTTATCCCGTCGGCAAGTGTGGGGTCCTATATCACTTACCAACTTGGTTGCGCGTTTTCAAATTTGTAACAAACGTACGGTTTATGCCCTTATCTATCAAGGATGCAAATTAGAATTGGCGTTAGACAATGTAACCATTTTAGTTGCAGGGCGGCAACTTAAAATGAAAGAAATTGAAATAGAACTAAAAGACACACGGGTGCAAAGTTTGGAAAAATTTGTACAAGCCTTGCAACAACATACCGGGTTGAAAACGGCCACCATTTCAAAAGTAAAAACAGCAGAAAAGTTATTGGAACTGATAGAAATGAAAAAATAAAAATAAAAAATTTTTATAGTACTGTCAAGCAAAAAATTGGGTTATAAAAAATATATTCTCAGACGGTAAAAATAGAAAAAATGCTGATAAAACAAACCAAAAAAGGGGCTTGATTTTTTTATAAAAAATAAGTTCAGACGTAAAAAATGTTGCATTTTAAAAAGATTTGTGCTATTATTTGTATGAGGTTAAAACTAATTGTCTCAGGAGAGTAAAAATGGCTGTTAAAAAAACCGTGAAAAAAGTAGCCGCTAAAAAAGTGGCTAAAAAAGTAGTTGTAAAAAAAGCCGCTGTAAAAAAACCGGCTGCCAAAAAAGCGTGTGCTAAAAAGGCCTGCGCTAAAAAAGCCTGTGCCAAAAAAGTAGCCGCAAAGAAAGTTGCCGTAAAAAAAGCCGCTGTAAAAAAAGTTGCTAAAAAAGCGGTAAAAAAAGTAGCTGCCAAAAAACCGGCTAAAAAAGTAGCAAAAAAGAAATAATTTAGTACTGTTGTAAAACATCCCCGCCCAAGCATTTGCAAAGGCGGGGATTTTTTGTGCGTTGAACAGAAAAACTCTTTTTTGTTATACTATTCATACAATTTACTCTGTTTTGGAACCGTATGTAGAATACGGTATGTCTTGTTAAGACATAGTAGCGGTCCAAAAACAGCCGATTTAGGTACAGTTGGGGACTATAGCCCTGACTGTACTGAATGTTTCCTGCCCTATACGGTGGAAAACTACGGCTGTTATGGCTTGAGTTACCGCTACTACTCTACCATGACAGCCGTTTTTATTACGGTTTCGACCAGTGAATTGAAATTATAAAACGAAAGGAGATGTAATTATGAAACGTAATATACAAGCGTTTACGCTTATAGAGTTGTTAGTAGTGGTGTTAATTGTTGGTATTTTGACAGCGGTAGCATTACCGCAGTATCAAAAGGCGATATGGCGAAGCCGTAATGTGGAATTAAAGCAATTAGTAACTAAACTTGCACAGGCACAGCAGGTATATTATTTGACTCATGGGAAGTATTCACCTACCTTTGATGAACTGGATATGGATATTTCATATTCTTCTTATACAGGGCCTAATATTTGTAGTATAGGGAATACGGATCGTAAAAAAAATAATAATTTTGTAATACACATAAAGAAAGAAAATGAACAACATGTGCAAATATTTGCATATTATTCAGCTGGGCCTTTTTCTTGCCGTGGTTTTTCTTGGGATAGCATAAGACATAAATTATATTGTTTTGATCTCAAGGATTCGGGTAATAACAGTAAATTTTGTACGCAGGTAGAGCATGGGGTGCTTGAAGTGCCATATAACGCAACAGAGACACGAATTGTTGCGGCAAGGTATGCTATTTAGGGCGTGCTAGTACCGTTGTAAAAAATCCCGCCTAGGTTTATGCCTAAGCGGGATTTTTTTTATACTACAATTTGTTGAATTCCCAGGGGAATACGGGCTGGTATATTACGGCTTTCAAATCCCGACACCACGCAAAGCAGTTTAGAAAACTCCACTTTGCCAACAATTAGAACCTTGTGGAAGGGATTTCCCCTACGTCAATTTCCTGACGGAAATTGCGCCCGGGCCCGCCCTCGCGGTTTTTGCCTTTCGGGCTACGCCCTCAAACAAAAACATCGCTCCGGGCTTCAAATCCCGACGCGACAGGAAGCAGTTCCTGTCGCTCCACTCTCCAAAAAAATTAGCCCCCATAAAGGGGGCAAATTTTTCGGAGAGGGAGGGATTTGCCTTCCGGTAAAATTCCTGACGGAATTTTCCTGCAGGCCGGGCTCGCGGTACTCGCCTTTGCCTGACGGCAAAACTCGTACATCGCTGCGCCTTTCAAATCCCGACACCACGCAAAGCAGTTTGCGTGGCTCCATCCGTTAAATTTTAAGGGCCCCCTATTGGGAGCCCTTAAAATTCAACGGAGAGGGAGACCGCTTTATCCCTCGTCTATTTCGGTAGCGTTCGCGGTAGCATAATAAAGCCCCAGCGTTTTTTGCTAGGGCTTATATTTTAATACTTCAAGGGAACAATAAATTTATCAAGTTTCTTTAATCGTTCCCGCTCTTGTTGGCGCATTTGCGGCGTGGCCGTATTAGTGTAATGTTCAAGCGTTACTTCCTTTCCGGCATGGCCCATGCTCTTACCCGTTTCTTCAATGGTAGCCCCTTGCCCTTGCCTGCTGGTACTATAATCCTTGCGGAGCGTCTTGCAAGTGCCGGTAATTTTGATAGGGTTTTTTTCTTTCTGCCTAATTTCTTCATTAACGCGCTTTACAAACTTACGGTAGAAGTGGCTAAACCCTTCTTGGCTATAAGGCTCTCCGTACTGGTTTGTAATGAGATATGGGCCTTTTGGGTTAAGCAGTAGTATTTCTTTTTTCAAACGCTCTGTAAGGCGGATTTGGCGCACCTTATGGCATTTGGGATGCCAGTAATGTATGCCGCGTCTTGCATCCTCTGCATTGTCGCTTATATCCCCAAAAAGATTTTCAAGGTCTAATTTTTCCACAAGCATATTAGCCATTTCTTCCGGGCGGCAACCGCAGTCAAACCCCAACAACACAACGATACGCTCTTTGGTAGAGCCGTATTTTAATAGCAGTTCTATTTCTTTGACGCTTTGCGTTTTAACTTTTATATCTGCCGTTGGTAGTGTATGAAAGTTGTTTATAAGAATATCCCGCATGTAGCCCTGTTCCATAGCCCAAGCCAAACTTGAACGCATACAAGTAACAAACTTATTAGGGCCGTAGTTGTCATTTCCTCTTGTGGCGGCTTCTTCCGCAAGCGTACCACGGGCGCGCCGTAAGTTTTCTATGGTTATATCTGCTAAATATCGTAGCGGCGCAATAAGCCTTTGCGCTTGTGAAAACGCCCACTTGTATTCATAAATGGTGCGCTCTGCCATAGGCTCTTTTGCTTTGGAACTACTCTTTGCCCATTCTTCCCACTTGGTTTTGAAGAAATCCCAAGTTTTCGTTCCATCCCAATTATTACAATAGCGGATTTTAATATCTTCCCACCACGCCGCCGCTTCCCGTTGGCGTTTATCTTCGCTTCCGTAAAAGTCTTTTACAAAGCGTATGCCGTGTAATTGTTTTTGTACCCGCCACCCATTGTGGCCTTGTACTTTATAAAAAGTTATTTTGTCATTCATTGTCCTTTTCCCGCGCCCGTTTTTCTCTGTATTCTTTGAGAAGGTTATATTCGTTATCGTTTGTAATGATAAAACAGCCTTCCGTAAATTCCTTCATAACTTCATACCGCCCGTCAAAATATCCGTTTTGCCGGCCAAGGCGGTAACATTGAACGGCAATAATTATTTCCAACGCAATAATAATTAAGTTTTCTATCATACGCTTTTCTTCTGTTTCCTTTTCCATACCTTATATTTCGCATCTAGGCGGATATGGCAGCGTTGGCACAACGCAATTAAGTTGTATTCTTCGTTGTGTGTCGGGTCAAAATCCAAGTGGTGTACCGTTAAGACAACCTTGCTGCCGGTTATGGGGTGCGGCTTTCCGTTTGGAGCGTCGCAAAGTTCGCACTTATTTCCGGCCTTAATTCGCATAAGGGCCGATATTTGTTTCCAGTTGGACGGATATAATTTTTTGCGCTCTTTACTTATTGGCATTTTTGCCCCCTTTGATTAGTTTGTTAATAATCTTTGCGGCTCTCTGCTTGTAAATGGCTTGTAGGTTGGGTTTTGCCTCGCGCCATTTTCTGCTTGGATATGTGAAATTAAACAGCGTCTCTGCTATCATTTCTACGACATCCGTTTTTGCCATGCCCGTAAGGTATTTTTCGCGCTTGCAAGTTTTACACTCTTTGGGGTCTATCTTTTCCCAACCGCCGTGAATATACGCGGCGCAATAAGTGCCGGGCTTATCATCAAACGGGTCTTGCTGTATCCGTAAATTGCGGCACTCGCCGGACACTTCCGTTATCAAAATTCTTTTTTGGGTCATTTCTTGTTCTCCTTCATATTTCTTTCCATCATACAGTATGGGCAACACCAGCCGGATTTGGCTGTCCTGGGGTCAAGTAAGATTTTCCCCCATCCCTTTTTTCTGGCCTTTTCTTCGGCTAAAAGAATAGAGTCCGCTATAAATCTTTCCCCAAAACCATTGAGACACTCGGGGTTGTCGCAGTAAAATTCCACAATTATCGCTGTTTTGACGGTCATTTTGTGTCCTCCTGTTTAATATGATGTCTGCATGGCCCGCATCTATCGCATGGGCAGTCGTCCAATTCGCAACGCCCCGTCATGCTTAAACTTCCATAAAAATTTGTAAATCTTATTAAATGTTTGCAGATACCCATCTACTCGCTCTCCTTAACGATTATTGAGAAAGTCTTGCCGATGCAACTTTCGTAATACTCTTTTTTATTCTTGCGAAAACCGCCCCATTTTGAGCGTATTGTGCAAAAGGGTATATGTTTATTGCCTACAAAGATTAGTTGCAAATACGGGCCGTCCGGTAACGGGTAATAGTCCACTCCGTGCGGGCTTGGGTAGGTAGTATCATATTCCACAAGGTCAGTATTTCTATCTTGCGGGAAAGATAACTCACGCACGGCAAGCAAAGTGGCCGATGTTTGCCCGTGTAATTTTGGGTATTGGTGTGTGAATTTAATGTTTGGCATCTGTGTTCTCCAAAAGTTCCGGGTTTTCGTGTATGTTGCCAACAACTTCTTTACCATCGTTCCACCAAAAACTTTTATATGCTTCTTTTGTTTCGTTTTTTGCTAATAAAAAACAAGCATATTGTGTATTAAATTTAACTACTCCTACGATTGGTTGCCATCCTGCTTGCCAAGGAAGTTTAAGAATATCGCCCTCGTAAATAAGCCGCCCGTTTTTATCTTTAAGCCCGGTGCATTGTCCTAAAGTTTTTGTAGCACAGTCATAAAACTTATCTTCTCGGCTGCAATAAATTCTGCAAACATCTCTGATTATAAAGCATAAAAAGCCATAAATAAATTCATTATTATCAATTCTTTTGGCTCTAAATCTAAATCTATATTTCATTTATTTTTTCTCCTGTTTTTCAAAATTTCTTTTGCTTCCTCTTTCAGTTTTTTATTTGCTTTGTATAGTTCTATTTCAAACCCAACATACCAGACCAAGCACAACGCCATAAAAACAATTATCCCTTTCATTTTGTTGCCTCCTCCAATAGCGCATTTAATGCGGATTGTGCATATTGCATAAATAATTCGTCATGCAATACGCTTTTACACGCGTGTTTATTGTTTTTTACAGCGCATTGTTTGCAACTTTCTCCGTCAGATGAGCACATCGCCTTTGCCATACGCTCAATGGCCTCTTGGCGTGTTATGCCACTGTATTTTGCCTGTTTGCAATTTTTGCAATCAATGCTCGGTTTTACTAATTTGGTCCTTTGACTCCTATCTCCTTTCGTCCAATCTTTTACCCTTTCTGCACAATAGAAATTATTGAGCGGTTTGTTCGCACCGTAGGGGAATCCTTGGGCAGCGTCTTTATACCAAAGATGTTCGCATTCGCCGGGGCATTTTGTAATTAAAATTCTTTCTTCTTTCTCTGCCATACTTTTATTCCTCCGTTCCTAAACAACCTGTGTAAAATGTTTTAAGCGCGCCGTCTTTGGTGCGGTAAAATATCCAACCCGCCTTTACTGCTTCGCGGTAGCAGTCGGCAATACTTTTGCCAAATGCTCTAAATTCAATAGGCCCAAATTCTCCGCAATTTCCACAATCGCATTGAAAAACAAAACTAATTTCTTTCTTGGTTATCATTGGCTAATTCCTCCAAAATATATTTACTCCATTGTTCGGCCATTGCTTGCGCAATACCGGGAAATGTTTTGCTTCTCTTTTTGGCACTCCTTATGCTTGTTCCTTTGTTTTTACGAGGGTTTCCGTGGCTGTCTTTTGACCCGCCGCTAACCCACGAAATAATGTTTTCGCTTACAATGTTTGTGGGTTTAAGTTTTGGAAGCCCTTTGAGCCATAGGCAGGTTTTTTTGCTGTACGGATGTCCGTACTCAAATGGCTGTATGATTTGGTTGTACGGCGGCAAATCATATATACGCGTTGCAACTGGGTTTTCTATTGCTATACGCTTACATTTGGCATGATAGAACTGCATAAAAAATGCCTTTGCTTCCATTCCCTTTTGGTATCTTTCGTTATTAAGTTGTCCTTTGTGTGGAAATAGCCTTGCGGCTCCCGCGTTTAACAAATAGGTACAAGGCGGGTGGGCTATCACTAAATCCCAAATTGGCAAATTTAATACTTTCAATGCGTCTCCCTTAATATGCCATTCCGGGTGTCCACCGCTGCACTCTTGCAAATCACAACTAAACGCCTTGTGTCCTAACGCGCGGAAGGCTTTGCAAACCGCTTGGCTTTCTTCGCACGCAATTAAAACTTTTAACGGGCGCATATCTTTATCCCTTTTTGCAAACAGATTTCGGCCAAAGTTTCGCATAATGCTTTACGCAATGCTTCTTCGCTCGGCTGGTTGGCAACCTTTTTGTATTGCTCTTTGGTAAAGGGTTGCACGGGTATTTTGGCGTTTTGGCATACATCCGCTTTGAGTAGTTGCACATGGATAAGCGTATTGATATTGCTGCCGGTAACAAACGCTTCCATTAAAGCATCTTGGTCTTGCTTGCACGCTTGTTCATAAAACGCAATTTTGTCAGCGCAAGCCTTCTTTTCTTTGTCTGTCATAAATGCAATTTGGTTTAACATTGGGGTCTCCTATTCCAAGCGTCTATGGCTTGCTGTTTGCTACTTGATGCTGGACCAGTAGCTCCACAAGTTTTACATTTAATCCACACTACAAGTTCGTCCCCAACTTGTTCTATTGTATGTATAAAATTACCACAAAACGGACACGGTTTTAGCTCTTCCATACTATTTAACCTCCTTTAATGGGCAATCTTTTGGGCGTTTTGTTTTATAAATTCTGTGATAGTCATTGTCAGCACCACAGAACATTGATTTTTGGTCGCTAGAAGAAAAACGCTTTAACACGCATACTTCGCAACTTTTCGGCATATCAATTTCAATTTTTACTGACATTTTGCTCTCCTAAAACTTGGTTTGGTAAATTCCCAACTTATAAGCACTTGGCCGATGCGGTCGGCAATGGCTTCTAGTTCGGGTATCTTGGCAAAGCGGAGCATGCACTCCGGGTTTGCTGTCATACAAAACGCGATATTGTTTGTGTATAATTCATCCACAATTTGAAAGACATTTTGTAAGCGTAGTTCGTTGTACTTTTCCCGGCCATAGTCATCAAATACGATAAAATCGTATTGGAGCAACTCTTTAAGCACCTTTTGCGCGGTGTTGGCCCGGTTAAAACCGACACCGCTTTCCATTTTGTCTAACATCTTTGTCATGGTGGTAAAGAGACAACGGCGGCCACGGTAGGCAAGTTCTTTGCAAATAACAGCCGCAAGGGTGGTTTTGCCATTCCCGTTTGAGCCAAAGAGAAAAAGCCCTTTGCTTTTGCGCGGTGTAAAGCCTTGCACATAAATCTCCGCATCCGCTACATGCTCGCACTCCAAGTTATTCAAGCGGTACTTGGAAAATATAAGCGGTAAATGCAGGGCTTCAATGCGCCGCAAGCGTTCCCGTTCGCGCTCGGCGGCTTCCGCTTTCTTTTGGGCTTCTTCTTCACAAGTGCATTGCGGCTCTGGAAAAGTGGTTGTATAGCCGTTGCTTGTGTATGTTTTGTTAATGTACGGTTTCTTGCAAATTGGGCAAAATAACTCACTCATTTTTACCACCCCCGAAAATACCCCGTATAACTTCCATACCTTGCGTGCGTGCATCTCCCAGCGTGGCGTTTGTCTGTTTGGCCGGAGCATAAGCGCGTAAAAAGCGGTCATCGTTTAGCCACGGGGCAGCACCTTTGGCAAACATACCGCCGTCTTTGTTGGCTTCTTCGCTCGCGGCGTACTCTTTGGCCTTGGCTACTATCTGCTCTGCGCTAATGCCGGTACGCTTTTGCGCGGTTTCAAATGCGCGGCGGGCTTTGTCTTTGTTGCCAATGCGGTATTTTGGGTAGGCTTGCCAAAACAAGTCAAATGCGGTGGGTGTTGGCAGTAAATCCTTTTCCCCTGCAACCCCTTTTTCTGTTATTTCCTGTTCACTTTCTTTTTCCTTTTCTTCAAGGGTTTCCAAACCCTTTGCATACCCTTTTGAAAGGGTATCAATACCCTTACCTAACCCTTTGCTTACCCTTACGATACCCTTTCCGTTTTCCAGTTCAATAAGACCCCATTTTTTAAGTTCTTCAATAATGGGTTTGTGCGGTTTGCAAACTTCGCTTAACTGCCCATATTGAAAATCCACAAAGGAAGGGATGAAAAACTTATTGTATTTTTCAAGCCATACAATTTTGTCTCCAAGTGCCTTATTAAGCGTATCTTGCGTTACGGAAAAACCCAACGCAAAAGAGAAAAAGCGCGGGTTAAAGTCCACTATACCGGCCGCGCTGCACACATCACAGCAATACAGCCATAGCAATTTATGTTTGGGGTTCAAATCTCCAAACCAACGCTTTTGCCATTTGTCGGTATCTGTAAATCGTTTCTTCATTTCCTTAAACTCCTATTTGCCTTGATAAATGCCTCCACTTGCGGCCAACTGTTCCATACAACATACTCAAACCCGCGTGCTTCCACTTCCTTTTGAAACGCTTTTTGGCCTGCTGACTGGCGGCCTTTGCCCGTTAAACTCTTAAATTCAACGAATACGGGCTTTTGTTTTAGCAGGATGATAATGTCGCTTACCCCCGCAAGCAAGCCTTCTGCAACGGCTATTTTGGCGCGTATGCGCTCTAACCGTTGGCCGTTGGGTACGCTGAAACAGTAGTATCCGTTTGCGCGTAGCATCTGCACGGCGGCTATTTGAAAGTTACTCTCCGGGTGCATCATGGCTATTGTCTCCTTGCGGCGCGTCTTTGAGGCGGTAGCATTTAATATCTCCGGGCAATACCATCACTTCAAATTTGCCGTCAATGTATTTTTTGCGCTCAACGGGGTACTCGTGTTGGCAGGCACGGCAATAACTCTGCTTGCCGTCTATGGCATCCGTGCGGCGGTTAAACTCGCTAACGGGTTTGATTTGTTTGCACTTTGGGCATTGTTTAACTTTCATAAATCCACCTCGTTATGCTCTTTTTCGGCTACTCTTTCCGCTTCTACCACCGTTTCCGCTTGTGGCGCGGGTGTTTCTTCAAGCGGGCGCACATTAGCGTAATTAACGGGGCTTACGGTCTTTGGCGCATTGGTAAAGTTGTATTCTTTATCGTCTGCTTCAAGGACTTTTTCAAGTTCCGGCTCGCCGATAAATTCAACTTTGGCCGCGCGGCGCAAAACTACCTTTTTAATCATTTCTCCCGTCCAGTTCTTCCATGGGCCAAATGCTCCGGCTTTACTGGCCTTTCTTGCTTCGTCAATATCCTTTTTGGGAACGACGCACATTTTGGAATACTCGCGTCCGTTCTGCTGCCAACTCATCCAGCAAAAACCGCCAATAATGTTTTCAAGGTCATTGCGTAAGGACAATTTGGGGCAATGCTCATAAACCGTAACCCCGTTTTTGGTGGAGTAGGTTAATTCTTCCGGCCCCCATAAAAGCCCTACAAAGAACACAATGCCGGGGCGGATTTGTTTAATTTTGTAGAGTAGGCCCTTATAGCCCAAGTGATAAGAGAGCGTATTGCCGTATTTTACAAGGTAGGCAAGGCCGCGCCCATCAACGGGGATGCCCGTTTCAAGGGAAGTCTTAAACGCTTCCCGGATAGAGTTATAAGAGCATTGTTCAATACCTTGTACCTTTTGGCATTGGTAGAAAAAGGACAAGATTTTTTCGCTTAACTCTTTGGACGGGTTAAGGACAAAAGAGCCGGCTTGCCCCATGCGCCATAAGTCCGCTTTAATGGCACTTACTTTGCCAACGGGTACATTACCGTCTTTAATAGCAAGTGCCGTGGGTTGTTGGGTTTGTTGTGTCGTTTCCATAATTAAGCCCCCATTTGGGAAAGTTCTTTATCAAACGCAAAAGAAAATGCGCTGTTGCCGTATCCTTGAAAAGTAGTCTCGGCAAGGTGGGTTTTCCAAGCGTTCGGGTTGCCGGATTTCCATTGTTCAAAACGGTTTTTGATTTCCGCAAGCGTGTCATCCACATACTGCACGCAAAAGCGCAAATCTTCTTCCGGCAAGACAAACGGGCAAATGCAATTTTCGTACCCTTCTTGTTGGCTCTGCACTAAAAACACCATGCGGAAGGGCGGCTCTCCGTAGCGCGCTTGTATGGCCTTAAACTGCATACCAGCGTCCCAATGCCAGCCGGGAACATCTACCCCGCGCATAAGTTGCCCCATATCCTTACCCGTGGTCTTGTATTCCACGATTAGGATACGGTCGCGGCCTTCGTATGGAACGCGCTTGATAAGGTCTAACTTGGCTTTTAGCGGCAAGCCGGTTGCTTCGTCCGTCCACATGACGGGGCTTTCAATAGTACCGCCTTTAAGTATGTCTTGCACAAGTTGGTAACTTTTAAGCGTATCTATTTGTAACTTTGCGGTGGCTACTTCGGCTTTGGTTACAACCGTCTTGCCCGGATTTTCGGCAATGATTTTTTGGAAGGCTTGGGTGGAGCGGGAAGATAACCCTTTACCGCCTTCAATTTGCACAAACTCGCTTTCCAGTTTGTGCGGCTCTAAAAGCAGCGTATGCCGCAATTTGCCGTTGGCAATAGCATCATTTTCCGGCACTTCTTGGCACTTGGGGTTTAGTTTGCACCCGTTCCAAAACGCCATAGGGTTACTGCGCGTAAAGGCGTGTAATTGGCTTTTTGAAATAGCCGGGATGGCAAAATACTCTGCGTCGGTAAGTGTTTTAGTCATGTTGCGTCTCCTGTTCAAATAACTGCCCTTGTGCGCGGTGTTGCCCATCCATAAACTGTTGCGCCATTACGGTAATTTTTTCTATTGACATTTCTAATCCGCTAGACATGGGCGTATTGATATGCTCATCGCGCTTGGGCGGTATATATGGCGTATTAAGGCATAAGGGAGCGGCCAAACTCTCTAATCCTTTTACGGCAGATATTACAATGCCGATGCCGGCTTCTTCGTATTTAATAGTAATACCGCGAATTTCCAAAGTTTCATCGTATCCGTCGGGCAATTCAAGGATGTAAATAACATAAGGCTTTAATACTTGCAATGCCCCCAAAAACTCTTTGGATTGTGTATCCCAACTTTTGAAAGTAACCTCTTTTGAGTTTTTAGCGTCAGTTTCCAAATAGGCGATTTCGGTCTCGTTGGGTTTGATTTTAACCTTTGTGATTTTCATTTTTTGGTCTCCGCGTTATCTGTTGCGTATTTGTTGAGTTTGGCCTTAAACTCGTTTAAGACTTCTTTTGTGTCGCTATAATAGAAGTCCGCAACGGGGGCAAGAGTTTCTGCCAAGCAGAAGGCTTCGGCTTGGTGGTTATTGATTAGGATAGAAGCCAATTTGCTACTTTTTCTTGCCTCGTTCAAACATTCATGTATTAAATCAAGGCGGCACTCTTTGTTATACTGTGCGCACGCTTGGTCGTGGAGTTGGTACTCGGTAGGCAATT
The DNA here is from genome assembly GCA_045606825.1 of Elusimicrobiaceae bacterium. Taxonomy (GTDB): domain Bacteria; phylum Elusimicrobiota; class Elusimicrobia; order Elusimicrobiales; family Elusimicrobiaceae; genus Avelusimicrobium. Next base: position 19,151 of record JAZUSQ010000009.1, read on the forward strand.
CGCGCCCGTCGGCTACATGTTTAAGCAAGATGTCCTTGCAGATTTCTTGGTAATGCTTCTTTTGTTCTTGTGTCATGGTATTTTTCCTCTAATACCGAGGCGCGGAGAATTTCGGCAAAACCGCGCCCACGGTTTGTTTATGTTTTAATCTTGGCCCCGTTTGTGTCGCAATTCGGGGCGGGTTACTAACTCCCGGCAATACCGGCCTTTCAATGTGTCCGCGCGGTCGGGAGGGTTGGCCGTACTTGGATGTAAAGAACAAACGCTAAATTTTGCCATAGCGTCCGGCACGCGGTGGACTTTCAAGGGCCGCGCTCCCGTGTCAGCATTTTAACGAGTGCCATCTCCCAAATTTGTACGCGTCTTTGCATGGTTAAATGCGGTTATGGGTATTAAACCCTTACGCAAACGCTTAAAATCTTCATTTACCGCCTTTTGCATTTCAAGCAAGAATTTTTCGTCTAAAAGGTCGGTATCTTTCATAAGGCGCAAACCAAACTGAAAACTGCCTAAAATGTGTTGGACGCTGCCTAAACTTGCTTTTACTTGTTCAACCCTGTATTTCATAAATCCCTCTTTTTTTCGGGGGCAAACAAAGGGAGAACTTTTCGCTTGCCCCCGCCCAGTCCGTTTTTGGCTGGGAAATTGTGGGATAGATTAGGATTTGCACCTAATATCGCAAAATGTGCGCCTTCAAATTTTTACCACTCACACTATGGGAAAAATTCCTGCCCTGTTCCTGCGACAGCGTTTGTGCATTTTGCCGGAACTTACTTGCGCGCTTGTTCCCGCGCTTCCCGCGTCTATCTTTTCCGCCACTATCCCAAATTTTCAAAAATCAATAACCCAAAAATTGCGCGTCAAAGGCTTCGCCCATTAAAAAACTAAATGTAATAGCATAGGCAATGCCAACGGCAATAATGCTGCCGGCGTGCCATTCTTCCGGCGTTGTTAAAGTGTGATAGAACTGTGTAAAAAACTTTTTCATATTAAGCCCCCAATAATGCTTTGATGCGTTGTATGTTGATAGTTTTTGCTCCGCGCGTCCATGCTTGGCGGCGTGGAGACCATTTGAAGCCGTTTGTTTTTAATTGGCTGCGCAAATCCGCGCTTGGGATAGCGTTAAAATAGATGTTGTAGCGGATTTCTTCCGCGTTAAACTCTACTTTCCCGCCGTCAAACTCAAACCCGCTTTCCGCTTTTGTCTCGCGCACGCTGTCAATTTGGGCAACTTGGGCTTTAAGGCGTTTAATGTTTGCTAATTCATTGCGCAAATCATAATCGGGAAAGCCCGCAAAGTTGGCCGGAAGGGTTGTTTTATATTTTTCTTCAATTTCTTTCCGTTTGCCTTGCCGAAGAAGTGCATTTATGTCTTTCTTTTGGGCGTGCAATTTTTCCAACTGCTCTATTTTTTTAAGCCAAGCGGCTTTTTTATCGTCTTGCGTTTCGCTCCGGCGGGCAATGCGTTTGAGTACCTTTTCTATGTTTTCTTCAAAGGCAACAAGGCGGCTTAAATGGTTGTGGCAATGGTTGGCGCGTTTTTCCATGCGGGCCGCCGGAAACCGCGAAGGGCCGGTAATTGCCCAACTTGCGCACCGCGAAGAAGAAGCCAAATAAGCCATTGTAAGGCCAAAATGCTTTTCGCTAATGCGCGCAAACGACACGTCGTATTTATTGCACAATGCTTGGATGCGGTTGTGTGTGGCTTCGTAGTCTTGCGCGAAGCGTTCAAGCCTTTTTTCCGGGTCAAAACTAACGAGGTTAAAGGCGTTTGTTTTTAAGATGGCTTCCTTTTGTTCTTGTAATGTCATTTTTGTTCTCCCTATTTGTTTATTTATCGGTTAGATAAATAGTTTTCTATGTCGGTTTGCGCGTACACGCACCGACCAGCAACACGCGCTTTAAGCGGTTTTAATCCGCCTTTTACTTTGTTTTTTAAGCGGCTTAATGTTGCGGTGGAACAGCCTAATAATTCCGCCGTGGCTTCGCGGTCAAAGACCATTTCGCTAATGCCGGGGTGGAAAAATTTATTTCCCGTTTTTAACTGACTAATGGCTATCATTTGTTTTCTCCTGCCAAAATTTGATAAAAACTGCTAAAATCAAAAATGATAAAATAAAAAAGAGAGCGTATAGACCGTGGGCGCGGTGGGACTAATCCCGTTTGCTCTCTTTTTGGCAACTGATAACGGTTGTGCTGCCGTTACCTTCCAATTTGTGCAAATATAATCAGTTGCCCGCCTTGCCCTAGGCGTTTGCGTGCGTTCGGGGTGCGAGCCGCACCGGCCCTAACTCCGCCGCATAGTTTGATTAACTAATGAGAATATGAAATATGTTCAGTTTGGGTTTCGGCGTGGCAATAACTTTTTATTTCTTTTTTTCTAATAATTTCAGACGCAATTCAAAGTTTTCTAATGTCTTTTGCAATACCTCCATTTTGGCCCTAATGAGTTCCAATTTTTGCCCGTTCATATTCTGTTGTTCATTGTGATTGCCCTTAATGTTTTGGGTAATACTATCGTCGGCAAAAAAATAATTAGCTGGTTTGTTAAGTAACTTAAAAATTTCAAGCAGTACTTCCAAACTAGGTGTACTTTTGCCGTTAAACCACGCACTTACAGCGGGGTGAGTTAAGCCCAATTTTTTTGCTAATTGGGTTTGATTTATTCCATTGCTTGCCATAGCTATTTTGATTTTTTTGAATATCTTTTCAATTATTTTATCCGTCATAAAATCCTCATTTTTAGAAAAAACACTTGACATTATGTTTGTTTTTTTTACATAATGTAAATGCAATTTAAGTTTGATTAACATATTTCATATTCTCATTAGTTTAAGCACTTGGGTTCCGGCATCAAAACTGGGACCCAGTTTTTGCTTTATTTATAAGTAAATTGAAAATGAAAAAATTTTTATGTTTGTGTTTGTTGGGGGGGATTGCCATTTCTGCTTATGCACAAGAAGATGAGACAACCTATTATCAAAAAGTATCGCGCCTTGTAGAACAGGCGGACGGCAGTTATAAGCCTACGGATGAGTATTATTTTGTGCCTGTCAGCAATAATTCAACTATTCAAAATTTGAATACAAAGGAACTCCCAAAAACCCACCAAGAAAATAGCGAAGTCCCATATTTATCTTTGGGAGTGTCTTATGCTGAGGCAAAGGTGCATGCGAAAGAGGAATATGGGGAGGATACAACAGAGGGAACTTTGTTTAAGGACTGGCAGCCTGTCTTTAGGGGGGCGTTTGGTTCTCAAATTAACCCCTATTGGCGTGTTGAACTGTTTTATCAATACCGCACTAAAATACAAGAAAGTGATTACGACGGCGGCTATGCAACAACCATAGGGGCCAAAATGCAAGATATAGGACTGAACGCTTTTTTAACGGTTAATCCGGCAAGTACACAGGCACGGTTATTTGTGGGGGCAGGACTAGCCGCTACCCGCGTTAAACCTATATGGAAAGCCAATGGAATTGATATAAGTAAAGTATTGTGGGATAACGATTATTTCGTTACTCCTACGGGTTTTATAGGGATTGAGTGGCCGGATGAAAATAATAAAACGGTTATGGATATAACTGCTTTTTACAGTAAGACATTTATTAACAAAGGGTTTAATTATAGCGGTTGGGATTTCAAAGTAAAAGATATTGTCAGTTGCGGCGTGCAATTAAATTTTCGTTTTAATTTGAAGAAAAACTAAAATTGGGTCTTGACAAAATGTATCTTTTATGATACACTTATAATATGAAAAGAGAGCAAACTGTATTATTTAAGAAATGGTTTGAAAAGTTGACCGCTACCGTGCAGGACAAAATAGCGGCGTACATAGACAGGGTGCTTTCCGGCAATACTGCTAATTGCAAGAGCGTAGCGCGCGGAGTTTATGAAATAAAAATAAACTACCAAAAAGGATACAGGATATATTTTACCTTTATTCAAGGGCGGACGGTACTGCTTTTGCTATGTGGCGGGGATAAAAAAACGCAACCAACCGACATTAAACAGGCGGTTGCCATTAAAAAATACTTGGAGGCTCAGTATGAAAAATAAAGATTTTGAAATTGCAAAAGAAGATTTTGATACTTCGTATGCCAAAATACTAAAAAAAGACCCTAAACGTCGCGCGGCATTTAAGAAACGCATTATTGCGGATTTTAATAAAACGCACGATTTGCCCGTATTTTTAATGAATTTGCGGGTACTCGCAATGGCTGGTAATATGACGGAATTGGCGAGCAAAACCGAAGTGAAACGCCCTAATGTGTACCGTATGCTTTCGCGCAATGCTAATCCGGGCTTTGCTAGCCTTATTACGCTTACCCAAAATATGGGTATAGGCTTTCAATTTGTGAGTAAAAACCCTTAATTTTGGAGAATAATTATGCAAATGGATGATGCTGCATGGTTGCGCCAAACTAAAAAACCTTGCCCGGATGGACAGCACAAATGGGAACGCGAATATTTTAACGGTGCAAATACGGGAGATTATGTGTGTTCTGTTTGTGGAGCGGAAATATCCGGCTGGGCGTTGGAACGACAAAAGAATAAACTTGACAAATAAAGCATAATCAATTAAACTATTAGTGGGCAAAATAAAAGGCAACTGATTAAAATATTATCGGTTGCCTTATTTTTTTATACCGCTTGTATTTTCTTTCCGAAGAAAGTGAGTGCAGGCGGTTTTTTATGCCCAAAAGAACAGCACAAAGCAAAACGCATAAAAAAGTACAGCAAGCAAAGGCAACGCGGAAAGCGGCAACAGACGGCACGGCCAAAAGGCCGGTAGGCCGTCCGGCCATGTTCCAAACGCCCGAAGAAATGCAAGTACAAATTGACGCATATTTTGCTTCTTGTGTGCCTACCTTTTTGCGTGTAGATGGGAGTGTTGTGCCGGATAAAAACGGAAATCCCATCGTACAATATAACCCGCCTACTATTACCGGCCTTGCTTTGTATTTGGGATTTGAAGATAGAAGCAGTCTGTATGAGTACAAAGAGAAAAAAGAATTTACCCACACAGTAAAAAAAGCCATTGCACGCATGGAAAATTATGCGGAGCGTGAACTATTTAATAATCCCAAGCCAACGGGTGCTATTTTTTGGCTGAAAAATCACGGTTGGAAAGCCGAAGAAGATACAAAGGCTGATGTAAAAACCACCGTTCGTTTTGTGGTAGAAGACGACGAAGAAGAGGAGACGGAAGATGAGTGAAATGACCGTTCCTTTGAGTTCTTGGAAACCACGCTACCCGCAAAAAGACATTATGAAGGCGGCCAAAAAACACCGCTTTTGTGTATTAGTAACCCACCGGCAATTAGGCAAAACAGTATTTGTTGTAAATTGGCTTATCCAACAAGCCCTAAACAAATACCACGAATTAGGCACACGCGGGCTATATTGTGCGCCATTCCTAAACCAAGCCATAAATGCGTCTTGGGATTATTTTAAGCATTATTGCCAAGATGTGCCTTCCGCCTTCAAAAAAATAAACGAAGCAGACCATACTATACGATTTGCCAACGGCGCAAAACTCATGGTGCGCGGGGCTGACAAGCCGGATACCTTGCGCGGCACTTTCCTTGACTGGGTTGTGATGGACGAATACGGCACAATGAAACCCAATGTGTACCACGAAATTATAGAGCCGATGCTAAACGAGCGGCGCGGGAAGGCTTTATTTGTAGGCACTCCGCGCGGACAAAACCAGTTTTACGAGATTTACCAACACGCACTAAAAGAATACACCGCCAACCCAAACGGGGATTGGTGGGTAGGCGTTTATAGGGCGGATGAAACGGGCATTATACATGACCTTGAAGAAAAGCGCAAAAATATACCCGATAATATCTTCCGCCAAGAATACCTATGCGACTTTACCGCCGCTGTTTCTAATGCGGTTTTCCCGCAAGAAATCCTAGACAGGGCGCGCAATAATGATTTGCCCTTTGGAAATGGCGAGCGTGTGGCCGCGCTAGATGTGGCGCGCTATGGCGATGACTACAATGTAATTAAAATTTGCGAATACGCCGGCCCTATGAAATGGCGCGAAGTGGTAACGGAACATTGGGGCAAAGAAGCCACCACCTATACCACGGGCCGTGTGTTGCAATTATCCCAAAAATACAAGTTTAACCGTCTTATTGTGGACGGTACGGGTGTTGGCGGCGGGGTTGTTGACCAACTCAAAGAAGCCGCCGGAAAATTCCAAGTGTACGAGTTTAGAGGCGAAGAAGCCGCTACTAATTCCAGTTTTGTAAATAAGCGTGCGGAAACGTATTTTGCCTTGCGCGAGTTTATGGAAGATGGCTATGTGCGTTTTGATGACCCCGTTGCTTTTGCTGAACTGGGTACTATTCCATATTCCATTAACTCAAAAGGGCAATTACAAATAGCGTCCAAGGAAGAAATCAAAAAGGAAACGGGTAAAAGCCCGGACTTTGCCGACGCGTGCATGATGCTTGCGGTGCTGTTTAAGAAGTCAAACGCCGTAACCTACCGCCAAAACAGCGTGCGCAGAAACAATTTAACGGCGGATAGCGGATTTATTTTTTAAGAAAAAAAGGAGGACTGTATGGGATGGAATTTTAAGAAAAGTTTTTTACCTACTGCTATTGGAGCCATTGGCGGTTTTTTGGCTGGCGGCCCGTGGGGGGCTGCTGTTGGGGCGGGTATGGGTGCATACTCTGCCGACCAAGCAGACAAACAGGAAAAAGCCCAAAAGAAGGCAATGCAAAAAATGGAAGAAGAAGCGGAAAAAAATAAAGTAACTCCAACGGTTGTAGATGATAGTGTGGCCCAAGAAGAAGCCCGCAGACGCAATGCGGCCAAGAGAGGCCGCGCAAGCACTATCCTTGCCGGAGACTACCGCCAAAGCGCGGTTAAACGCCTTTTAGGAGAGTAAAACAATGGATACGCGGCAACAAAAGAAATATGACGAACTAAAAAGACGGCTTACTGCTATGGAGAGCCGCCGCCATTTTTACGAGCGCATGTGGCAGCGTGCCGCGGAACTGGCAGACCCAAAGAACGCTAATTTTACCGTTGAATACGGGCCGGGCCGTTTTAACAAAGGAGAGCGTAAAACGGACAACACCGTTGCGCTTGCTGTACCAAAATGGGCTAGTGCTATTGATGGACTTACAACTCCCAAAACTCAAAAATGGCATGGGCTGACCGTAAGTGATGACTACCTTAACACCAAATATCGCGACTGGCTGGAACGCCAACGCGACAGGCTATTTTCTATCCGTTATGCGGCTGGGAGCAATTTTGCTAATGCCCACTATGAAAATCTTAAAAACATAGCCGTATATGGAAGCGGCCCGTTTAGTGTAACCGAAAAATACGGGCAAGGTATTTCCTACCGCGCTTGGCCGGTGCGTGAGTTTTATACGGAACAAAACGCAGACGGGGAAGTTGATGTTTTCTTCCGCAAGTTTAAGTTAGACAAACGCAAGGCTATACAATTATTCAAAGAGAATACCCCGCACCAAATTATCGTAAGCGACGATTTAACGAAAGAGTGGGAGTTTTTACACGCCGTATATCCCAATGATGACTACCAGCCAAACAGATATGACGGCCCGCACAAACGCTATGCGAGCGACTACGCTTGTTTAACCACAAACGAACTGATAGAAGAAAGCGGCTTTGATGTATGCCCGTTCTTTTATCCGCGTTATGATGTGTTTTCCAGTTTGCAAGAGCCATACGGATATTCCCCGACTATGCTTTTAATGCCGGAAATGCGTACATTGGCCGCCATGAATAGAAGCAACTTGCGTACTGCCCAACGCGCAAGCGACCCCGGCTATTTAATAGCCAATGACGATATTATCAATGTGAACAGGGTAGGCGCGCCAAACGCGATTATTCCGGGCGGGCTGAACGAAAACGGGAAACCGCTGGTGCAACCCATAGCAGGGCCAAACGCTTTGCCGTTTAGTTTGGAAATGCTCCAAGACTTACGCAACACTATCCGCGAGGGCTTTGAACTGAACTTATTTACGGTACTTGTAAATCGGCCCGATATGACGGCGACCGAAGTATTGCAGCGCGCACAGGAAACCGCTACGCTTTTAAGCCCTACCACAAGCCGTTTAGAAAAAGAGTTGCTTTCCGGCGTAATTGAAAAGGAACTTGAAATCTGTATACGCTCCGGCCAATTAGAGCCTATGCCTCAAGAAATGGCGGAAGCCTTTGCGTATGGGCAAGCAAGCCTTCAAATTTCCTATGAAAGCCCCATTAGACGGGCGCAGGATGCGGGAGCGGGTACGGCTATTTTGCGCACGCTTGAAGTGGCGGGGGCGTTGGCAAACTTTGACCCGTCCATTAAAAACAAAATCAATGCCGTTGCCGCGTTGGAAGAAGTAGCCAAAGCATACGGCGCGCCTGTAAAAATCTTCTATACAGACGAAGAAAAAGAACAGGCGGACATGAACGATGCGCAGTTACAACAAGCGCAACAAATGCTACAAGCCGCGCCGGTTATTAGCCAAAGCGCAAAAGAACTTGCACAAGCACAAAAAGCAACAGGAGAAAGTTTTAGATGAAGAAAGTTATTTTAACCACTTATCAATGGCTGTTTAGGCGGCGTTTAGCCTTTCAAACGGTATTTGACCCTAGCAAACGGGAAGTCAAAATCGTACTGGCTGAACTTGCCAAGATTTGCCCAAACAACCCCGCCAAAGGAGCGGGAAGCCCGTTAGACACGCACCAACTTTGCATTAACATAGGCAGACGGCAAGTGCTTAACCATATTTTGGCTATGTGTCATTTGCCGGATGAAAAACTAAACGAGATAGTACAGGAGGAAAACGAGTATGGGAGATAATAACCCGACAGCGGGGGCAGCCGTACTTTTGCAAGGCGGCAACCCCGACCCAAACCAAAACCCGACACAAGGCGGAGATAACGCTTTTTTGCAGGGTTTTGAAGAAGCAGACCGCGCGTATCTTACTGAAAAAGGATACAACAGCAATGCCGATTTATTAGCGGCTTTGCGCGCAGCAGATGGCAAAGTGTCTTTGCCTACCGATAAATCCACGCCGGAAGAACTGGCCGCGTTTTATAACAAATTAGGCCGCCCCGAAAGCGCGGACAAATACGGTTTTGCCTTGAAAAATGACGAAAACGGAGAAGTGGCAAAGGCCCTTGCTCCGGCTATGTTTGAAGCGGGTTTAACCGCTACGCAAGTCGCCAAAATGCAGGAAGCATTGGATGGTTTTTCGGCTGCTAAATTGGAAGCGTATGCCAAAGAGCAAGACAGCCAAATGAAAGCCTTGCAAAAGGACTGGGGTGTTGACTATGAGAAAAACACAGAAATTGCCCGCCAAGCCGCCCGTAAATACGGACTTACCCAAGACAAACTTGTACGCTTGGAAACCGCGCTTGGGTCTAATGAGTTAATGAAATTGCTGTATTCCATTGGCTCTACCATTGCAGACCCCGACCTTAAAGGCGCAACCGGCAGCAGCGCAAAACCCAGCGGCGCGCACTACACCAAAGAAGAAGCCGCCGCCAAAATGGAAGCACTTACAAAAGATAAAGAGTTCGGTAAAAAATTTATGAACAAAGACCCTGACGCTATCAAGTTGTTTAACGAACTTAACCACGCCATGGCGGGAGGCAACTAATGGCAGACGAACACATTACACGCGGCCAAATTATCCGCATTGTACAGAAAATCTCGCTACGCCACCCGCGCGGTCTTACGAAAGAATGGCTGTATGGCATGTTAAAGCCCGTTGTGGACGCGTTGGAAGCCGACCTTAAAGAGACAGGCCAGTTGCCAACCGACCCAACCGATACGCCCCAAAAAGACGGAGCGGATAAAGAGCCGGAAAAAGCAAGGCAGGAAGGAAGCCCGGCAACCGCGCCCAAAAAAGACGGCCAAACCGATTTAGGGGATACCCCTAAAAAGCCCGTTGAGGAAAAGGGCAATAAAACTAAACAGGGTAACAAACCCAAGGAGAAGAAGAAATGAGTATTACAGGAAGCGATTACTCGCAAATTGAGATGCATGAAGTTGCACTCAAATATGCGAATGTATTGAAACTGCTTGCCCAGCAGACCACTTCTAAACTTGAAAATTGTGTCATGGTTGAAAGTGGGCTTACGGGCAAAACGGTTTCCCCGGTGGACCAACTGGGAACTTTCGCCACCCGCACGCGTACTGGGCGTTTTGAAGAAACGCATATCGTAGATATTGCGCGTACGCGCCGCTGGTATGAGCCGGTTTTCAAAGACGGTGCATATCTCATTGATAACTGGGATAAAATCCGTATGGATATATCCCCGGAAGATGGGGTAGCGTTGGCTATCATGGCCGCTTATAAACGCGATATTGACGCAGAAATTATGCGCGCGTTTTTTGCGACTAACAAAACCGGCAAAGATGCCTCAGGCAGCACCGCGTTTGACAATAACAATGTCATTGCCGCTACTGCCGCCAACAGCGACATTTTAGGCAAAATTGACCTTGCTGTTGCCAAACTGCAACAAAACGATGTGGACTTTGAGAACGAAGAAGTTTTCTTCGTTGTTCCGCCCGCTGTGGAACGGGAACTCAAAGAAGCCGGATACTATGTATCTAGCGACTACCAAAACGACAAAGTGCTTACGGGTAAAAAATTGTCGCCTTATGCCGGCGTGAATTTTATCCGCTACAACTTTGCCTATACCAATACTGGCACACAGCAAAACCCCGTCAATGTCTATAAATGCCCGTTCTTCTGCAAATCGGGCGTGGCGTTGGGTAAATGGTTGGATTTCCAAACCAAAGTATCCGAACGCGATGACTTATCGTATGCCAAACAGATTTACGCGGCATACGCTATCGGTGCTACCCGCACGGAAGAAAAGAAATGCCTGTCTATTGAGTTTGCTGCTTAATAGGGCTTTTCCTCCTGTGTGCGTACAAAAACGCATGCAGTCGGCCGGGGGAGCAACCACTCCCCCGACCCAAAACAAAAGGCGGAAATATGGAATATACGGATTTAGACTTAAAAATTGTGAATAAGGCTCTTTCTAAATTGGGAGTGCGAGAAATTGCCTCAATTAGCGACGATGAAGAAGCCGCGCGGGTTGCTGATAGTGTTTATGAAACAACCCGTGATTTTGAACTTTCTACCTATCAATGGGCGTTTGCCATAAAAAGAGATAGTTTAACTGCCGATGAAGCGACCCCCGCCTTTGGGTTTAATTTCCAGTATTCATTGCCGGAAGATTTTTTGCGGTTAGAAGGTATCTATAATCCGGGCGGATTTGACTGCGACGCTTATGAAATAGAAGGCAATAAAATTTTAACCGATATTCAAGGGCCGCTACTTATTCGGTATTTAACAAATGATATAAGCGATTTGAACTGGCCGCCTTATTTTACAGAAGCGTTGGCGTGCCGGTTGGCTTATGAAATGTGCGAACGGCTAAAACAAGACCCGCAACGCAAAAACCTTTTAATGCAAGAATACCAACTTGTTATTGCGTCTGCTAAACGCGCTAATGCAATACAGTTGGCTATTAAACGGCCTTTGCCGCCTTCATGGGAGGTAGCGCACGATGGGGATTAGGGTTAATGCGGCACTCACGCAATTTAATAACGGCCTTGTAAGCCCGGAAATTGAAGCGCGCACCGATTTACAAGTGGCGGCCCATTCTTGCCGCCGACTTGAAAATGCGAGCGTGGAGGTGGCGGGTGGAGTGCATAGAAGGGGCGGTAGCGTGTATGTACCCAGCAGAAGTGCTGTTACGCAAAATGAAGGTTGGTCTGCTTGGGGAGAACTTGACTTTTCTTCTTACAGTACGGAATTTTGGCAAAACATACAATACAATGCCACCCTTAATAAATTTGTCAGTTATTATAAAAATAGTGGGAATTTTGCCACAAAATACTATTTATCCAATGATGGTGAGGGATGGACGCCTTATAACTTCACGCCTGCCACAGACCACAATTACGATTTTATGCGTATGGAAGTGGCGAGCGATGGCACGATTTTTGCTTATGCCCACTACCTAGAAAACAATGTTGCTTATTATACTGCTTTTTACTCTATGGATGGGATAACTTGGACTAAATGCTATCCGGCAGATATAAGGGTTAATAATAGGGCATATTACACGCTACAAAATGGTACTTGCATTTATAATGTTTATAGAACAACGAATAATCGTACAAGTTACCCTTTGTATGGCTATTGTACAAATACGGATAGAAACGTAGAGGAAAACTGGACTTTTGTTGAAATAGCCGACCTAGTTGCTGCTTTGGGTATTGCAAGCGGTTTTACTTCATACAATATACAGGCGCAAAAAATACACCAATGCGGAAACCAATTTGTATGGCCCGTACTTTTGTATGGTAGCACAAGCACGGAGCAAAATGTAAAGCGGGTTTTTTTCTTAAAATCCACCGATGGGATTACTTGGACTTACACACAGGCAGACAGTTACTATTCTGTATTCTATGACTTTATTGAAGTAGCCACAAGCAGCAGATTACAATATGTGCATGGAAAATACTTTATATGGGGCAGTTCTTCCTATGAATTATATAGTAGCAGCGACCTTGCCACTTGGACGCGCGTAACAAGTTATAATCCATGGACAAACCCATATATTACTTGGGTAAAAGGCGATAATATCTTTTGCCTGTATATGCCAAGCGAAAGAACTACTAGAACAGCGCATTATTTAACCTCTGCGGATGGGGAAACATGGATGGAAGATAGCGAAAGTTCTATCTTTGTAGCCAAAGTAGAGAATGATTTTTTAATAGGGATAGATGGCTCAAATAATACTTACTATAAGAATTATTTAGGCGAGAGCGTTGAAATAAACGGAACAAAAGCCCTATTGGTACCCTTTGTTGTGAACCGCAACATTGCTTATATCTTGGAGTTTGGGGATTATTATGTACGGTTTTACAGAAAGCACGGGCAAATTATTGACCCCAATACGGGGTATGGCATAGCGTTGCAAACCCCATATTCATTAAACGACCTATTTGATACTACTATGGGCAAAAGAAAACTTGGATATATCCAAAGCGCGGATGTTATGTATTTGTTCCACGAAAACTACCCTGTGCAAAAACTTTCCCGCACATCGGATACCAGTTGGGCGTTAGAAGCAGCGGCGTTTAAGTTGGGGCCGTGGGATAACATGAATAGCGACAAGGAAGCAACTATAACGGCCAGCGAAACAACCGGAACTGTTACATTGACGGCTTCAAAGAATTTGTTTAGTGCAAACGATGTAGGTCGATATATCCGTATTTATGTTTCAAACACCAATACAAGATATTGGTATGCCGGCGCAAGCGTATCCACCGCGGTTGATTATAAAAGTGATGGCAAGTTTTATCAAGCACAAAGCGGGGGTACGGCTGGCAATGTTACCCCAACTCATACAGAAGGTAGTGCCTCTGACGGAAGCATAACATGGAATTACAAACATAGTGGATATGGAACGGCAAAAATCGTGGCATACGCTTCTCCAACTTCGGTTACTGCGCAAGTTGAAGAAACTTTGCCAACGCTTGTTAAAACTACCGCCCAACACCAATGGCAAATGTCTATTGCGGAGTATCCAAAATGCGGAACTTTTTACAAGGGAAGGCTGTTACTGGGAATAAATACATCTTCCGGGCCGGCGGTAGCATTTAGCCAGTCCAACGACTATGAGAATTTTGACGATGTGGAATTTGGGGAAGTCAAAGCCACATGCGGTATGAAACTGCCTATTGATGGGGATTTAAGCAAAATAGAGTGGTTGAGTGCATCGGGCGGCAGTTTGTATGTTGGAAGTGTTGGCGGTGTTACGGAAGTTAAACCGCAGTCAACCTCGTCAGCCTTTGGGCCGGAAAATATCTCATACGACAAGATTACAAATATCAGCAGTAACTCTTTGCAACCGATTTTAATCGGCGGGAGTAACTTGTATATTGGCGGGGCTGGAAAGAGCATACACGATTTAATTTATCTAAACGATAATGATATGTACGACCCGCAAGAAGTGTCGCAACTTGCCAAAACATGGCTTAAAAAGGGCGTTAAAGACTGGGCCTTACAATATGACCCAGACCGTATTGTTTGGTGTGCTATGCAAGATGGTACGCTTATGGGGCTTACCTACAATAATACGCAACAAGTAACGGCTTTTCATAAACACATAACAAACGGAAAGTTTATTAGCGTGGCGGCTATCCCAAGCCCTGACGGACAGACGGACGAATTATGGGCGGTTATTGAACGCACATTAAACAATGTAAGTACCTATTGCGTAGAGTATTTTAGAGACGGCTTGCCGTTAGATATTCCAACGAATTATACGGAAGAACAGATACAAACTTACCGATTAAAATACGCCTATTATGTTGACTGTGGCGCGCAATATACTTTTGAAACCCCGCAAAACGAGATTACGGGGTTGGACTGGCTGGAAGGGAAGCAAGTTGCAGTTTTGGCTGATGGTGTTGTGGTAAGAAATAAAACCGTTTCCAATGGCACTTTGACGCTTGATAATGCGGCAAGTGTTGTAACCGTTGGGCTTGCCTATGAAACCTTTTTAGAGCCGCTCCCCGTGTATGTAGAAGGGGCAAATGGAACGGGAAACGCCCGCACCCAGCGTATTAACAAAGTGGTTATGCGTTTGTTGAATTCCGGCGGGTTTTGGTACGGGGAAAAGGAAAGCAAATTAGATTATGCCAGTTTGCGCCGCGCAACAGAGACGGGCGATGCTGTACCCCTTAAAAGCGGGGATTTGCGGCTTAATTGGAACGGAAACGAGAGCCACAATGATATTTTGGGGCAAGAAATTCCAAACGCAACGGGGGCGCGTATGATTTTTAAGCAAAGCGACCCGTTGCCGTTACGGATTTTAGCAATATATCCGCAATTAGAAATTACAAATGATTAAAGGAGTGTAATATGTGGGGATTATTAGCAGCACAACTCATGCAAGGTATTTTTAATATGTACGGCGCACACAAACAGGGCAAGGCGGAAGCGGCCATGTACGGCTTTCAAGCGCGCCAAGACGAAAAAAACGCCCGTGCAACAGCGGTGGAAACCTCTATCGCCGAGAATAATTTGCGCAAACAAAACCGCAAACAACTTGGAGAACTGGAAGCAAGACGGGCCGAAAACGGTTTATCCGGCAGCACTTTTGACCGCATCCTTGGCAATAGTGCGGCCAACTTGGAACAAGATGCCCTTAATTTGCGCTATCAGGGTTTAACCCAATGGGCCAACTACAAAAACAGCGCGGCCATGAACAGATACGGCGCAACTATGAGCCGAGCCAACGCACGAATGAATGTATTTGCGCAGGGCTTAAATACGGCTGTTAGTATGCTTGGTACTGCTGCTATATATGGAGCCGGTAACAAACTCAACGCCAACACGGGCAGTTATAAAACGCTTGATGATGGCCTTTCTAAAAACATTATTAGTTATTCACGGCAAAATACGCCGTGGGTTATGTAGGGGGCTGTATGAACGGAAAACCCGCTTTTAGAGAAATTGAACAACGCACCAACCCGCAAGGCGCGCGTAGCAATTTGCGCTTTGACCCCATGGCTAATACCGCTGTTTATGGGCAAATCGGCCAAGCGGTAGGTAAAATGGGCGATGTGCTTATAAAAATGCAAGAGCGCAACGATAAATTGGCTATGGGCGCGTGGGAGCAGAAACTAGCAGATGACGAGCGTACCTTAAAACTCCGGCTTGAAAACACCAACAGCCCCGAAGAAGTTGATGCTATTTACCGCGAATATGAGCAAAACACCCTTTCGCAAGCCAAAGAGCGTTTGGGAAACCGTCTTTATGATAAATGGAAACGGGAAGCGGGAGATACCTATTTAGAAGTAACGCGGCAAATGAGCGAGCGTGCCAAATTCCCTATCATGCAACGCAAGGGCATTGTGGATTTGGAAGAAAATTTACGACAAGCCGCCCGCAACAGAAGCCTAGCAGATACGGAAGAAGAACGCATTAGCGCGGATAATCTTGCCATGTTAAGTATCCAATATGCGGCCTATCCAAAAGACGGTTCTCCCGCGCTTATCAATGACACCAAACGGGCGGAACTGGTGCAAGCGTACAGAAATCAAGCCGATGTGTATGATGTGGAAGCGTCTGCACGTACCAACGCTGCCGGTACTTTGAAACAATTAGCAGACGGACATTATAAGTATTTAACGCCGGAACAAATTACTTCTTTGACGCAAAAAATAAAACCGCTTGTAGATGAACAAGAGCGTACCAATTTGTATAACGGCGTAATTGAGCAGAGCGAAACCAATTTACAGGGTGCTATTCAGCAACTACACGAAAACGCGCAGAAATCGGGCGCAAAGCCGCAAAACGAAAAGGCGGCGGCTGATATGGTCTATGCCACTTATAACCGCAATATACAGGCTAAACGGCTTGTGCGCGAAGAGGCGGAAGCACAAGTATTGGATAACTCATATAAGCATTATTTGGCCGGAGACACAAACGCGGCCATCCAAACCGTGCTTGCTTCCACTATCCCAAATGACCGCAAACAGGCCATTATTAAAAACATGAAACAGGGCAGAATTAGCGAAATGCAACACGATGACCCTGATATTTACAACGGTTTAATGCGCGGAATTATGGACGGCACTATTTATAATAACAACCCGATTTTGGAAGCGTTGGCGGCCGGACAGATTAAGGAGACTTCCAAGGACGCGCTTATTCAAACGCTAACCCAACGGCAAAAACCTTCCTACGAGTTATTACAGGAAGCCATTAAGCAAGTAGATAAAGTGTATAACAAGGGGCTTATGGGCGGGCTAACTCCGGCGGAAAGCATGGCGTTATCCAATATCCACCGCGAGTTAAATGACATGTACCTTTCTGCCGTACAACAAAACAAAGACCTTGAAAGCATGCGGGCTTTGTTTGCGCCGGAAAATGTGCAACGCGTGGCTGATAAATATGCAGTTGGTGTAAATGACAATGTGCAAAGTTATATTGACCGCATCCAACCCAAAAAGCAGGCGGACGATGCGGGCGTTCCGCAGCGTTTGGACGGAGAAACCGTAGAGGCTTATTTACAGCGCGTAGGAGGTATTTTATAATGGCACAACAATTTTCTTATCAAAACTTACTGGATGCCGGATTTAGTGAACAGGAAGCCCGCAAAGCCTTTACGGACAAACTGACGGCGGCCGGATTTTCCCAAAGCGAAATAAACGCCCACTTAAACAATGTGAGCGGCGTGCGCCCCGCGTCTTTGGCCGGAGACGAACAAAATGAAGGTATCAAAGTATGGGCGAAAAACATAGACGAATTTGCAGCGGAAGCCCATAGAACGGGTATGAATTTGAACTTTTGGGATGCTATCCGGCGCGGGTTTGAACAAAGCGTTACGGGCATGCTTAAAGAAGGCAAATTGCCGCGTGAACTTACGCCCGAAGAAGAAGCCTCGCTTAATTTCTTTGAACGGCTTGCTATGGGTATTAGCGAAGTTGTAAGCGATACCCCTATTTATTTTGCCGGCGGGAAAGTAGGAGCATTGGCAACAGGCGCGGCGGGTGCTGCTATCGGTACTGTTGCGCCCGGTGTTGGAAACGCCGTAGGGGGCGGGGTCGGTTTGGCTGTTGGCGGTGCAGCCGGAGCGTTTGGCTTTCATAGAGCGGCGCGTACTGTTTTAATTGATATGTACCAGCGCGGAGAAGTAGCCGATTTTGATGAATTAGTTTATCGTGTAACGCACGCTTCCAAAGAGTTTGGAAAAGGCGCGGCGGTTGGTGCTGTTGTGGGTGGAGCGGGAAAAGCGGCGGCGGTAGGCAGTAAAGCCCTTAAAGGGGCGGCTGCCGCGCGTACCGGCGCAAGTGCCATGGCATTAAACGCCGGGGCAAAAGTAACACCCGTTGGAAGTGAGATTTTGGGGCTTACGGTTGCGGGTGCGGCTGTTGAGGGGCAAGTACCAACGGCCCAAGATTTCGTAGATAGTGCCGCTATGATTTTGACACTCAAAGGCGTACATAAGGCGGGCGGTGCGGCTACTAACAAACTTAAAAATACCGTTGTCAATAATTTGTATAGCCGTTTTATTGAGAATGGCGAACACCCCGCCGATGTGATAAAAAAAGCAACCAATGACCCGTTAGAACTGCAAAAGGTTTTAGAAGAAAAGCGAAAAGTAAGAGACGGATATGAAGAAGTTAAATATAAGCCGTTAGAAGGCACACGGGAAGGCAAGGATGATGTGTTGGTAACTATGCGGGACGGTATTAAGCAATATATCATAAACCGCGGCGCGGCTATTCAAAACGAAAAAGGGGATATTATTGTACAGGGAGATGAACTGGAAAAAGCGACCGGCACAAGGGATAATTTCGGCTTTTCCAAAATGATTTTTAAGCACGGAATAACAGCCGAAGAAGCCCAAATGTTGCCGGAAATTGTGCGCTATTATGAGCCGTTTGAAAATAAAGGTGGGTATCGCAAATGGCGTGTTCCGTTGGATGAAAAACACAATTTAGTTGTATCTTTCGCTGAAAAAGGAGAGGAGCAGTACAAGGAAGTAACAGTTTTCAAGGAAACACCCAGCAAACGAAATCCGCCTGCAATGTCCCAAAAAAAGGAAGGTGCAATCCCTGCTGCCGCTTTTGGAGACGGCTCACGAGGTACTCCTCAGCAGGATACTATCCGGGAAGGGTTTGCGCCCAATGTGCGTAATGCCGGTACCGACACCACCACGCCCGAAAGTGCAACTTCCACTAATAGTATAGCGAAAAAAGTGGCAGAAATCAAGGGGCAACTAAACCCAACAGAACAACCGCAAGCGGATACACAAAACGCATCTGCTCCCGCCCCCACGCACAATTTGGAAGATTTGCACAAAAAATTTAGAGAAAAATACCCAACCGCTGACGCGGGAGACAGAGAAACCTTAATAGGTTTTCTGCTCCAAGAACTGACCCCGGAAGCGTTAGAAGTACCGCAAACGGGCCAAGTAAAGGCTGGGGATTTGGTACTCATTAAACGCGGTAAAAAGTTGGCTTTCAAGGAAGTTACCAGCGCACAAGGAGACGCGCTTAAACTGGACGGCTCTACCAAAATGTTTTTTACAAAAGATGTACTTGTGCCAAATAAGGCTTTTACGGTTGTTAGAGAAAACGGAAAATCTTATTTTGACTGGCCGAAACTTAATGCGTTATGCAAAGAACGGCTAGGTATTGACGATAAGACATTTAATAGCACGCGTGAGTGGTTAGAACGGGAAAACCCCATTTCTACCGCCGGAACAGCCACAGGGCCGGAAGATGGGCCGAAATACAATTACAAGGTTGTAAAAGCGGAACGCGCGGGGTTGACCCAAGCCCAGCGTGAACACATTGCACAGGAAATTATAAACAATGTAGAAGGTAGTTTATTTAGCCGTTTTGATGTAAAGAAAACCAATAGCGACCGGCCTTATACTGCCAACCATAACGCCTATTGGGTTGACGATACGGGCAAATCTTCTTCTTTGCCGAAAACAGCGCAAGAACAAGCCAAACGCTACCGCTCTAACCCGCAAGAATACATTAAAGTTAGCATCCCGGACACAAAGGCCACTTTGACCGTGCGCAAAGACCCGCTTGCGGTGCGGGCTTTGTTCAAGGAGTTGGGCATTTCTATCACGGCCAAAAAAGAGTATGCGGCGGATAAAATGTATAGCACGGGCGGCGGAGACTTTGCTGCCAGCGCACCCGCGCAAGAAGATTTATTTGCTTATAAACAGCCCGGATATAATTACAGGGTGCAATTCCCGTTTGAGCCGAAAGATACTTTGCCCAGTGGGAAAGTATCGGCGGAAGATGCTACCGCAAAGCGTAGCATTATTGAAAGTCTGCAAAAGGTGTTTAATGTGCCTGTGCGGGGTTGGAAAGTACCCCGTCAAGGACGCGGGGCTATGGGGTTGTTCTATTCCAAGCCGGAAATGATACGCGTTAAATACGCCAATGATTTAACAACTACCGTGCATGAGTTAGGGCATTATTTGGAAAAAAAGATGTACGGAAAGGTTGCCAGCGACGATACCAATACTTACTATGAAGAACTGCACAAATTCGCTACCAAGCCGCGCGGCGGGGCTACCAAACACAAAATAGCAGCGGAAGGGTTTGCGCAATTCCTATCCACTTATGTTGTAAATCCCAAAGTGGCAAAGGAAGGTGCGCCTATGTTCTATAACCGCTTTGAGAGCGATTTGCGGGAGAAAGAGCCGGAAATTTACCGAGCCTTGCAAGATGCCCGCGCGCAAGTAGAAAAGTTTGTAAAACAGCCCGCCGTCATGGAAGTATTAAGCAATGTATCCGTGCGAGACAATGGCAAGCCCACGCTTACAGCGGCGGAAAAATGGCGCGCGATAGAGAACTATGTAAAAGTAAAATGGTTTGACGATAAAGCCCCTCTTTTGCGTGTGGTGGAGCAACTGGAAAGAGAGAGCGGGAAGAAAATTGATTTTGCCAATAACCCCTATTATTTGGCCCGTTTGTTCCCCGGTTGGGTAGGACGGGCAGAGGCGTTTGTGGAACATGGCACTTTTGATTATAACACGCTCCAAGATACAGGCAAATCTCTAAAAGCCATTTTACAACCCGTAGAGAATTTAGACGAGTTGCGGGCTTATTTGGTATCTAAACGCGCTTTGGAAATTGCCAAACGCGACCCAACAAAAGATATGTCCGGCATCCGGCCGGAAGCCGCCTTGCAAACCATTAAAGAGTTGGAAGGAAAATATAAGAGCGTTGCGGAAGAATTATACAACTACCAAAACGCACTTCTTAAATACCAACTTGACGGAGGTTTAATTAGCGAAGAAACCTATTTGAAAGTGCTTAAAAACAACAAAAGCCGCGTGCCTTTTTACCGCGTCATGGAAGATGGCAAAGATTATGCGCTTGGGTCTAGGGTGCTATCCGGCAAGCAAGTATTAAAACGCTTGAAAGGGTCTAGCCGTACCATTATTGACCCGTTGGAAAGCATTATTAAAGACACCTACGAAACGATTAACGCGGTAGAGCGTAACCGCGTGGGGCAAGCACTCGCAAACTTGGCCGAAATGGAAGGAGCGGGCAAATTTGTTTTCCGTATTGATAACCCCGTAAAAACCGTAACTTCGTTTGATGACGGGTTGGAGCATTTTACGGCTTCACAAACCATAGACAAAAACAACCAAATTAAAGTTTTTGAGCATGGCAAGGCCCGTATTTACGAAGTTGACAAAGAAGTTGCCGCGCTTATCAATGGCTTAAACCCCAATGAAGCAAATGCCTTCTTGCGTATTGCCGGGTTTTTTACGCAGTCTTTGCGCGCGGGCGCAACAATATACAATTTGTCTTTTTCGCCTAGAAACTTAATGCGGGATATTCAATTTGCTTTTACGAATACCACCTCTAAATTTAACCCATTCAAAAGCATAATCGGCAATTTCAAAACTGCCATTACAAAGGATGAGGCATACTGGCAGTTTAAGAAAGCGGGAGCAGACCAAGCGTCGTTTTTCTCGGTTGACCGTAATTCCTTGCAAAAAGAACTGTTGACGCTTGAACAAACGGGATATGTTAAAAGCGTGTGGAACTTGGTAACGGCCAAAGAGTTTGCCGCCGCTTGGGAAGCGGGCGTATTAGAGCCTTTGCGCTACCCCGGAGAAGTTAGCGAATTATCTACACGGCTTGGAGAGTTTAAGAGCAGTATTAAGCAACACGGCACTTCCAAAGAAGGGTTAGAACAAGCCGCCTACAACGCACGCAACATTACTATTGACTTTGCGCGGGCCGGTATTCACGGGCGCGCTTTGAATATGGTATCGGCATTTTTTAACGCCAATGCGCAAGGTGCAGATAAAACGGTAGAAACATTGCGTCTGCATCCGCTTAAAACACTTTCTTTCTTGGGTACGCTGGGTATTTTGGAAGCCCTTATCAATTATGACTGGAAAAACGGAAAAGAAGATGCGGATATTGCCGAAGTGAACAGAGCGCAACGCAACCTCAATTATGTATTTAAGGTTGGAGACACCATTTACAGAGTGCCCAAAGAGCAGCAAATCGGCATTGTCTCTACGCTGTTTAGCCAAATGACAACCGCCACATTGGACGCAATGAACAAAAACGAGCGCGATGATTTTATGCGTAACGCCGCAAGCGCGTTTGCTAATGAGTTTGATATGAACCCGATGCCAAACGCGTTGGCCGTTCCTATTGAACTATGGGCCAATAAGTCATTTTTCTTTAACCGCTCCATTGTGCCGGCGGCGGCAGAAAATGTATTGCCGGAATACCAATACACCCAAAAAACAACCGAACTGACAAAGTTTATTTCGTCAAAATTGGGCGGTTGGGTAGGCAAAGAAAATACTTTTTCTCCGGCCAAGGCGGAGTATCTTGTGCGTGGTTGGACGGGCGGCGTGGGTACGGCTATTTTGCAAGCCACCGATTTTGCTTGTCGCAAAGCGGGCATTGTACCCGACCCCGTAAAACCCGCCGCAACCGTCAATGATATTCCGTTTGTGCGTGCGTTTGTTATCCGGCATCCAAGCAGTAGCCCGGAAAGCGTACAGCGGTTTTATGACGAATACAAAAACCGCATGGAGAAATACAACAGTTTTAAGGCTATGGGTAAGCAAATGAATATAGGGGAATATAACGCCTTAACCCCTTATGCGGCTTACGGCGGGCTTAATGCTATTTATCGGGGTATGAGCGAAAACAGCGCGGCCATCCGCAACATTTACAATAACCCGGAAATGAGTGCGGACGAAAAACGCCAAAACATAGACCAACTTTATTTAGTCCAACTGGAACAAGCAAAAGCCGGACTTGGGCTGATTAAACAGTTAGACGAAGAAATAAAAAATAACAAAGGAGAGTGAGAATTATGGCATTTATGAAAGGACCCCTTGCAAGCGAGGGAAGAGCAGGAGTAGTGCAATTAGCAAGTGTGCAGGAAGCAATAGCCGGATTAAATACCACAAAAGCAGTAACGCCGGCCGCACTCAAAGAGGCCATCTTCCAAAATGTGGACCTTATTAAATTTGTGGCCACTTTGCCGGAAACTGGAGAAAGCAAATATCTTTATTGCGTTCCTCAAAATGAAACGGACTTGGAAGGATACGGTATTGTTGTGCTGTATATATGGAACATAAGCCAAAATGCGTGGAATAGTGTACATGCTTTTAGCATTGATATTGACCCGGATACGCTTGTTTATAAGACAGACAAAAACGTTGCCAATGGTGTTGCCGGATTAAATGCTAACGCACAACTAAACAGCGCGCAAATTCCGTATGCTACTTCGTCAAACGTAGGCGGTATCAAACAAACCTTTGACGCCGCTACAGGTACGTGGACAGTAACAGTAGAGGAGGTGTAATATGCTAACAGTCAATGGAACGGAACTGCAAAAGCACCAAGTACGCGGGCCTGTTGGGTACACAGTAGTAGGTAGTCCTACTATTGTAGATGGGATTTTAAGTAGAACATATTATAGATATTTAAGCGAAAACAACAACTGGGTATGTGTCAATAATGCTTTGCCAACAGATAGTAGTAATATTGAATTTGTTGTTAAGTGTAAAATAAATTCTAATGCGACTAAGAATTGGCAAAATCTATTTGCAACTGCATCTTCTGTAGGAAGTAACCCAAAAGAACAACACTTTGTCGGCCTTATTTGTGACAAAAATGGCCGTCTTAGATTCTCACCAGACCATTCATACGCAACTGAAAATTATATTATTTCTACTATTTTACAACTTGATGTTTGGGTATATATAAAAGTAACTAGAATTGGTACTACCTATTCTTTGTACACGTCAACAGACGGCATTAGTTATGAGTTAAAATCACAAAATAATTCTGAAGTTTTATTTCCAGAAAATTCTTATATAACTTATGGGGTTTGTGGCTCATTGACAGACACAATTATGGAAAGTTCTATAGACCTAAACGAAACCTATATCAAAGTAAACGGGAAGTTATGGTTCTACCAACCGCAAGAAACCAAGTATATCGTTAAAGACGGTAAGTTGGTATGGGCGGACCCGCGCCTTGCATTAAGCGGGCCTGTTAATTATGAGGTAGTGGGTAGCCCTACTATTACAGATGGAGTAGCTAGTGGGTTTG
>JAZUSQ010000010.1:0-57948 GCA_045606825.1 Elusimicrobiaceae bacterium
TCGATAATATCGATGCATTCTTTTTGATAGTCTCTTAATTCCATATTTTCACCTTGTGGGATTGTGTGGGACAAATGTGGGACGCAATCTCCCACACAATATTTAGTTAAAAAGTTTTTAATTGCGGGTTGTTGCCTTGAATTTAATTAAAAAATTAAGGCAAATAATTTAGTTAAAATTCAATGTGGGACTGTGGGAGCATTTTCGCACGTTCCTTTAAGGGAAATGTTTGTTCCAATTTCACACGCAAAACAATAGTGTTTTATATATGTTCTTTGCGTAGTCCCACATCTCCCACATTCCCACAAATTTAAAACGCAAAATTTTTCAACTATTGAAGTTGTGGAAAATTCCACAGCCACAAATAAAGTTGGAACTTTTCACTTGTGATTTGTGTGGGACAAATGTGGGAGCAAGTCCCACTAAAGTGGGAGCAGATCGTCCGGATCTGCGTTTGCCATCCAATCTTCCATGTTCAGCTTCAGCCAAACACATTGCGGTGTGGTTCTGCCAATCCGCTTGGTTTTTGTATAGCCTTTGCCGGCTCTTGTCTCAATCAGTTTGTTGGCCCGTAGGTAACTTAGCGTTGCTGATGTAGAAAAACCTGCCTCCTGTACAACACGACCAAAGACGCCACGGATGATATATGCGGTGTTGCATTCTAATACGCCGTAGATGTCGCTGTTTGGGGCAGAATCCTCATTTAAGAACCGGTTGGCATTACTTGCCACCCAATCGCAAAGCCAGTCATATGCGCGTCTGCCGGCCGATACTGCCTCCTTGGATGCAAGAAATTCCTGGATATCAGTTTACCCCCTTCTTATTACAGGGCCCGGCCTACACGGGTAAAACGGAAGTGATACTGCGTTTGGCAGAGCAGGTCCTCCGTGGCTATGGGCAGGCCCTTATTTTAGTGCCGGATATTGTGGCCGCCCGCCAATTTATTGCCCAGGTACAGGCCCGTTTTGGGGAAGCCTACGTGTACAGTTGGCATAGCCGTATGTTACTAAGCCAAAAGAAAAAGTATTTTTCCAACATATCTAACGGGGTGCCCTGCGTGGTAATTGCTACACGCTCGGGCGTACTATTGCCGTTTAAAAATTTGCGGTTGTGCGCGATGCTAGACGAAGGCGACGACAACTACAAACAGGAAGAAAACAAACCGTATTATCACACGCGTGAGGTACTTTTTGAACGGGCCCGTATGCACGGGGCGGTGTTGGTATATGCCTCGGCCACGCCTAGTATGGAATTATTAAAACAGGTGCAAGAAGGCAACGTGCCCCACTTGGAATTTAGTCAACCGATAGGACAATTTTACCTTCCGCAAGTGCAACTTACCGGTAAAAAAAGTGATAAATCACGCTATTTCTCTGGCGAATTGATAACACATCTTACGCAAAATATAGCCCGCAAAGAGCCAGCCTTGCTGATTTTTAACCGCCGCGGATACGCCGGCACATATTACTGTTTGAACTGTGGGGCCTATGCGAAATGTAAAAAATGTGCTACCCCGCTTACGTATGAAAAATTGGAAGACGGAACCGAGCGTTTGCACTGCAAAAAATGCGGCACAGTGGAAAATTTAGAACAAGAATGCCCGCACTGCCACAACGTGATTTTTAAATCCCGCGCGGGAGGTACCCAAAAAATTGTAACCGAACTAACAAAACTTTTCCCGCAAGCACATATTTTACGCTTAGATTCAGACTCGCTCAAAACCAAATCCGGCCAAGGGTTTGAGGCATTAGCGGCGTTGCGGCAAGGTACGGCGGATATGATTGTGGGCACACGCTTGGCGGCGGCCGCATTGCGGGGCTCGCGCATTACTCTGGCCGCAGTGCTAGACGGAGAATTGGAATTGGCCGGGGCGGACTTTCGCGCCAGTGAGCAATTTACCCAACTGCTTTTTGCACTGCGCGAGCAACTTTCCCGCGTGAAAAACGGACGGCTTGTTATTCAAACGGCAGATGCATCTTCTTATGATTATCAGCCCGTATTAAACGGCCAGTTTACCGCCAGTGCAGATACTGAACTTGCCCTGAGGGAAAGTTTCGGTTATCCCCCCTTCACACATCTAATCCGGGTAACGGTAAAAGCCAAAGAATTTGACGTGTTGCAACAAGAAACAAACCGCCTAAAACAACTGGGGCAGGGCCGCACCCTTGAGGTGCTTGGCCCGGTATGGTGCGCTAAAAAGACCGATAAACTAAAAAAACAATATCTGCTATTTAAGACGGATAAAGCCCACTATCTGGATTTATTGGCCCGGTTAGACAGTTTTGAACCTGCTAAAAAGGCCGGCGTACAAGTAACTGCCGACCCATATAATTTTTATTAACAACCTTACAGAATACCCCGGGGTATTCCAGCAGATTTAATAAAATCTCAACATTTAGTCATCGTATTGCCATCCTTGTGCTTCTAAACTTCTACATAGTTTTTCAGAATAAGGAAAATCTGATTTAGGCCTACATTTTTTTTCCCATTTTCCACCATTGGAAGCTCTTTTGGTCATATATAATTCATATTCTTCATTATCTCCATTATATCCGACAGGATTTTTTAAGCGGAATGCAGAAATGTGGCAAGAAGAATAATTTGCCATGCACGTTGCATTATAGGCAAAGTCTTTGCTCGCGCAGGCATCTCCGTCCCAGGAATTACAATCCATCATGCTTTCTATATCTATATCAAGTTCACCTGTGGGCTTTCCTCCACTCTCGCCGTCTGCTAATCCTACTAATTCAACAGTTTGATAGCCATGTTCCAATACATATAAGTCAATTGCTTTTTGAATGCTATTCATAATCGTAATGGCTTCTACCGTACGGGATTTTTCTACGGCCTTATTGTACTGTGGCAGAGCCACCGCCGCCAATATGCCAATTATGAGCACCACTACTAATAGTTCCATAAGGGTAAACCCCTTCTTAGAACGGTTTAGTGCTAAAATCCATTTAGCATAATTTTTTGTAAACATCTGTTTATTGTTTGTCATTTGTGTTTGTCCTTACTAATTGGTTGGGCCCGTCCAACAATTCGATAAAAAACGGCTGTTATACCGGGCCGACAAACTAACCCCATATAAACAACCGTAATTTTCCGCAAAACGGAAAACGTTCGGTATAGTTGGGTCTCGAGTTCCAACTATACCTCAAGCGGTTGTTTTGGATGTTTGTCGTGCTTTGTTTCCAAAGCCATGTATTTGAGTATATCTTCCAAAACACTCAAATTGTACTTGTATTATAGCAAAAAAATAGCCCCGCTATATTAGGGGCCCCATCCAAGCATCTCACTTACTTGCCACGGATGCGCTTAATATGGTTTGTATGTTCGTGGAATGTGCGGGAGAATACATGCCCGCCTGTATTGTCTGCCACAAAATAGAGGGCATCAAATTCCGGCTGGGGGTTGAGCACCGCTTCTACAGACTTGGCACCCGGGTTACAAATAGGCCCGGGCGGCAGGCCCGCGTAGCGGTAGGTGTTATAGGGAGAGTCAAAACGTAAATCTTTGTACGTAAGACCTTTTTTCCAGAATCGGTTTTCCCGCAAATTAAATCCCAACGCATATTGCACGGTGGGGTCCGCCTCTAAACGTTTACCCATACGAAAACGGTTCAAATACACGGCGGCAATTTTGGGGCGCTCCACATGTTTGACGGCTTCACGCTCCACAATAGAGGCTAACGTCAACACTTGGCGTTCGGTTAAATCCGTCGGATATTTTTTAAATAATGGCACAACCTGTTTTTTATATTGCGCTAACATCTCATCCACTACTCTTTGGGCAGGGGTGCTATCGGCAAATAAATAGGTAGACGGAAAGAGTTTGCCTTCCAGGTCTTTTTCCCGCACAATATTTAAAAAAGTCTGTGCATCTGTAATGCCCTGTGCGCCCAGTTGGCTGGCAATTTCTTCACTTCTCCAACCTTCTAAAATGGTGATTTTTTCGTAATGGGTGCACTTGCCCGTTCTAATACAGGTAATGACTTGCCAATCAGGTGTGTTGCGGCGCAAATCAAACCGGCCGGCCTTCAACCCCTGGGTAGAACCCGTCAAACGCAGTATAATTTTAAATAACACCTCACTACGTATGACCCCCTTGGCTCTTAACAGGCGTGCCACTTCTCCCCCGGTTTGGCCCGGGCGGATTTGTACAGTTACCAGACTGCCTTGGCTAAAAAAGTACCACTTGCCCAGCCCTATTGCACCCAGAGCCAGTAACAATACACACACGGCACTTATCAACCAATAACGTTTCATTTGGTTAGTTTGAAGAAATGACGTTTTCCAATTTGCAATACATCGCCATTTTCAAATTGAATGGGGCCGTCTTGTGTAACTTTTTGGCCTTTTAAACGCACCCCGCCTTGTTCAATTAAAGCACGTGCTTTATTTTTACTGGGGGCAGCCCCGGCGGCAAAAATCACGGCAGATAAGAGGGCTCCGGCTTCGGGCGCAAATGCGGGCATATCCGAAGGGAGTTCCTTTTTAGAGAATACCGTTTCAAAGTGGGTTTGCGCCGCATTGGCAGTGGCCTCGTCATAAAAACGGGCTACCAGGATGCGGGCCAGTTGTTTTTTGGCGGCCATGGGGTGCATGGCTTTAACGGCGTCTAAATTTTCTGTGGTCAGCAGTTCGTAATACATGGGCATTACTTCATCAGCAATAGACATAATTTTGCCGAACATATCTTCCGGCGCATCGGTCAGGCCTACATAGTTTTTGTAGGATTTGCTCATTTTTTTTACGCCGTCTAGCCCTACTAATAGCGGTACGGTAATGGCAACTTGCGGTTCCTGCCCGTTGTTTTTTTGCAACTGACGGCCGACGAGTAGATTGAAAATTTGGTCTGTTCCCCCCAGTTCCACATCAGCCTGCAGGGCTACGGAATCTTGCCCCTGGAACAAACTGTATAGCACCTCCAGCATACTAATCGGGTTTCCGGCAGACATTCGTTTTTTAAAATCATCACGCTCTAACACTTGGGCCACGGTTACGTGTTGCAGGGTAGTCAACAATTCTTTGCCGGAAACAAACGGATTGAGCCATTCACTATTAAAACGTACTTCGGTTTTGGCGGGGTCTAAGACTTTAAAGGCCTGATCTGTATAGGTTTTGGCGTTTTGTAAAATTTGCTCGCGCCCTAACACAGGGCGGGTAGAATCGCGCCCGGAAGGATCGCCAATGGCGGCGGTAAAATCCCCAATTACCAATACGGCCGTGTGCCCCAAATCCTGGAACCGGCGCAACAAAGACAGGGCTACGCTATGGCCCAGGTGTAAATCGGCCGAGGTAGGGTCGCACCCCAATTTAATTTTTAAGGTTTTACCTGATTCTAATTTTTTGGCCAAATCGGCCTTGGATACCACATCCACGCACCCGCGCGTTAAAAAAGCAATTTGTTCATCAATAGTCATATATAAAAAACTCCCACAAAGGTTTATGTATATTTTAGCAAATATTTAAATGACATTTTTTCTACTTGTATAAACACAAAAAAATGATATACTTAATAATAGATATTTATATAAGGAGAGATTATGAAAGGTTTTACACTTATTGAATTATTAGTAGTGGTACTGATTATTGGTATTTTGTCAGCCATTGCTCTGCCGCAATATGAACTGGTTATTGAAAAAGCCCGCGCCAGCGAGGCTCTGGTAAATGCCAAAGCTATTTTGGATTCGTGCCAACGGCATTTCCAGGAATTTCCCGGGGATACCTGTAACTCCAAGGCGAAGATTGCAGACGTACAATTACAAGGGGGTGAATGGTCTGAGGATGGAAAGAAATTTTGTACTAAAAACTTTATCTATCAGTTGGATGGTTCTACGCTGTATGTAGGACGTGTGGATAATGGGACATCATCCTGTAACAATAATACTCATTTTGCCAGTTCATTGTATATTGTGGATTATGCATTAGCAACTGGAGTGGCATCTGAATACGATAGTTGCGACGGAGATTACGAGCAAGTCTGTAAATTGTTTACAGATTTATAAGGCAGACGTTTTACAGTTCACAACCCCCCGCTACTACAAGTAGCGGGGGGTTTACCTTATAGTTGTTCCAATAAGTGAGTAATCAATTGCGTGGCTTGTAAGGGATTGGGAATGTTCAAATCCCCAAACGCACGGCGCATGGACGATAGTTTGTCCGGCGTAAGTGCGGCCAGGGTTGTTTGCAGGTGTGTGGCTAGTTGGGGGCCTTCCAACACCAGGTCGGCACATCCCTTGTCGGCTAGTACCTTGGCATTAAAATACTGGTGGTTAGCCGCCGCGTGCGGATAGGGCACCAATATGGCTGGCAGTTGGCAGGCTATCATTTCTGCCAGCGTACTGGCCCCACTACGGCTGATAATAACGTCTGCCGTTTTCATTAGCGCGCACATTTCTTCCGTATATGCCAGTGTTTTTACGTTAGCAAGCCCCGCATAGGCGGCTTGTTGTGTGTCATACCAACGGGGTCCCGTCAAATGAATAAACTGATAGTGCGGCGTGTTTTTAATCACTGTTACCAATGCTTCATTGAGCCCCCTAGCCCCCTGACTGCCACCCGTAACCAATACAGTGGGTTTGTCCGGCCGGAACCCTAATTGGGCAAGCACGGCCCCCCGGTCCACAGGGTGTGCAAATTCGGGGCGGATAGGCGTGCTGGAAAGAACTGCATTTTTAAACGTATGTGCCATGGGCAAACCCATTAGACGTAAATTGGCAAAATAACCACATATTCTATTGGAAAGCCCCCAAATGGTATTGGATTCATGAATGGCCGTTTTGATGCCCATAAAATGGGAACAAAAAATAAGCGGGAACGAAACATACCCCCCCATACCCAGCGTAACATCCGGACGGAACTCGCTAATAAGCCGGCGTGTCTGTGCAAACGAGGCCCCCAATTGCCGCATAAAAGCCACATGCCGGACCGGATTTAGCGTACGCGGCAAACCTGTGTGTAAATCTAACTGCGCAAAAGGCAGTTGGTATTGCGTCAATACGCGGCAAGCAGGGTCGTCTTTTCGCACAACAAACAGCACCTGGGCCCCTTGCTCTTTTAAGGATCTGCCTAAGGCAAACCCCGGGTAAAAATGCCCCCCTGTACCGCCGGAGGCAATTAAAAAACGCTTATTTTTCATCATTTAACGGTTCCTATTTTTATAATGGGTATAATCATGGCGTAAATTGGTTTGTGTATGGTCTACGGCCACTACATTTAAAATAATTCCTATCATAACCAACGTCATCACTACTGAGGACCCCCCATACGAAAAAAATGGTAACGCAATTCCCTTAGTAGGTAGTAATCCGATAGCCATGGCCATATTGAAGAATGCCTGGGCACAAATGGTAATAGTAAGCCCAAAAATGACCAAACTGTTGAACGTACTTTTGGCTACCCGCGCCAACATAATGCCACGGTAAAGCAACCACACAAACCCTAATACAATAAATAATACAAACAGACCTATTTCTTCACACATAACGGAAAAAATAAAATCGGTATGGGCGGCGGGCAAGTATTGCAGTTTAAGTTCACTGTTGCCTAACCCTTTCCCTAACCACCCGCCGGATCCTACCGCTAAAAAGGATTGCATAACCTGGTAATTGGTACTATTCTGCGCGCCGTTACCTATATGCAAATAGGCCAGAATACGGGCACGGCGGTAGGGTTCGGCCAAAAGCCCCATAATCCCCAGCAAACCCGCCCCCCCCAGCGGAATCAATAAATGCAATATGCGTGCGCCCGCTACATACAACATACAAAAGAATACCCCTCCCATTAGTAAAGGGGTACCTAAATCTTTAGCAGCCGCAATCAGCCCCAAAGTAATAATGGCCATAAAAATGGGTTTAAGAAGCAATTTCCAATCTTTTGCCAATTTTCCGCTTACCTGTTCCAGGTAATCGGCCACATATAGAACCAGCGTCACTTTTGCAATTTCTGAAGGTTGGATTTGGATGAATTTCAAATCCAGCCAACGGTGGGTATGGGCTTGCGGATGTGAAAATAAGGCCGCAATCAATAATCCCCAGGTAATATACAAAAAATACACGGGACGGCAGTATTTCCATTGCAACATCCGTGTAAAGGTTTGGGATAAAACCAAAGCGGCGATAATCCCCACACTGTCAAAAATAAACTGGCGTTTTACGTATGCAGATGTTTCAAAAGCACTGGCAGAATAGGTAAAAATAAACCCGATCAGTACCAAAGACAAACTTAAATACCACAATGTGTTGTCTAGGACTAAAGGCTGCCAACTGCCCGTAGTACGGCGCGGAGTACGGCCTTGCAATAACGGATTACGGCGGGGCGGTTTAGAAAATAGTTTCATAGTTACCTGATTTTAAGGGAGGCCAAAGAAATTAACATCAGTACTACCCCCACTAACCAAAAGCGCACAATTACTTTAGGTTCAGGCACACCCAAAAGTTCAAAGTGGTGATGAATAGGAGCCATTTTAAACAGCCGTTTGCCATGGGTTAATTTAAAATACCCCATTTGCAACATAACAGAAAGCGTTTCCAACAGAAAAAGCCCCCCCGCAATGGGCAACAATAATTCCTGTTTTACACATAACGCAGCCGTACCGATAACTCCCCCCAAGAACAACGAACTTGTATCCCCCATAAATACTTGGGCCGGATAAGCATTAAACCACAAGAATCCCATACAGGCCCCAATCAGAGCCCCCATAAATACGGTTACCTCCCCGGCACCGGGCACATAAATAATTTTTAAGTAATCGGCAAAGTTTACGTTACCGGCAACATACGCAAAAATACCGTATGTTACCGCTGTAAAAATCATACATCCGCTGGCCAAACCGTCTAAACCATCTGTCAAATTGGTAGCGTTTGAAGTACCCACTACCACCAACATAGCAAATGCAAAATAGAATACAGATAAATCTACAAACATTTTGCTCATATACGGAATAATCAGAGACGTAGCATACTGTTCATTAGGCGGGTTTATGGCTAAATAGCCCACCACCACAACTGCAGTGAATAATTGAATGGCTAATTTAATAGAAGATTTCATCCCTTCCGGATTTTTTTTAACTAATTTGGTATAGTCATCCATAATGCCGGCAATTCCAAGGGAAATGGTCGTAAACAGCAATAACCAAATATACGGGTTAGATAATTGCGCCCATAAGAAAACACTTACCAGCAGACTAATTAAAATCAGAATTCCCCCCATAGTAGGTGTCCCGCTTTTAGATAAATGGGAAGCAGGCCCGTAGGAACGTTCAATTTGTTGGATTTTGTAGGAACGCAATTTACGTACCAAGGCCGGCCCTATTAGCAACGTTAAAAAGAAAGACGTAAACACAGCCGCCCCGGTACGAAACGTAATGTAATTAAAAATATTTAAGAAACTAAATTGGTCCGTTAAATGGGAAAGATAGTAAAACATAGTTAAATCTCCTTAAAAATAGTTTCAAAATTCATACTACGTGAGGCTTTTAGCAAGCAGGTCCCCCCTTGCTTGAGGATTTGTTTTAAATCGGACATCCAAGTTTGCGGGGTTATACCGTACCATACCTGTAACCCTGTTTTTTGTTGCAAGGCTTCATACGCATATTTCATTTCCGGTCCGGCTAAAAATACATATTCAATATGATTATCTACTAATTCCTGGGCTAACTGGCGGTGGTACATGGCAGAAGATGCCCCCAATTCTTTCATATCCCCCAATACGGCCACACGGGGTAAGGCGGTTGCGCGGCCTAAAATTTCTAAGGCGTTTTTCATACTTTGCGGGTTGGCATTGTAACAGTCTAAAATAAATTGCGTATTACCCTTTTGTACCCGTTCCAAACGCATAGGCATAGGGGTAAAAGAGGCTAACCCTTTCTCTATATGTTGCCTGTCAATACCTAGTGCAATAGCCGCCCCACAAGCCGCCGCCGCATTTAGTTTATCATGCCGTTGCAGTTGCAAAGCAAAGGCGTACGTTTGACCGTGGTAGGAAAAGGAAAACGGTTCTGTATCCAAAATACGGATATCGGCTTGCGGCCCAAAACCAAACGATATAGATTTGCCGCTATACGTTGTATGTAAACGCGCCAACAAAGGGTCATCTATATTATACACCAAAGTTCCCCCGGGTTGGAGTCCCTGTATAATTTCAGTTTTGGTGCGGTAAACGGTTTCTAAATCGTGAAAAAACTCCAAGTGGGAAGGACCCACATTGGTAATGACGGCTACATCCGGGCAAGCCAGTGTAACAATTTCTAAGATATCTCCCGGGTGGGAAGCGCCCAACTCAAATACACCATATTGGTGGAAAGGCATAATTTCCAACAACGAAAACGGTACACCAAACTGATTGTTTAAGTTACCGATATTAGAAACCGTTTCTGCGGTCTGTTGGCAAATAGCACGCAACATTTGCTTGGTGGTACTTTTTCCGTTGGAACCCGTAATAGCCGCCACTTTTAATGCAAACGCTAACCGGTGATATTTGGCTAGGGCTTGCAAGGATTTCAAGGTATTTTCAACTTGTATAACAGAGACATTACTATCAGACGGAATGGTATCATTTTTTTCCACAATAACAAGTGAGGCTCCCTGACGAATTACTTGCCCAATAAATTGGTGGGCATCCAAGCGGGCCCCTTTTAAGGCAATAAATCCATCCCCGGGTTGCACTTGACGTGAATCGGTACGAATAACAGTTAGTAGTGCCTGGGGATTAGAAGATTGCAAGGTTCCCCCCATGATTTGTGCTAATTGTTCAAAAGTAACATGTAACTTCATATCAAAACTCCTGTTTTATTCAAAATCAGTTTGGTCCGGTGCAATGGCTTTCATCACAAGTAATGGCTCGGCAATTTCTTTAAATACCGGAGCCGCGGCGGTACTACCGAATGAATACACTGCCGGATTATCTAAAATAACTAAAATGACAAAAGCAGGGTTGGTGGCAGGAACCATCCCGGCAAAAGAAACCACGTGGCTACGTTTGCCGTACCCCCCTTCCTGCAGTTTTTCGGCTGTTCCTGTTTTGCCGGCTACATTATAGCCTTTGATTTGGGCCCGCTTACCGGAACCTACCTCTACCACAGTTTGCAACAAGGCACGCATTGTTTTAGAGGTTTCTTCAGACAGTACCCTACGGATTTTAACCGGCTTGGCTTTTTTTTCTATTTTGCCATTTGTGTAAACAATACGGTCAACAAGATGCGGTTGCATCAAATATCCCCCGTTTGCAATGGCACTATAGGCAGTAATTAACTGGATAGGGGTAACCGAAATTCCATATCCATACCCTTTGGTTGCCAAGTCCACTTTTGTCCATGTATTATAAGGCGACACACTCCCTTTAGATTCACCATTAAAATTGATATCTGTTTTACTGCCAAACCCAAAAGCCTTGAAATAAGAAAATAATGTCTTGCCACCAACTTCCAGGGCTACCTTACCTGCCCCAATGTTGGAGGATAATTGTAAAATTTCCGCCAGAGAAAGATAATCCTTATCATGTTGTTTATCACGAATGGTAAAACCTTTGGCAACTTCCCATTTACGTTCCTCCATGTAAATAGAGGCATTGGGAGCAAGCGTTGCAGAATCTATAGCCGCCGCAATGGCAATACTTTTAAATGTGGAACCGGGTTCATAGGTAAATTGGAAAGCCAGGGATTGCCCATCCTTGACCGGATAAGAGGACGCCGCCAGTATGTTGCCGGTGTTAGGGTCCTGCACCAGGGCTATCGCACGTTGGGGGTGCAGATTTTCAACCGCATGGTTTAAAGCACGTTCCGCATAGAATTGGGCGGTTTGATCCAAGGTTAAATATATATTCCCGACGTTAATTTTTTCTTGTAAACTGCGGTCGTAAATAATATCTCCACGGGCACTGCGCCGGGCCCGTTTTTTGCTTACGTCCTGGGTAAGTTGTTCATTATACATTTGCTCTATACCCGAAAGCCCAACATTTTTGGAATTGGCCGCCCCAATAATATCCAGTGCACTGTTGCCAAAGGGATGAATACGTTCATACTCCGGGGTTAGTTCTAACCCTTGACCTAGCGGTTTGCGTAATACCTCTGCCAATTTCATATACACATCCGGCTTAATTTTTTTAGCGGCAAAAAAGAATTTGGTATGTTTGGCCCATTTATCAAGGAGTACAGATTTTGGCATTTCTAACGTATCGGCCAAAAAAGAAAGGGTAGCATTTTTATCTTTTACGTAACGCTTTACAATGCCGCAAGAATGCGTACGTACCGATTGTGCCAACGTCTGCCCGTTTACATCATAAATACCGCCGCGGATACGGTCTTCGGCCAAGTAATCATAAATAGCCCGCTCCGCTTTTGAAAGATATTCATCATGACGTAAAAGTTGTAATTGGAGTAAACGCCCGGCAATCAACAAAGGGGCAACAAGCATAAGAATCAACACAAGACTCATGCGTTTTTTACTGTTAAATACCGCCGGTGCGGAAAATACAGAACGGTGTAATCTCATTTATCTTCCAATACAATAATTTCATGGGGTTTGGCTTCTACTAACCCCAGTTTTTCAGCCGCATATACAGTAACGGTTTGCGGGCTGGACAAACGGGCAATCTCTAACTCTTCATACTGGTTACGGGCTTCTTTTACATTCACTTCTTGTTGCAATTTACTTACAACACGCCCGGAACGTATCACGCCGGTATGAATAAACGTAATCAAAAAGGCCCACATAAAAAAAACAAGTAACCAAAATAAATATCTCATAACCGTTCAATAACCCTTAATTTGGCACTTCGTGCACGGCGGTTTTGGCGCACCTCATTGTAGGAAGGAACCAGGGTATGTTTATTGACCAACTGCCACCCTCCTTGAGCGCAAAGTTGCTTAAATGCCTGTTTAATGAGGCGATCCTCCAAAGAATGAAATGTCAGTACCGCGGCCCGTGCACCCGGGCGCAAAATTTGTTGCAATACCGTTGGAATTTGGCTCACGGCTTCCAATTCTTTGTTACAGGCAATACGCAATGCCTGAAAAATTTGTGTAGCCGGATGAATACGCCCCCGTTGCGCCCCTAATACAGGTTCCAAAATATGCTTGAGTTGTGCCGTAGTTTCTATACGGGCCAGCCGCCGGGCTGTTACAATGGCGTGGGCGGTGGCTTGGGCACGGTGTTCTTCGCCATAATCTTGAAAAATACGGGCCAAATCCGCCAGTCCCCACGTATTTACAATATCTGCCGCACTCATTTCAGCCGAGGTATCAAACCGCATATCTAAGGGGCCATCAGCCAAAATACTAAACCCGCGTGAGGCATCATCTAACTGATAGGAACTTAAACCCAAGTCAAACAAGGCACCATCTACCTGTTTCACCCCCTGTTGGGCCAATACGGTAGCCGCATCCACATAACTGGCGTGGCAAGCCACAAGCCGTGTATCCGCCGTGCGCTCTTGTGCCATGGCTAAGGCATTCTCGTCCCGGTCCAAACCGAAAATTCGCGCCTGCGGGGAAAGTTTGCTTAAAAAATAACGGGTATGCCCCCCCAACCCTAATGTAGCATCCAGATAAATACCGTCCGGATTGGTTAATACTAAATTGGCTATTTCAGGGGCCATAATAGGGATGTGTGTCCAGGGTTGGTTCATTTCGTTCCCTCCGGGGCAGCCGGTGCAAACTGCAAACGCCCATTTTGATAGGCTTTTTGCAGATCATGCAACCACACATGTTGTAATGTACTCACTTTATTAAATGGCATTCCATATGCCCGGTATAAGGCCTGGTAGATGGGAGTTCCTTTTTTAAGTTCATCACACATTTTGTAGAACTCATCACGCGAACGGGTATTAAGCAGATAATCCACCACACTATAGGCTTGCGTGTACCACATTTCCGCTTGTTCACGCGGATATTCTTTAAGCGTTTGAGCAGACATCATCTGTTCAAACGGGATCAATTTCCCAGTCTGTAAAATACGTTTCAGGCTATTATCCACATAAGCCGGGCGTTTTTTTGTAGCATAAACTTGCATATATACTGCCATTCCTTCCGATAACCATAATGGAGACAATTTCGGTAAAAAATAAGCATCAAAATACAAATGGGTCAGTTCATGCACGGTTAAGGCATAGAATCCGGTTTTTTCTATCACGTATAAGGAATCGGACTGCAAATCCGAAGAAGCCCCACTCCAAGCCGGTCGGTCCGTAAACCCCATGTAGGAATTTTTATCCATAAACATCATTACCAGAATTTTACTGGGTTTTACAACCAAGGTAAACGGAGTTAAATCCAACATCAAATTGCCGTGGATGGTATCTAACACATTCTTGACTTTAGGGGTAACAGGGTCTTTCTCCCGGTAAATCAAGTAGTTAAAGGTATCCCCTGTTAAAAAACCGGGGGGCGGGGCAATCCAACGCACTTTTTGGGCTGCATTTGCCGGGCGGTATGCCTCCAGTGGAAGTTCATCTATCTCCCCAGCCGGGGCTACAGAAGCAATTTGTTCCAAACCGCTAATCAAATCTTGCATTTGACTGGGAGGGGCCTCTTGCACGCGGGAATTACCGGCAGGCGGCGGCACAGAAATATCCGGGCGCATTTCTTGT
Source organism: Elusimicrobiaceae bacterium (assembly GCA_045606825.1). GTDB lineage: Bacteria > Elusimicrobiota > Elusimicrobia > Elusimicrobiales > Elusimicrobiaceae > Avelusimicrobium. The sequence continues at coordinate 14,589 of JAZUSQ010000010.1, forward strand.
GCACGGCCCCGGTACTGTTCTTCTTGCTGCGGGTTTGTTACTAGAGTACTTTGGTTCTGCGGGCGTGCAACCGGTTTAGGACTTTGCGTTAGCGTGCGGGCCACATCTTTTAGGCTAATTGCCAGTACAGGGTTTCCCGCCACTAAGTAGCCTATCAGACCACATATGATTCGTTTACGCATGTCTAATAGCCCCCGCTAAAAAACGTGTTTTTTTGTCAAAGGGAAGTTGATAAGCATGCAAATCAAATACCCCCCCGGGAACTTGTTCCGTCTGTGGATGTTCCCCCTGAAACGCCACAAATAGGCCATTGGGTTTTACCGCATTTATACAATCCGTAAAAATATCAGGCAAAGCCCCCATGGCACGTTCGGTTACGGCATCAAAGGCAAATTGTGTGCCTTGCCCCAACCGTGCATGGCAAACCGTTACATTAGAAAGCCCGGTTTGTAAAATGGCCCAATGCATAAATTTACACCTTTTTTCTAAACTTTCTACCAATGTAATGTGCGCCTGAGGCCAGGCAATAGCCAATGCAATACCAATATACCCGCACCCGGCCCCCATATCTGCCAGTTGTGGGGCCGCCACTTGTCGTTTGTCAAAGAAGCAACGCATATATGCCGCTACCGCTAATCCGTCTGCCAGATGACGGGTATAAATTTCTTGCAAACTTTGGACGGCCGTCAAATTTAACAACTCTTTTTTTTGCCACACACACTGGGCATACATTGCCAACTGTTCCTGTTGGAGCGCGGTAAGCGAAATATTTAATTGGGAGGCAAAATCAAGCAGTTTTTTGGGAAGCATGTTTTAACCTCCTAAAACGCTCAATATGTACAGCCAACAACTGAATATCAGCCGGCGTAACCCCGGGGATACGGCTGGCCTGCCCTAACGTGCGGGGTTGTACAGCACGGATTTTTTGGGCACTTTCAAATAATAAACCGCGCACGGAAGACGGGTCAAACCCGGTTGGGATGTTGACATGTTCTAAATCGGCCAATTTTTGTGCATCTTTTAAATTACGCTCAAAATAGCCGGCATATTTTTCCTGCACACTGGCATAATATTGCGCTTTTTGTAAAGACCATGGCCCCAAATCTGCTGTTGTATTAGGCATTTTATGCGCGCACAGAGTTTCACACATGTGTTTATAATTTTCAAAAGGCTCTTTGTATTTGACCGGTACCAGCCCTAAAGCAAGTCCATGGGGCAACAAGCGCAGGTCCGCATTATCGTTACGCAACAGTATACGGTATTCCGCACGGGACGTAAACATGCGGTACGGCTCATTAACCCCTTTGGTCACCAAATCATCAATAAGTACCCCTATGTACGCTTCATCACGGTGCAATACAAACGGATCTTTTCCCTGCGTCCATAAGGCAGCGTTAATCCCTGCCATCAACCCTTGTCCGCCGGCTTCCTCATACCCGGTAGTACCATTTAATTGGCCCGCCAAAAACAAACCGGGTACTGATTTATGTTGTAAAGAAGAGAACAGATCCCGTGGGTCCGAATAGTCATATTCTACTGCATATCCCGGCCGGGTAATTGTAGCACGTTCCAACCCCGGTACAGAGGCAATCAACGCCCGTTGAACATCTTCGGGCATGCTGGTAGAAAAGCCCTGTATATAATATTCTTCCGTATGAAAGCCCTCCGGTTCCAAAAACAGTGGATGGGAGGTAACTTCCGGAAATTTTTTGATTTTATCTTCCACTGACGGACAATAGCGCGGCCCTTGACTATGGATATTTCCTCCATACAGGGCGGAACGTTGGAAATTTTCCCGCAAGATTTTGTCCGTTTCCAAGGTGGTATGGGTAATAAAGCATTGCCCAAAACTCCGGGTAGATTGATCTGCTACATTAGAAAAGTGGCTCATGGTCCAAGCGGGGTTATCACTGGGTTGCGGACGGAATTTCGTAAAATCTACATTCCGGGCATTGATACGCATAGGGGTTCCCGTTTTAAACCGTGCCATGTGCAAGTGCAAGCCGGTACGCAAATTTTCAGATAAACGGTTAGCCGGCATATCGTTATACCGTCCGCCGGGTGTCATAACGGTACCAATGTGAATGGTTCCAGCCAAAAAAGTACCCGTTGTTAGCACAACAGCACGGGATTTATAACAGGTGTTGCGTAATGTAACAACCCCAGTTACCCGATTGTCTGAAGTAGCGATAGAAACCACCTCGTCTTGCATCATATCCAGATTGGGTTGTTTTTCTAGGGCATGCTTAAACGCAAATTGATAGATTTTTTTATCACACTGCACCCGGGGAGAATGGACCGCCGGGCCTTTCCCGGTGTTTAACAGATGGTAATGTAAGGAAGAAATATCTGTAATTTTACCCATTTCCCCACCCAAAGCATCAATTTCACGCACAATTTGGCCTTTGGCAATGCCGCCGATAGAAGGGTTGCATGACATTTGGGCAATGGTATCCAGATTTTGGGTTAGCAATAGTGTACGCGCTCCCAAACGGGCACTGGCCAAAGCCGCCTCACAACCGGCGTGGCCGCCCCCTACTACAATCACATCATAGATTTCCGGACAAACAAACATTTATTTCCCCACACAAAACTGCGAAAATATAATCTCTAAAATATCATCCGGGGTAACTTCCCCCACTAATTCTTGCAAATGGCGTAAGGCCACACGGATATGCTCCGCCAACAATTCCCCCTCTGCTTCTACTTTGAGCAAGGCTTCTTCTAACTCGGTTTGGGCACGCAGTAAACTTTCATAATGGCGCAAGTTAGAAATAAGTAATCCCTCTGTTTGCCCTTGCAGAACCGGTTGTACTAATGCTTGCTTTAAGGTTTCTATTCCTTGCCCCGTTTTGCAAGAAACGGCAATCGTTTGCGGCAATTCTCCGGGTAAATCAAACGGTACGGAAGGTAAATCCGCCTTATTGCGCACCAGGAGGGTATGTTTGTGTTGACGGGATATTTGCTCCCATAAGGTCAAATCGGCCGGAGTAATAGCCACAGAACCGTCTGTTACCCATACAATGACATCTGCCCCTTGCATGGCGCGCACACTGCGGCGCATGCCTTCTTCTTCTGCTTGGTCAGCGGCATGTTGGCGGATACCGGCTGTATCTGTTACAATGACGGTTTGTCCATTGATTTGCAAGGTTTCATCCACCGTATCGCGTGTGGTTCCTGCCATATCGGTTACAATAGCACGGTCAAACCCCACTAACGCATTTAATAAACTGGATTTACCGCTATTAGGAACCCCTACCAAAGCCACTTTTAACCCGTCTTTAATAAGACGCCCTACGGAAAATGTATCCGCCAGGGCTTTAATGGGCGATAAGGCCGCCGTTAGTTGCCGGGCAATAAACTCCGGCGTAAGCGGTGTCATTTCTTCATCTGCATCATCCAAGCGTACTTCTATTTGTGCCAATAATACACTCAGCATTTTTTTTATGTCATGCAAGTAAGCGGAAAGTTTGCCGTCTAATTCATTCATAGCCAGGCCGTGGGAGGCCTTATTGCCTGCGGCAATCAAATCACATAATCCTTGGGCTTCCACCAAGTCCATTTTCCCGTTTAAAAAAGCACGTTGCGAAAATTCCCCCCGTTTGGCCACCCGTGCCCCTAACTGACACAATAATTCCAGTAATCTGCCTTGTATGTATAAAGAACCATGGATGGCAAATTCCGCCACATCTTCACCCGTAAATGAGTGAGGGGCCGGGAAGTAGGTAACTAATGCCTTGTCCAATACAGCAGGCCCGTCCATCAGGGTGGCAAAAGTCTGCACACGCGGTTTCCAACAAGAAATCTGCGGCACAATTTTATCCAACAAAGCAAGCGTATCCGGCCCCGACACCCGGATGATAGAAACAGCCCCGGCTGCCCGTGCAGTAGCCATAGCGCAAATCGTATCAGACATATAAGTTATTTTAGCAATTTTAACTTCGGTTTTAAACCGCATTTTTTAGGTGTATGCTAGGCCTAAATACCTCTCAATATAGGCCTTTTGGCCCTGGTAAGCCCTGCAGTAATAGGTTATAATACAAATATGAAATCTTTTTTAGTTTATAGTTGCATGGCGGTTGTTTTATGTATCCCCCCCTCTGTATCGTATGGGCAAAAATGGTCTGGCCGTTGGACCAGGGCTCTGCAAAACGCACAGCAGTCTCCTAAACAACTGGAAACATTATTACACCGCATCCAGCAGGAAAATATCCGTTTGCAAGCCCAAAATGAGCAAATACGTTCTTTTCAATCGGCTTTATTTCAACAAGTCCGTCCGTCTATTTTCCGCGCCCTTCCCCCTCAAAACCAAGAGGCTTTGAATTCTTTTACCGGAACTATCTTTCAGACGCAGTACCAGGGACAACCTGAGGTTTATGGAGTTATTGCCATGCATGCCCTCAAAACAACCCCCCGTGAACCGGGGTTGTTATCATACAAATTTACTGCCGTGATAGACAGAGACGGAAAATCTGTACAAATTCCTGCATGGGTGGTACAGTTATCCTCTTCCAAAACGGCTGATATCGCCCTGGTAAAATTCCGGCAGCAGGACCAATCCCTTTTCAAACCGCTACCCTTATCTTCGCAAGAACCGGTTTCTTTGCAACCCCTTTATATGGCCGGCTATGCCTGTAACATATTTACCCGCCAAACACTTGCATTTGATAGGCATACCTCTATGGGATTACTGCAAACCCATATCCCCGCAGTTCAAAAAACACAGAGGGCCGGCTTGTGCGGCAGTCCTGTTGTCAACGAACAGGGAGAACTGATAGGGGTACATGTAGGTAGCCATTATGGCCAACCTTCCTATCAAGAAATGTTCTTTGAAACATTTGGTCTGTCCAAGCCGAAAGGCGATACTGGATACGTTGCCCCTGCTTCTTTTTTACGCAATTTAGTGGTTTCCTATCATCAGGCAAATCATAAATTTTGGCCTATCGTATTGCAAGGGCAAGAAATTGCCCGTTTAACTGCCCAGCAATACGTTATCCGGGCCGAACTGTTGGATGCGGATCAGCATGTAATCTGGTACCAAAACAATTTGTCAAAAATGTCTATACGCCCTCTACAAACAGCCTTGCAATTATTCCCGCAGGCACACTATGTGCGGCTTGTTATTGGGCAAGCCCATTGGCAAAATGAAGGGCAAGGCTGGGTAATAGCGCAAGACGAAACCGTACACCGCGTAGTATTTGCCAAGTTGCATCCAACCCATTAAACCGATAGGCCCCCCTAAAAAATAGGTCCAACAGCCCCTTGTTTTGTGATAATAAATCCATATAATAACAGTATGAGGGTGTTCATATGATACGAGTAATTTTTTTACTGATATTGTGTAGTACGCTTTGCCTACCTGTTGAGGCCCAAATTTTAAAAAATATGGGCAAAGCCTTGTCCAAAGAAACCAGAAGCGGCGCACGTGCAACCCGTATGGGTTCACACACGCTGCGTACAACCGGTACAATCCAACGAAGTGGCACAAAATTGGATCCAGTGGATTTGCCTATGTCATCATCATTAGGCAACAAGAAGTCTGCCGTGTTGGCTACCGGTGGTTTGTCCCAGACCGGGGGGCCGTACACTACCCGCCACTTACAACATGCCCAAACCGGCAATCTTACACCCAGCACCTCTGTAAACGCTTTGGTAAATTCCATTCAACAAGAAATTATAGAAAATGAACACTTACTCAACGAAAATGCCCAATTACGTTTTGGGGGATTGGATTTTGGACAACGGGTATTGTTCGCCCCTGTTGAGGCAAACCCGGCAAGCGGATTTTCTATTACCATCTTCAAAACTTCGTACCAAGGGCAGGAAGAAATCTTTGGTGTGATAGCCAGCCATGCCTTGCCGGAAAGTTACTATACGTTACATAACAGTTTACACCGTAATTTTCAAGCCTATGTGCAACAGCCTGACGGAGATATAAAGGAAATCCCGGGAACGGTAGTGCAAATTTCGCCACGCAGTATGTTAGATATAAGTTTGGTCAAATTTCCGCAAGAAGCACAACAAGGATTGCGCCCTTTAGAATTGGCGGATGCGCCAGTCCAATCCTATGAAGTGTTATATTCGCCCGGCTTTGCTGCCGGCCTACCCAGCGAAGAAACCCGTACCGTAACTAAACTCTCGTTTTTATCGGTACAAACAGACCAAAATTTACCCGGTGAACGTTATGGCTTCTGCGGTAGCCCCTTGTTAGATAGCCAAGGTAAAATTAAAGCCATTCATACCGGAACGAAAGAATCCGCTGATGCCCCGCAAGTTAGTTATGGCACCCATGCTCACTTTATCAACTTGCTGGTACAGGCCTATCATCAGGGAGGGCAAGCCCTGTATGATTTGAACATAAAAGGACACACGCTGGCCCGGTTAAATGTGGACGAATATATTTCAGCCATATCCCTATATGACGCCCAAGGGAAACGGTTGGCACAAAAGAATCTGGAAGATAAATTTTCACAAACCACCGTAGAGAGTATGCTGGAAAGTAACCCGCAAGCCAGGTATATACAATTGACCAGCCGCAAAGCCCAATGGGTAACGGATAATGACGGAGATTCTATTTTAAAAGAAGATCGCTCTAAACACGACACTTCCAAACGCCACCACTGGTATAATTTGCAAACCAAGAAAATAGAACCGCAACGGCCGGATATCATTCATTAGGGGTAGTGGTCCTATACAGCACCCCGAAACATACAAAAGAATTGCTTTACAACTAAAATGATATTTTGATTTAATAAAATATCTGATTCACAGGAGAAACTCATGAAAAATTTTACCCAAACAGAAATTGGCAACCTGGCAGAAATTGGTACCAAATTTGAGCATGGAAAGGCCTTTTTGCATGACGTGCTAGGATTAAGCAGTTGTGAAATTTCCGTAAATGCCTTACCCGCAGGCTCCAAACTTCCTTTCAGCCATACCCACAAGCAAAATGAGGAGGTATATATTTTCTTAAAAGGAACCGGCACCATGACGTTGGACGGAACCGTTACCGCTATAAAAGAAGGGTCCTGTGTGAAAGTACTTCCGCCAGCCGTACGCACGTTAGAAGCCACCACAGATTTACAATACATCTGCATACAAGCACAAGCAGGTAGTTTGCAACAGTTTGGTTTGGCAGATGGGACCATTTGCTAAATGTTCTCTCTCTTGGTTGCAAAAGCCCCGCAAAGCGGGGCTTTCTTACACGCTTAAGAATAGAACACATGTTAAAATATAACTTGCAAAATTCCACTTATGAATTTACCGCCCACATTTAGCACATATACAGCAACCCTATTCGGCCCGGATCGGTGGGAACGCTTTTTGAATGCCTTTGACAACGTTCCTACCAGTATCCGCCTCAATCCCTGGAAATTGCCCTCAACCCCACTGTTTGAAGAATTCCAACCGATTCCTTGGTGCCAACACGCGTACTGGCTGGCAAACCGCCCGTTGTTTACGCAAGACCCGCTTTTGCATGCCGGCGTATATTACGTGCAAGAGGCAGGCTCCATGTTTTTAGACCATGTGCTACGCCACTTTGTTACTAACCCGGTGCTGGCCCTGGATTTATGTGCAGCTCCCGGTGGTAAATCTACGTTAATGCGGGCCGCTCTTCCTGCCGGTTCTATGCTGGTTAGTAACGAACCAGACCGCCGCCGTGCTAATATCTTACTGGAAAATATTCTCAAACAAGGCCATCCTGATGTGTTGGTTACACATAACTACGCGGCTGATTTCCACAAAACAGGTTGGACATTTGATTGTATTTTGGCGGATGTTCCCTGTTCCGGAGAAGGCCTATTCCGCAAAGACCCGCATGCAACCACACAATGGAGTGAAGCCAACGTGCACTTCTGTCAAAAACGCCAACGTCAAATTTTACAGGATATCTGGCCCTGCTTGCGTGCCGGGGGATTACTGGTTTATAGCACATGTACCTTTAACACGCACGAAAATGAAGAAAATGTACGTTTTATTGCCCAGGAACTGGGGGCAGAAATTTTGCCCATAAATACAGATCCTTCTTGGCAAATTACAGGTTCTTTGTTAGAGAACTGGCAGGAACCTGTCTATCGGTTCATACCCGGAATTACACGTACAGAAGGACTATTTATGGCCATTTTACGCAAAAAAGGCACTTTTAACGGCCCTGTGTTACGGCCGGAGTCTGCCAGGCGTTATGCTAAGGCAAATCGTCTTATACACCTTTTATCTGACGGGGATTTGGTTGTTGGACAACCTGCTAACACCCCCTCCATTGCACAGGCACTCTCTATTCATCCGCCTTCCTGTGCCCGCGTGGAACTTTCCCTAGAACAAGCCCAGCGCTATTTACACCGGGAAAGTTTTTCCCTTCCCCCGCAAACGCCACCGGGTTATATATTGGTAACTTATCAAAATCATCCGCTTGGATTTATGAAAAATGTGGGAAATCGGGCCAACAACTTATATCCTAAAAATTGGGCCATACGTGCTGCTTTACACCATGGAAACTGAGTGCTGTCCAGGTATTGTGTAATTCTTCCAATCTACCCATAAACTGACCACTGCAAAATAAGTATGCCTGAAAAACTTGACTTAGAGCACACTCCAACCGCTACAATAATAATATCTTTTACTAAGGAGTATAGGTGGATATGTCAACAAACAACATACTTATCGGTGTATTGGCGGTAACTATGCTTGCCATGCCTTCCTACGCAAAAAAAATACAGGAGAATAAACCTATGAATAAAAAAATTGTACAAACGGCAGGACGTGCCCAGTTGGGTAATTTTGCGCCGGAGTTTGCCCATTATAATGATGATGTACTATTCGGTGAGAATTGGAACAATACAGATTTAGACCTAAAAACACGCTCTCTTTTAACAGTTATTTCACTCATGTCGCAAGGGATTACGGATTCTTCGCTTAAATATCATTTGCAAAACGCTAAAAACCACGGAGTAACAAAAGCGGAAATTGCCGCCGCTATTACCCATACGGCTTTTTATGCAGGTTGGCCCAAAGCATGGGCCACTTTTAATTTGGCAAAAGAGGTATGGACGGATAAAGAACCGGCTTTGACCGAAAAAGAGAAATATCAAAAAACCATTTTCTTTCCTATTGGCAAGCCCAATGATGCCTTTGCCAAGTATTTTGTAGGACAAAGTTATTTAGCCCCTATTTCCACGGAACAAGTAACATTTTTTAATGTTACTTTTGAACCAAAATGCCGCAATAATTGGCATATCCACCACGCTACCCAAGGCGGGGGCCAAATGCTGGTGGCCATTGGCGGACGCGGTTACTATCAAGAATGGGGCAAAACACCTATTGAAATGAAACCCGGGGATGTAATCCATATTCCCGCTAACGTAAAACATTGGCACGGGGCTGCACCGGACAGTTGGTTTTCCCACTTAGCATTTGAGTTACCAGGGGAAAACGCCTCTAATCAATGGCTGGAAGCAGTTAGTGATGAAGAATATGGAAAATTACACTAGGAGAATAAAATAAAAAAAACACTTGTACTTTTACTAACCGCATTATGCACCGTTGCCTGTAATGCAAAGCCTCAAACCGAAGAACCGGCCAAACCCGTGGCGACCCCCGCAAAGGTATTGGTAGCGTATTTTTCCCGCACGGGGGAACAGTATGCGGTAGGAAATATTAAAGAAGGCAACACGGCCGTTGTGGCTAAAATGATTGCACAAAAAACCGGAGGAGATTTATTTGAGATAAAACTTAAAAACGATACATATCCCACCCAATACCGTTCTCTAACTGAAGTGGCCCAACAGGAAAAAAAGACCCACGCACGCCCTGAAATAGCCCAAAAAGTGCCAAACTTTGACGAGTACAACACTGTATTTATCGGTTGCCCAAACTGGTGGGGTGATTTACCCATGGTACTTTATACGTTTATGGAACAACACAACTGGGCCGGTAAAAAAGTAGCCCCGTTTGTAACCCATGAAGGAAGTGGCTTGTCTTCCATTCCTAAAAGCATCCAGAAAATCACACATGCAGAAATATTAAAAGGACTGGCTTTGTATGGGCATGAAGCCCAAAACGACCGGGAAAATGCCCAGTTAAAAGTAAATGCCTGGCTCAAAAAGTTAGGATTTTAGATGAAAAAATTCATCCAACCCTTACGTCTAATCATACAGGCCTGCTTTATGGCAGGCCTGTTTTTACCTTTTTTACCGTTTGCGGATAGTATCGGCCAGAAAATTTGGATTACTATTTTATTTTGTGGTGTGTTTTTTTGCGGGTGGATTTGCCCGTTCGGGGCATTGCAAGATTGGCTGGGACATATTGCCAAAAAATTGCATTTACCACGCTATAAACTGCCGCAAAAGTATCAGCAATACACCCAACTCTTGCGCTACGTACTTTACGGGCTTAGCACGCTTAACATAGTGTTTTACTTTTTAAACAGTCGTTTTTATTTTAGCCATAGCGTAGCCGTGGGAATGTGGGATTGGGTCGACGGCTCGGTACTGATTCTCTTTTTACTGGCCACCCTATTTACGGACCGCCCGTTTTGCAATTATTTTTGCGTGCACGGTGCAACCATGGGTGTGTGGAGTGTACTACGTCCGTTTGGCATTGTCCGCAAAAAGGATGCATGCGTACATTGCGGTTTGTGCGATAAAGCCTGTCCTATGAACATCCCCGTATCAAATACTTCCTTTGTACGCCACCCCAGTTGCATTAACTGCATGCAATGTCTAAGCGTATGTCCGCGAAATTGCATTGAATTTACACGGATAAAACGGCCCTAAAACTAGGGTCGCCCATATTTTGCTACGGATACGGCGTTTTTTGTAACACCTTAAAACGAGGCACGGCAGGACGGAAATCTTGACTTGGAGTTTACTCTAATTGCTACAATATATTTATGGGAGCATATATGAAACTTACTAAACTAGCGGCTGTTTGCACAGGTTGCCTTTGCCTGTACGCTTGCGGCCTACACCATACAAAGGATAACACTATGACACAACATTGGGATAAGGTTTTTAAACAAAGTAGTAAAGTAACCGTTCAAAAAGTACATTTCAAAAACCGCTACGGCATTACCCTTGCCGGGGATTTGTATATACCCAAAGACATAAACCGCCACATGAAACTAGCCGCCATTGCAATTAGCGGCCCGTTTGGCGCAGTAAAAGAACAATCCTCCGGCTTGTACGCCCAAACACTGGCCGAACGCGGTTTTATTACGCTGGCCTTTGACCCGTCTTATACCGGAGAATCTGCCGGTGAACCCAGAAACGTAGCCTCCCCCGATATTAACACAGAGGATTTTAGCGCGGCGGTGGATTATTTGTCCAATCATCCGCAAGTGGATGCAGACAAAATCGGAATTTTAGGAATTTGTGGTTTTGGGGGATTTGCGTTAAATGCGGCCGCCATGGATACCCGTATTAAAGCCACTGTGGCATCCACCATGTACGATATGACACGCGTGTCCGCCAACGGATATAACGACTCTATGGATAAAAAAGCGCGCTATGAACTTTTAAAGCAGTTAAATGCACAACGCACCGCTGACTACAAAAATGGGTCCTACGCCAAAGCACCGGGCCTGCCGGAAAAACTTACAGGCCAAGAGCCGCAATTTGTGCAAGATTATTTTAATTACTACAAAACACCACGCGGTTTTCACGCCCGTTCCATTAACTCTAACGGAAATTGGAATACCTCTTCTGCGTTAGGGCTTATCAATCAGCCCATTTTGCAACGTAGTAGCGAAATTCAAAGTGCAGTACTCGTGATCCATGGCGAAAAAGCCCATAGCCGATACTTTAGTGAAGATGCTTTCAAAAAATTGAAAGGTAACAATAAAGAACTTCTGCTCATCCCAGGGGCTAGCCACGTGGACTTATATGACAATATGAAAAAAATCCCCTTTGATAAACTGACAAATTTCTTTAAAACAAACTTAAAGTAAAGGCGGGCACACCGCGTGGCCCTTGTTAGATTTGGGACGGTTTATGTTATAAAATCATCCTGTTTATACTTAATTTTAGGTATTTTCTTGGAAGTGATTTAGCGTAAATTTATCACATATTTGTTTTAAAATTATGGTTATTGTTTTAAAGAGGGCCACGCACTTGTCTTGCGCTATCCCGGATATACCTAGTAAAGGAAAGCAAGTTTTCAACGCCAGGTATGCTATATACCAAACAAGTTGTTAAAAGTTATTTAATAGAATTCCTTCAAAAGTGATAAAATAAGGTTACATTATGATTAGTTTCTTGAGTTGTTTAGGGTTTCTTATCCTATCTTACGTTACTTACGCTAAATATGTAGAACGAGTATTTGGACCGACAGATGCCCCAACACCGGCTATTCGCTTTGCCAATGGTGTAGACTATGTACCCATGCCCTCTTGGCGGATGTTTTTGGTACAACTGCTAAATATTGCCGGATTGGGGCCTGTATTTGGGGCCATTTCCGGTGCTTTGTGGGGGCCCAGTGTCTTTTTATGGATCACATTGGGAACCATCTTTGCAGGAACGGTACACGATTTTGCCTGTGGTTTTTTATCTCTTCGTAATAAAGGCCAATCAGTTGCCGAAATTACAGGAATTTATTTGGGCCCTCAGGTAAAAAAATTCATGCACATTTTTAGTATTATTCTTCTTGTGATGGTTGGAACGGTTTTTGCGGTGGGACCTGCCAACTTGTTGGTGTTTTTGTTTAAAGGACATGTAGCCCCGGACAGTTATTTAACCAATACATATTTTTGGCTTACGGTTATCTTCCTTTACTATTTTATGGCCACTTTTTTGCCGATTGATAAAATTATCGGTAAAGTATACCCCTTTTTTGGCATTTGTTTACTGCTTATGGCATTAGGTGTGTCCGGCGGCATTTTCGTGCAAGGCTACCACATTCCGGAAATTACTTTTCACAATTTACATCCGTCTAATCTTCCCATTTGGCCCTTGATGTTTGTAACGGTGGCTTGTGGGGCCATATCCGGATTCCATGCCACACAATCCCCCCTTATGGCGCGTTGTATTACCAGTGAATACCAGTCCCGCCAGGTCTTTGCAGGAGCCATGATAACAGAAGGAATTATTGCGCTTATTTGGGCGGCGGCCGGATGTGCCGTCTATGAAAGGACGGGCGGTTTGATGACCGGGTTACACCAGATGCTTGCACAGGCAGGGCAAGCCGGGGTAGTATATGATATTTGTGTAAAAACAATCGGGCCGTTGCAAATAAAAGGAGTGTCTTTTGGACTGCTATTTGTGATGATTGGGGTTATTGTCTGCCCGATTACGTCGGGGGATACGGCTTTTCGCGCATCCCGCCTGGTACTAGCCGATTGGTTCAACATAGACCAAAAACCCTTCTTAAAACGCTTACGTTTAAGCGTACCGTTATTACTGGCGGGAGTGGTAATCAGCCAACTTCCCTATGATGTAATCTGGCGCTATTTTAGTTGGTCCAATCAAACTTTAGCCATGATTGTATTATGGGCCGCTACGGTTTATTTACGTATAAAAAAGCAAAATTATGGGTTGGCATTGGTACCGGCGATTTTTATGACTGCCGTAAGTTGCACGTATTTTTTAATTGCGCCGGAGTGTTTACATTTACATAAGGCACTTGCCTGCCCCCTGGGCTTGGTGTTTACAACCTTGATTTCCGGTTATTTTATTGCTAAAACGAAACATTAGCACACTAAAAGGGTTTTATGTACATCCATAAAATAATACAATAAATACCCCGGCTGGAGAAGACACCTATAGTTTGGTATAATACTTATGATGAAAGGACTGATCCTAGCACTTGATTTATTGGGCGGCCTGGGGGTATTCCTGCTAGGCATTAAAATGATGAGTGATGGCTTGCAAAAAGCCGCCGGGGACCGCCTGCGTAGAATTATTTCCCGCGCTACTACCAACCGCTTTACCGCCACGCTGTCCGGCATTGTGGCAACTTCCATTATTCAATCTTCCTCCGCCACTACCGTAATGGTCGTAGGTTTTGCCAGTGCCGGTTTACTTAACTTATCCCAATCTTTAGGTGTTATCTTTGGGGCCAATATCGGCACAACCACTACGGCCTGGCTCATTAGCATCCTTGGCTTTAAGGTAGATATTTCTCTGTTTGCTATGCCCATGATTGGAATTGGGTTTTTCTCGCAATTTATTAAGAAATGGCCCTTAGCCCGCCGTATTGGGGAGGCCATGCTTGGCTTTGGGCTACTCTTCCTCGGACTTTCATTGATTCAAAGTTCCATTCCTGATTTACAAAACTCTTCCGCCGTGGTGGACTGGATTGTAAAATTTCGCCCTGATACTTTACTCTCCCTTTTGGGCGTGATTGGAGTAGGCAGTGTACTAACCGTTATTTTTCAATCCTCCAGTGCGGTTATGGCCGTTACCCTTACCTGTGCCGCCAAAGGACTTATTGATTACCCTACAGCCTGTGCGCTTGTATTAGGGGAAAACATAGGCACCACCATTACGGCCAATATCGCCGCTATCGGGGCCCCTCGCGCAGCCAAACGGGCCGCTTTAGGGCACATGCTATTTAACCTACTGGGTGTAATGTGGGCGGTAATATTGTTTCACCCATTTTTAGAATTGATTGCCTGGATTGTTCCTGGGACAACCGAGGGAGATACCCCCCAAGTACTCCTGAGCAGTATTCCCTACCATCTAGCCGCTTTCCACACCACGTTTAATATTATCAACACCGTCATCATGCTGATTTTGATAAAACCTTTTGAACGGCTTATTTTGTTCTTTTTACCCATAAAGCGCAACGAACAGGATCAAACAGAACTACGTTATTTGAAAGTAGGCATTACCACCACGCCGGAATTATTTATTAGTGCTGCCCATAAAGAGATTGACCTTATGGCTGGCATGACAAGCACCATTGTATCTAAACTGTTGCACGCTATGAAAGCAAATTCCGACGATTTATTTGAACGCATGGTACAAGATGTATATGCCCAAGAAAAAGCCAGCGACAGTTTGGAATACAAAATTACCGAGTTTTTAAAGAACCTCACACACGAGCAACTTTCGCGCGATATGGTAAACGAAGTGATGAAACTGCTGGACCAAACGAACTATTTGGAAAAAATGGCAGACCATGGTGAAAGAATCGCCAAATTACTAACCAAAGCCCATAATCAAAATTTATTTAGTGAACTGGATTATGAACGGTTGGATACAATAGGCAAGCAAGTAAAACAAATTATTAAACACATGCGTACTACCATTTTACCAACAATCAAAATAAATAAAACCACTCTATTAGCCCAAGCCATCAAACGCGAAGATGACCTCAATCAATTACGTCATCAACTGCGAGAAGAAAAAACTTCGCACGATTTTACCCGCCATCAAATCTCCCCCGTTGCCCTTACGCTTTACACGGATATTTTGACCAGTTTTGAAAAAATGGGAGACTATGCATTAAATGTCGTACAGTCCAATACAGACCAACCTAAACATTAACAGATAAGTGCATCATGTACTTATAAAAATTAGGAGTGTATATGCATATTTTGTTTATTAATGCTTGCCCAAGGCAGGATTCCCGCACTAAACTGTTGGCAGATTATCTGTTACATCAACTAAAGGGAACCGTGCACGAACGAAAGTTGACACAAACCTCTCTTTCCCCTCTAACAGAAGAAACACTCAC
Source organism: Elusimicrobiaceae bacterium (assembly GCA_045606825.1). Lineage (GTDB taxonomy): Bacteria > Elusimicrobiota > Elusimicrobia > Elusimicrobiales > Elusimicrobiaceae > Avelusimicrobium. The sequence goes on from JAZUSQ010000010.1 coordinate 30,261, forward strand.
ACAAAGAGGAACGCTGATTGACCAAGGTAATTTTAACCATCCGTTATGTACACTTGCCAAAGAGTTTGCCGCCGCCAATACCCTTGTGATTGCCGCCCCCTTTTGGGATTTATCGTTTCCGGCAATATTAAAACTCTACATAGAGCACATCAACATTGTCGGGATAACCTTTGCCTACCACGCAGATGGCCGACCATACGGCCTATGCAAAGCAAGAAAACTCTATTACGTAACTACCGCCGGAGGACCTATTGTAAATGACGCCTATGGCTATGGGTATATACAAGCACTGGCACAAAACTTTTACGGCATACCACATATCTACTGCATTAAAGCCGAGAATCTAGATATCAAAAATGCAAATGTAGAAGATATCTTGCGCCAAGCCAAAAAAGAGATAGATTCCCTGTTTTAGGCATCAGGGCACTTATAGGCTGCATGCCCCATACTGGGGAAAACATACCAAACCCGAGCGTAACCACAACGCAAGTTGTTCCCCCTTTTCACAACTTCCCTACAAAAAGTGATATTTGTGTGGATTACCGTTAAAATTTAGGATTAGGAACTGGATTTTCTACGCAATACGCGGTAAATGTTCTTGTATAATAAACTCCCATAGTTAAGGCTACCAGCGTTTCATCAATCCAGTCATTATTTGTTACCACTTTAACAATTTTTCCGTTTGGACAAATGTTAGAAAAATCATGTTCATGTTTCTTTCCCATACCCCAGAAGAAAAAATGGTCCCTTTCCGAATATTTCTTAACTTCTGAATAACTGTTTACCCTTTTATCTACAATAAACGTTGAATTTGTACAACCACACAAAATGCCCGCACACAAAATAGCACACAAAATCAATAATTTTTGCTTTTTCATAGGTTAGTTCCTCTCTTGTTTGAAATATTCTCTGGCTTTTGTTTAATTTCTCGTCCAACTTCAATTATACACAATATTAAAAAAATAACAAAGCAAGTCCATATTATATAATAGATGAATAAATCAACATTTATCAGCGTATTTGTTACATTCGGAAGTACTGACCAAGCAAGCGCAATAAGTAACATAATGAAACAGATGTCGGCAAAGCAGACGGCTTTGCGTATCATGTGCGCTATTTTTTTAACTTTTAACAAAGCAGATTTTTCCATTATTTTACTGTATTCTACAACGATATAATATCCGGACATAAACGAAAAAAATCCCGCGGTATTATAAAGTATGTCCTTTTGATTTTCTTTTTCCGGGATTGTACTCCATATTGCCAAAATCATCGCTATAATGACTAACCACCCGGCAATACGTAAAATTTTTGACTTTTTCTTCAAAGAAAAAATAGCCAAGGTAACAAAATGCATCACTAACACGTACAAAGCAATATAACCAGCCTCAAAATAATTCGACAAACTAGGATATATCGGTTGAATTACATCTTCCACAAACCAGCCAATGCCGCAGAAAATATAACCTATAAGCAGATAACGAATACTAAAATACAGATTTTGCATATTTCAACGCTTAAGGAGATTATACGACGGTCTTATTGTAATAAAATATGGGGTACGAGTCAATATATAACAGGAATAATTTCCATACGTTTCTACAGTTAAATGCAGTTTTTACAGTTAAACAACGTATCCTAGTTTTATTTACGCACTTTGGGCATCATGAAAGTCCTAGATTTAATAAACATACTTTTACTATAATAAACTTATCAAACTTGAATAGGAGATTAATTATGAAAAAAACATGGCAATTGTCGTTAATTTTAACCGCGTTAGTCTGCTTGAGCGGTGTTGTAGGATGTTCCACTACTACGGGTAATACCATTGAAAACGATGAAAAATTAACCGTTGCAAAGGCACAAAAAGAAATTAAAATCGGTATGTCGTCGGCGCAAGTAGTGGAAGTATTGGGCAGCCCCAACATGATTACCACAGATGACCAGCGCCGTGAAACATGGGTATATGACCGCATGTCCACTCAAGTAGATGGCAGTTCTTCTTCCAAGGGAGTATGGTTGGTTATCGTAGGTGCCGGTGGACAAAAAAATTCTTCCCGTTCCTCCCAAAGGACATTAACTATTATCGTTAAATTTGACGAACAAGGCAAAGTGCGCGATTTTGCTTATCGTTCTTCCAGTTTCTAAGTTATGAGAAAACTTACCTATATCTTATTTGCGGGATGTTGGTTATCCGCATGTGTATCCTATAAAAACTTATATACACTGGATGCCGACTATTTGGAACGCCGCAATATAGAAACCCGGGTATTTGATACTGCCAATACAAAGGACCTTTTGGTAGCCTCTGCACAGGTATTACAGGATATGGGGTATACCATTACGGAGTCCGATGTAGGAATTGGCGTCATAACCGCCACAAAGACACAGAATGCCATGCCAAAGGCAGGCAAAGCCCTAGTAACGGTTTTGTCTGCGCTTAACGGCAAACAGGCTGTTTATGATGATACGCAGAAATTTTATGTATCCATCGTAAACACAAAGGCGGGTGCCAAACAAACCAAAACAAGAGTGATTTTTGCCCGCATTGTCTATGATAACTTGGGTAAAATTTCCCAAATTGAAAAACTAGATGATGTAAAGTTGTATACGGAGTTTTTTGACAAATTAGGGCAATCGGTATTCTTGACCGCAAATAATATTTAGGAGATTGTTATGAAAAAAATTTTATTGACTGGCATCGGTTGTTTGCTATTAACTGCATGCACAACCACAAATCAAGCGGCACTGGGAACCGCATCTTCTCAAGTTGCTACGCGTAACTATCAAACCCGTTCTTTTGATACTACAGATAAATTAAATGTGATGAATAACATTGTAGCCACCATGCAAGACCTAGGGTTTGTAATCGAAAAAGTAGATAAGGATTTGGGAACCATATCAGGTTTTTCTTTTACCAATCAAACTACAATGACCGTTAGCGTCCGCCCCAAAGGAAACAGCATGCTGGTGCGCGCGAATGCATCAAAGGATACCTCCGCAATCACGGAACCTCAGGCTTATCAAAATTTCTTTAATGCACTGTCTCAATCGTTGTTTTTGACCGCAAACGAAGTATTGTAATCTGCTAAATATAAGAGGCCCCCTGTTAAAAGCAGGGGGTCCTTTTTTCTATACGCTACTAAAAGGTAGTTTTCTTACTTGCAGTTTGTTTCAGAGATGGCACGTATTACTTTACACGGGTTTCCCACGGCAATACTGTTTACAGGGATATCTTTTGTTACCACACTTCCGGCCCCAATAATGGCCCCCTCTGCAATGTTGACACCCGGCAAAATGTGACCCCTAGCAGTTTAATACGTCCAAGCACGCGTTCCCCTGACCTAAGGACTTAAACTAACTTGTGGACCAATTTGGGATCTCTTATCTTTGACGTTCTCTTAAATTGCTAAAATGATACTAGGGAGAAATTATGAAAAAACTATTTGGGTTATTTGTATTATTTACTACAACAACCGTACTTTATGGGTTGGATGTCTCATCCATTTCTTTAGCACAGTGCGAACAAGATGCATTAAATTCATCCGCGCAATTACAAGCATTGCACGCACAAGTGCGCTCCTCCCAGGCGCAAGAGAAAAGCGTCTCCTCTTTGCTTTATCCGTCTTTATCGTTGGACGGAAAGGTGTCTTGGGTGTCGGAAGTTCCGACCCTAAAATTAGGTGGACAGAAATTGAAATTCGGCGATACATGGGGATACTCCGTAGGGCCGACTGCCAGTTATGTGCTATTTGATAACGGCGGTCGTAGTGCACTTAAAAAAAGCGCCTCTAAAGCCGCTAGTGCCCAAGAGCAATCGTATGAATTTGCACGCAAACAAATTTTATTACAAGTGCAACAGGCCTATTTTTCCGTGCAACAACTTTTGCAACGTCTGGTCTTGTTAAACGGGCAGTTGGAAGTAGCCCAAAAACAACTTGCCGATGTACAATCGGCCTATAAAGCGGGCGCAAAAAGCAAGTTAGATGTTTCCATAGCCCGTAAACAAGTATTAAAAACACAAACCGCTATGAGCGGAGCCCGCAGTAGGTTGGCCGGACAGTTGCGTACGTTATTTAAATTAACCGGTACCGATTATGGCATTGACCCCTCTTATCCAACGGACAAACGGCTTGCCAACGCCCAAGAAGAAAGTAAAACCTCTGCCGTCTTAAATACAGATCCGTTGGAAAGCACACTCCAAATTTTCCGTCCGTACAGCCAAAGCGAGTTTGATGAAAACTCGCCCAAACTGGCGGCATTGGATGAAATGGCCCAGTACTACGAGTATTTGGCAAACAGTTATACATCTTCCCTCTATCCGCGTGCTGTTTTGCAGGGCGGCGCGTATTTTGAATACCCCAACGGAGCCATCCGCGAACACGTGTTTTTAGGGCGCGCTGGAGCAGCCGTTTCTATTCCGCTTTTTGAAGGCGGAAAAGACCGCCAACAATCCAAAGCACAAAAGGAACTGGCCCGTGCAAAAACCTATGAAAAACAAGATGCCCAGCAAACGTTAGAAGCCTTGTTTTCGACCGCCAAAGACCGTTTGTATGGTCTGCAAGTACAAGAGAATTTGCTAAAAGATATGATTCAACAGGCCGACGAAACAGCCCGCCTTACTTATCAAGCCTATAAAGCCGGGGCCGTTACTTTTTTTGAAGTAGACCGCGCCAATTTGGACTTACTGGAGAGCCAACTTTCGTTGGCAGATGTGCAGGTGGAGGAACTAAATCAACTAGCCATTTTAAATAGTTTAGCCAAGGAGACTTTATGAAAAAAAGAATTATTATTGCCGTAGCCGTACTTTTAATTTTAGTAATTGTGGCTTTGACATTTTTTCGTAGCACCCCGTTTCATTACAGCGGGGTAGCGGAGGCAGTATCCGTGGATATTTCGGCCCGTTTGAGCGATACGATTCAAGAGATTTTGGTAGAAGAAGGCTCACCGGTAACGCAAGGCCAAGTGATAGCACGCCTGACTTGTGATGCGGCTAATCTAAAAAAAGAAATAACGCAAACGGAATTTAACCGTGCCGCGCAACTCTTAAAAACAACGGCGGGCTCAAAAGAAAATTATGATCTTAAAAAACATCAGTATGATGAGGCAGCCTTGCAACAAAGTTGGTGTACGCTTACCAGTCCGTTAACCGGGCAAGTACTTTACAAATACTATGAGCCTAATGAATTTATCAGTGCCGGTAAAAAAATGATCACCGTTGCCAATTTGAAAGAACTGGACGTGTGGGTTTATGTGCCTTATAAGGAACTGGCCCATTTGTCTATCGGGCAAGAAGTCAGCGGATACTTGCCGCAAGCCAATAAAACCTTCAAAGGCCGTATTTTAGCGATCAACGACCAGTCCGAATTTACGCCAAAAAATGTACAAACGCGTGAAGAACGCACACGTCTTGTGTACGGCGTAAAAACGCGCTTTGAAAATGACGAAAATAAAACTCTTAAACCCGGTATGACGTTGGAAACGGAGTTTGTAAAATAATGTCTATTGAAGTCCGGGCAAAACATATATCCAAAACACTTAACACCACAACGGCTTTAGCGGACGTAAGCACCGTTTTTGATGCCGGAATGGTGCACGGCGTGGTGGGCCCGAACGGAGCCGGAAAAACAACATTGCTACGCTTAATTAAAGGCTTACTACATCCTACACAAGGGCAGTTTGAATTTACGTATCAGGGGAACCTTTGTACACCGCAGGAGGCCATCTCGCACATGGGATATTTCCCGCAAGAACCCAGTTTATACCCTGATTTAAGCGTGTGGGAGCATTTGGAGTTTTTCCGCGATTTATACAATTTGGACGAAACAGATTTTAACAAACGGGCAGCGGAATTATTGACCGCAACAGGGATGACACCCTTTCGGGATCGCCCGGCTGGCAAATTATCCGGTGGTATGTATAAGAAATTGGGCCTTATGAGCGTGCTGTTAAACCGTCCCTCACTTTTGCTATTAGACGAACCCACCATTGGAGTGGACCCTGTTTCGCGCCAAGAATTGTGGGATATTGTCTATAATGTAGCCGGCCCGGAAATGACGGTTATTTTAAGCACTTCTTATATGGATGAAGCCGAACGGTGCGCCAAAGTGCATGTGTTGCAAAACGGCCATTTGCTTGCCGCCGGGCAACCACATACTGTAATGGAAAATTTGCACGTTACCAATTTTGCGGAACTATTTTTGAAACATGAATGATACGATTATACAAGTGCAACATCTAGTCATTGCGTTTGGAAATTTCAAAGCGGTCAACGATATTTCCTTTGAGGTTCGCCGCGGAGAGATTTTTGGCTTTTTGGGCGCAAACGGAGCCGGCAAAACCACCACGATCCGTACACTATGCGGCATTTTAAATCCAACTTCCGGGCAAGTATTTGTAAACGGGACGGATGTGGCGGCCTCTACAGCCGTACTCAAGCCGCACATAGGGTACATGTCTCAAAAATTTACGCTCTACCCGGATTTGACCGTGCGGGAAAATATGGACATTGCAGGCAGTTTGTATGAATTGACGCGCACGCAAATTCTGAATCGCTCGGAAGAACTGTTCCAATTTATTTGGCTTACGGATATTCCAAAGGGGCCGGTGCGCCAACTTTCCGGCGGTACTAAACAGATGATTGCCTTGGCAGCCGCTATTTTGCATGACCCGGACCTTATCTTTTTAGATGAACCCACCGCCGGTACTTCCCCCCAAACCCGTCAAGCATTTTGGGAACTCATTCGCAGGCTTTCTTCGCAAGGTAAAACGATATTTGTAACTACCCACTATATGGACGAGGCCGAATATTGCCACCGCATTGTGCTGATGGAACGGGGGCGTATTTTGGCTACCGATACCCCTGACAACTTAAAGAAAACCTATTTTCCGCAAAAACCCGTGGAACTTACTTTTACGCAAGGAAAGCAACAAATTATTTCCCAAGAAATGCGTCGCTTGTCCTTGGGAGAAGTATCCGTTTTTGGCAGTAAACTACGTGTAAACGTTACAGATCATACGGCCTTTGAAACATATTGTCAAAAACACAAGGCTGATTTTACCACACGTCCGGTGGATCCCACCCTGGATGACGTGTTTTTAAAAGCCATATCGGGGGCCAAATGAACACCTTAGCAAAACACATTATGGCCATTGCCAGCAAAGAAGCCAAACACATCAAGCGCGATATTTTTACGTTATCCGTGGCATTGGTACTCCCCATGGTGTTTGTGGTGTTCTTCGGTTTTGTAATTAACCTGGATTATCATCATATTCCACTTACCGTGCGCGATAACGACCAAAGCCATACGTCGCGCGAACTTTTAACACAAGCAAGCGCGGCCGGATATTTTGACATAATTGCCGCACATACTCCGGCGGAAGCGGATTTGCAACTCCGGCAAAACCGTATGCGAGGATTACTGATTATCCCGCATGGGTTTCATACTGCCTTTACAAATGGAGAGGTCGCTCACGCGCAACTGTTGCTAGACGGTACAGATAATACGATGGCCGCTTTGGCCACCACCTATATGCAGGGTATTTTGCAAGCCACCCAACAATCCCTTTTATCTTCGCACGAGCCGCCTTCTACAGCGATCCGCACGCGTTATTTGTTTAACCCGGAACTTAATAGCCGTTGGTTTATTGTCCCGGCACTAAGTACGGTTATTATCGGATTTCTGGCTATTATTTTAACAGCCCTAACCGTGGCGCGGGAATGGGAAAACGGATCTATGGAACTACTACTTTCTACGCCGTTACGTCCGTTGGAAATTGTTGTCGGCAAACTGTTGCCGTATTTTGTACTCACTTTCTTTGATGTACTGCTTGTATTTGCACTGGCATTACTGGTATTTCGCATCCCGTTTCATGGCAGTTTTGTACTTTATTTAACCGCCTGTTTGTTTTATATTATGGGCGCGCTGGCGCTGGGGCTGCTTATATCGGTAATAACGCGCCAACAACAATCCGCCATTCAGTTTGGCTTTGCCATAGGGTTGCTCCCTTCTTTTATGTTTTCGGGATTTATTTTCCCGATTGAAAATATGCCCCCCTTCTTTCAATATGTAACCATGTTGTTTCCGCAACGGTGGTTTTTACAAATCAGCCGTGCCTTATTTTTAAGCGGAGCCGGGCTAAGTGGCCTCATTGTTCCTTTTATCGCGTTATTTCTGTTTATGATAGGAATGATTACGCTGGCCATACGAAATTTTAAAACGGATGTGGAACCATGATACACAAACGCATTATAAGAGGGCTCATTCGCAAAGAATTTGTGCAAATTTTTCGTGATCCTAAGATGATTGTGGCTATCTTTTTTGTGCCGATAGTCCAACTAACCATGTTCGGGCTTGCGCTAACCAGTGAAGTAAAAAATATAGAAATGATAATTGTCAGCAAACCCTCTGCTATTGCACGGGAAGTGCAAACGCGGGCCGTTGCCTCCCGTTGGTTTAAGCAAGTCCGTCATGTAGAGGGGACGAATGTTTCGGACCCTACCGCCCTACTGACTACTTACAAGGCAGAAGCGGTACTAGTGGCTCCTGCAGAAGGGTTTGAATATGCCTTAGAGCGGCAAAATAAACCTATTCAACTGCTTATCAATGCTACCAACGCCCAGCGTGCACAACAGGTAAATGCTTATGTTAGCCAAATTGTAGCGCGCGTAGCGGCCAGCCACGGGTACCGGTTGGGCGAGCAGACACGGCTTGCATTAGATACACGTATTTTGTTTAACCCGCAAATGAGTACGGCGGCTTTTATGGTGCCGGCACTTCTCGTCATGACCAGTTTTATTATTTTGATGATTGTAGGGAGTATGGCCATTACCAAAGAAAAAGAAATGGGAACCATGGAAAAATTGATATCCTCTCCGGCTTCTACGGCAGATATTTTGCTGGGTAAAGTGTTACCGTACTTCTTTATCGGTATTGGGGTAGTAACGCTCATGCTATGTATAGGTGTATTAGGATTTGGTATTGCCTACCGGGGCACTGTTTGGCAATTTTTCCTTAACGCTGTAGCGTTGGCCGCTTGTGCGCTATCCGTGGCTACCCTCATTAGTACCATTGCCAACACCCAACAACAAGCCATGATGGGCGGTGTATTGATATTACTGCCGGCTATTTTGCTCTCCGGCGTGTTTTTCCCGGTAGCCAACATCCCGGAAGGGTTCCGGTGGCTATGCTACTTAAATCCGCTCATGTATGCCTGCACTAATTTCCGCAACATCATCTTAAAAGGCGGAGATTATTCGTTCTTTTGGCAATATTTCACTATTTTGCTGGGCATGGCACTTGTTTTGGCCGCCACTGCCTATAAAAACTTCAAAGCCAAACTTAATTAGCCTTTCCTTTTCTGCAGATACTTATACGCTTTTGTGTAATACATAAATTGTCAAAATTAACCAAAAATAACCATGGTTTTATAGTGTTCACAAGTATGTAGGGTGGCATAATAAAAAGCGGGAAATTTGAACTTTCTTCTTGACTTAGAGTTTACTCTAATTGATACAATATATAATTAAGTAGCACTTATGTATTGTTTAATTGTGCAATTTTTACTTATACTTTTGGAGAAGATAAACTATGAACACCGCCCCCTCTATTTTACACACCATCCATTCTACGGCTGATTTAAAACGGCTGGATATTACCCAACTTAACACTTTAGCAAGCGAAATGCGAGATGCAATTATTAAGAAAGTAGATACCACTGGCGGTCATTTTGGCCCAAATTTGGGGATTATTGAAACCACGATTGCCATGCATTATGTATTTAATTCCCCCGTAGATAAAATTGTATTTGACGTCTCTCACCAATGCTACCCACATAAAATACTAACCGGACGCCAAGAAGGGTTTACCGACCCGACCTGCTATGACAAATACACCGGCTACACCGCCCCCGAAGAGAGCAAACACGATTTATTTAAAGTAGGGCATACCTCCACTTCTGTCAGTTTAGCCGTAGGCCTAGCCAAAGGGCGCGACGTATTAGGCCAAAAGCACAATGTTATTGCCGTGATTGGGGACGGCTCCTTGACCGGGGGCGAAGCATTAGAGGGCCTAAATAATGCGGCCGTACTAGGCAGTAATTTAATTATTGTAGTGAATGATAACGATATGTCCATTGCCGAAAACCAAGGCGGCATTTGCCAGATGCTTACCGAACTTCGCACCCATGAAGGCAACGTGCCAAACAATTTCTTTAAAGCCCTTGGTTTTGAGTATTTCTATTTAGATGACGGGCACAATCTAGAACACTTAATTTCCCTTTTTAAACAAGTCAAAGATACGGATCACCCGGTTGTGCTCCATATCCATACCCAAAAAGGCAAAGGGTGTCTGCCCGCTGAAACCGACCGAGAACCGTTCCATTGGATTTTACCCCACACATTAGAACATCTAAACGATAAACCTCAACCCGTGGGAGAAGATTATAACTCTATTACCAAAGATTATTTGCTACATAAAGTAAAACAGGGGGAACCCCTCGTAACTATCACGGCGGCTACCCCAGGTGTGTTTGGTTTTGACAAAGAATTTCGAAACAAAATGGGAACGCATTTTATAGATGTTGGCATTGCGGAAGAACATGCCGTGGCCATGACATCCGCCCTTGCTAAAAGCGGTGCCAAGCCGGTATTTTGCGTGCATAGTTCTTTTGTGCAACGCACCTATGACCAACTTTCTCAAGATTTGGCTCTAAACCACAACCCGGGCACTATTTTGGTATTCGGCGGGGGAATATCCGGTGCTGATGCCACCCATTTAGGAACTTTTGATATTCCACTTTTGTCCAACATCCCTAACCTGGTATATTTAGCCCCTACCTGCAAAGAAGAATATTTGCACATGTTAAATTGGTCCGTAGAACAGACACAACACCCCGTTGCCATACGCGTACCGATGAATTTTGTGTCTAACCCCGCCATGGCGGATACGGATTACGAGGTGCTAAACAAATTTCAACTAGTAGAAAAAGGCAGCCGGGTTGCGTTAATCGGGGTGGGCACCTTCTTTGAAAAAGCGCGTGAGGTAAAGGCCCTGCTTAAAACCAAAAATATAGATGCTACGCTCATCAACCCGCGCTTTATTACCGGGTTAGATACGCAGATGCTTCAATTCTTACAGAAAGACCATCCATTTGTAGTTACATTGGAAGATGGCGAACTAGACGGCGGATTTGGGGAGAAAGTAGCCCGGTTTTACGGCACCAGCCCGGTAAAAGTGCTTAACTACGGTTCTTTCAAGGAGTTTACAGACAAAGTACCACAAGCACAACTCTACGCAAAATATCACCTTACAGCGCAACTAATTGTACAAGACCTTGTACATGCCGGATTATAATGGGCATAAGAACACAAAAATCCCCCGCGTTTATCCAACACGGGGGGTCTAACAACTTCTCATACAACAACTCCTCTTTTCCTACACTTACGGCATCCACACCGGCAACCTAACAACACTTGCCACTGCATCCGCCACATACACCGCAACTGCAACCGCAACCACAACTGCTATCCAAGCCAGGTACAGCCACAACCGCAACTACGGCACTACCTTCTCCTCGTCCGCCAAGTATGCCGCCCAGGACTTATGCCATTGTACCCGTTACGCAGGCCGAACCATCACATCAACCCCCATAACGCGCCGCCAACCCTTGCCAACCAGGCCCCGCGGCTCAGCACCAACCCCGTAAATGAAACGGACATTTTTACGGCACGCCCCGGCAACTTAGCAGTTATGTAACCAAACCACCTCACTACCGGAAAACGCTACAGGTGCAGCGGGGAAACCCCCATTCCAACAACGCCTAAGCGAACTGCTTAACAACTTCCTTACTCACAGTATAATGGAAAACAAAAAATTGTCAAGGGGTATTTTTTTAACACATCCGGCACATTGGTTTACCGACGGTAAACCAATGCCAAATGGGTAATACTGCATCAAATAACATACACCCAAATACTTGCTGGAATTTATTCCAATACGCTGGGTACGGGAAGGGGTTGTTCCGTTTGCCCGACGGACAATGTATCGTCCTGCGGCAAAGGAGAGATCGTCTCTTCTTCGTAGGAAATATCCGCAAGAGGCTCAGTAGATTGTTCGGTAATCGCAGAATTCTTACGCACACGCACGGGCTGAACAGTCCCTTGGCTGGGTTCTTGTAACGTGCCATAGCGGTTTTGTGGATTCCACCACGTAGGCGGATTACCCGCACAGGCAGACAAAAACAAACAAGAAACAAAAGCAAACATCCATTTCATATATATATTATACGTTATTTAAACACAGAAAGAAAACCCGTTTCACAGGTAACATATTAGTTTACCGGGATATTATTTCCCGATGGCCGCACGATATAAAGCCCCTGCCCGATAACTACTGCGTACCAACGGCCCGCTGGCTACCCCTTTAAAGCCCAAATCCAGGGCCTCGGCCTTCCAGGCATCATATTCTGTCGGTTCCGGGTAACGCACTACCGGGTAGTGTTTGGCAGACGGGGCTAAATACTGGCCAATCGTCAATAAATCCACCCCCACCCGGCGCAAATCACGCATCAGATCCGAAATTTGGGCCGGGGTTTCCCCCAGCCCCACCATAAAACCTGTTTTGGTAAGCACATGCGGGGCCCGTTTTTTAGAGGTTTCCAACAAGGAAAGCGTACGTTTGTAGTCTGCCCCAATGCGTACCTGGCTATATAAAGCAGGAACAGTTTCCACGTTATGGGCAAGTACATCCGGGCAAGCATCTAAAACGGTTTGCAGAGCAGTAAAATCCCCCCCAAAATCTGAAATAAGCGGCTCCGTCTTTACATCCGGCGTTAAGGCATGGATGGCAGTAAGTACATGGGCCATATGGGTGGATCCGGCATCAATTAAATCATCGCGCGTGGGCATGGTCAACACTGCATAGCGGATGCCCCACTCTTTAATGGCTTGAGCAACACGTTGCGGTTCGTCAGGGTCAGGAGGCAAAGGACGTTTTTTTTCCACCGCGCAAAAGCGGCACCCGCGTGTACAAATATCCCCCAACACCATAAACGTAGCATCCCCGCAATTAAAGCACTCCCCCCGGTTGGGGCATTTAGCCGCGTGGCACACTGTATGCAGTTGTTGTGCCAACAGGGCATCTTCCGCCTGCAATACGCGGGCTGTACGCAGGGCGGCTTTATTGTGCCCTACCATTTCTCTAAGCCAAATTGGGATGGGGACTCTCATATATCTAATATTATAACAAAAAGGTATAATAGAAATATGAAAAAAGGGATTGTTTTGCTATTGTGTTTGGGTTTTTATCAGTTAGGGTTTGGGGCCGCCTACACATTGCCGGAACGTTTACAGGAAGCGGCAGACTTGTATTTTTCGTACAAACCGCAAGAGGCATTAGCCAAGTATGTGGAAATTTCCAAAGAAACGGGAAACCGTTCGTCGTTTCTAAATGCCATTTTTATTGCCATGGAGCAAAACAAGCCCAAAGAAGCCGTGGATATTGCGCTGGAAGCCCACCGTCTTTATCCGCAAGATGATGAGGTGGTGGAAATGACGGCTGAAGCCTTGTTGGCTGACGGGCAATACGCGGCAGCAGAACGTATGCTTTCCTTCCTACCGCAAGACAACAACACGGCGGGTTTTTTCCACATCAACCTGGCGCGTACACAACTGGGACTGGGCGAAACAAAACTAGCCAAATATAATTTAAAACAGGCCGTAAAAGCCGGTTCTCATCCGGGGCTAGCCAATTTTTTACTTGGCCAACTTTACGAAGATGAAAAAGATTACAAATCGGCCGCCAAAGCATACCAACAGGCTGTAGAATATGACCACCAGTTGATGGAGGCACGCCTACATTATGCCCGTTGTTTGGAAAAAACCAAGCAATATAATGAAGCCTACCGTCAATACAAAATGATTGCCGCCGCAGACGAAAAAAACACCCATGTACAGGACGATTTAGCCCGTGTAAAACCGCACCTGACCAAGCCGGAAAAACAACTGGTTGCTGGTAAAACACTTCTTGCTCCCACTGCCGTGCAACCTCTCTTGTTACCTCCGGGGCAAAAAGAACCGGTGGAAATTAAAATTGGTCTGGGGACTACCTCCAGCGGCAAACCCACACAACGCAACAGTGTTGTATTTTCTGCCTCACACCCGTTTATTATTCAAGATAATAAGGGCAATACCTTAGCCCGCGCAAACAGCGGGGAGGTTTGGTCCGCCAAATTGGAAAATAACCAATCATACATCCTATCCGCACAAGGTAAAAAAATACCGTTCTCCAAATCCGTAACGGTGGTAACACAGGCCGATTCCCCCGTACAAGCCCCTACTATTTTGGTAAAAAATCTGCTAAGCGGAGCCGGAATGAGTTGGGCCTCTAATAGTGATAAAGAATACCGCGGAAAATTGCAAATTGTGCACCAATCGCACCCGCATACGCTAGTGCCTGTAAATGTGGTTACATTGGATGAATATGTGCAAGGAATCATAGCCTCCGAAATGCCGGCCGGGTTTCCCCAAGAGGCTTTACGGGCCCAGGCCGTACTGGCCCGCACATACGCCCTCAAACATAAAAGCAAGCACAAGGCTTACGGATATGATTTGTGCGATGCACAAAACTGCCAAGTATATGGCGGCGTAACGGCCGAAACCGAGGCCGGAAATACCGCTGTAGAAAATACCCTGGGCCAAGTGATGACCTATCAAAACAAACCCATTGAAAGTGTATTTTCGGCCAACTGCGGCGGTGCCACCCAAAGTGCCAAAGATGCGGGATGGACTGAAACCCCGTACCTAAACACGGTGTCAGACTATCAGAAATTTGATTTTTCCCACTTGGAACCCTACCATTTTAAATCCCTGTTACAATATCCTTCAGCCGCATACAGTAAATATAACAAACACGTCAGTCTGGCGGCGTTTCGTTGGGCACGTGTGGTAAGCGAGCCAGAACTGCGCGAGGTCATTAAAAACCAGAAAAAAGATATCGGACAAATAACCGCCCTTATTCCACAGCAACGTAGCCGGGCCGGCTACGTAACCAAACTGTTGGTCAAAGGAACCAAAGGGTCAGTTACCTTACACAAAGAAAATGTAATACGTAACAATTTAAGCCTGGGTATGTTACGTAGCAGTTATTTTATTGTGCAACCTAATTACCAAAACCGCCAACTCAAATACTTTATTTTTTATGGCGGCGGTTGGGGGCACGGTGTGGGGTTCTGCCAAACAGGGGCGGCCGGACGGGCTGATGCAGGACAGGATTACAAAACAATTTTACAACATTATTTCCCGCTGGCTACCCTAAGCGATATAGATTAACCCGGTTTTGAACTAATTGGGTTGTGCCGTACCACCCAATCTAATACGTACCCCCTCATTTTATTGCGGCATTACACTAAATTTTGTATAATATGTCAAGGGATTTTTTGCTATGACACGGCAAGACCAATTAGTCCGCAATATGCAAACCGTGTGTTCTGCTATTACACAGGCCTGCCAAAACACCAAGCGTAATCCGGCAGACGTAACGTTGTTAGCCGTTACTAAATACGCACCGGATGCAGATGTGTTGGCTTTGCTGGAAAAAGGCCTGTTAAGAGCCATAGGGGAATCGCGCATCCAACAAGCCTGGATGCGTTGGCACGAAAATCCGCAATTTGCCCGCTTTAAACAGGTACAAAAACATTTTATTGGGCATTTACAATTAAATAAAGTAGCCAAAGCCGCTGTTTTATTTGACTGGATAGATAGTATTGACGATTTTCAAACGGTACATGCGTTGAGTAAACACCTGCCGGCCGGCAAGTTTTTGCATATACTGGTGCAGGTAAAACTGAGCCAAAAAGAAACCCAGTTTGGGTTACCGTTACCCCTGGCGCGCCGGTTGGCAAGCCAATTAAAAGGCGCATTTGAAAATATAGATGTATGCGGTTATATGGCCGTGGCCCCGCAAGGTGCAAATGAGCAAACGTTGCGCGGACTGTTTCGGGATGTAAAGTCTGCGTTTGACCAGGATTTTAAAGGACATCCCCGGGCACACCTTTCCCTGGGAATGAGTGAAGATTTCAGGCTGGCTGTGGAGGAAGGGTCCACTCTGCCGCGTATCGGTAGCCGGTTATTTAACAGTTTGGAGGGAGTATGATTATTAAAGTACGTTTAATCCCAGGGGCGGGGCGCAGTGAGGTTATCAGCCGCATTGGCAGTGTACTGCGCGTGAAAATTACCGCCAAAAAAGTAGATGACGATCCGGCCAACCAGGCCATGAAGGTATTCTTAGCAGATTTTTTTAATGTAAAGGAAGACAGTGTCATTTTGGTCAAAGGAGCAAAAGGCAAAGAGAAAACCGTAGAAATACGCGATAAAAGCGAAGAAGAACTGCGGCAAATTATGGATTCTATTCCGTAACTATATTTCCTCATCTGGTAAATTTTCCCCCGTTTCCGTAAAAACGGGGTTTTTAGTGTTACTTGCTGGATGTGCGGCAAAATTCTACAAACACGTAATAAAGAATAAAAAAAACCCGGGGTATTCCCCCGGGATACTTTTTTCATGAAATGCAGGTATTAAAACATAATCCCGGCCCGAATACCATACTCATGCGTAGTGTTAAACGGCTCTATCAGGGCAAAGGCCGGCATAGTCGGGTCAGCGTTATAGTAGTACCAGACTTCGTTTGAATTTTGAATATGCCAATAACGCCAGAACGGCTCAATAAACAACCCGCAACCTTTCATATCCAACGCGGCTTTCACACTCACACGTGCCCCAAAACCTTGATCCTGGCGGTTAGAGGCATCATCCAAATACCCCGGGATATCGGTCATGCGGCTATATTGGTTGCCATGCAACAAAATATCAAACTGGCCATTAAGCGTAAGGGAAAACCGTTCCCCCGGTGCATACGTAAAATTTAACCCCACCGGCAAGTAAATATAGGTAGACGTACGTTCATAACCGCCCATGCCCATTTCTTCGGCATGGTTACGCAGTTGACGCCACCCCAAGCCCAAGTACGGGGCTAATTCCAACGGGTTGGACAACGTGTACACACGGCCGACTTTAAGGGCGGCCTCAAAATAATAGTCTTTTAAACCACTGGCGGAAAACGGTGTAACGGTTCCGTTAGTATATTGCATCCAGCCGTCATAATCCACATTTCCCCCCATGTAGCGCAGTTCTATTTGGCCAAAAGAAGGGTCCCGCTCGTCATATTCCGATGACAACAAACTATAGTTGGTATATACAATACTGGCCCCGTTTTTATGCCCATGGTCTTTAATGGGGTTAGCCATGTGCGGTTCCCGATAGGTATATTTAGAATGTTCGTACGCAAATTCCACATTATGTTTTTTATGTTCCACTGCAAAAGCAGGAAAACAAATAAGCCCAGCCAATAGAGCCAGTATTAGTTTTTTCATGAATTTCTCCTTTAAAGATACTACTAAGTAGAATGTATCAAAAAAGAAGGCACACGTCAACTTTGTTTTATAGGACCTTTGGCCCAGAAAGGAACTGGGCCCTAATTTTGACTTGAAACCCGCAAGAAAAGTCCTATACTAACCATATAGGGTGCTCATACCCGGGGAGTTACGTATGAACCGCTTATTTTGCCAAGTACTTGCTGTTGTATTCTTCATTACCAGTTGTGTGCCGGCCTCGTGGGGGCAACAGGCCCAACGCCGTGCGGTTAATCCTTTGGACCGCCTGGTATCAGAACAAGTGATTGCACAAACCAATCAACAATACGCCACGCAAATAAAACAAGCCCAACAAGAACTTGATAAGGCGTTTGAATACCAGGATATTGCCCAAAAATTACTCCGTTTGCACAAAATAGCCCAGGAACAGGCAGGCTATCAACGCGAAGTGCAAAATATGCAACGCGTCATAACGGATGCTCATCAATCCCTAGTCCATTCCAATGATGCCATACCGGCCGTGCGGCAACCGGTTATGCCTGTACGCCCACATGAAAACGCACTGTTGGGTTTGATAGCCAATGGCAAAGTTACTCCTGAGCAATTACTAAATTACCTGGACCCACTGGATCCGCAAACGATCAGTTGGGAAGATTCCATGTACGCGGCCATGGCCTTGTCCAATACACTGGTTACTACCCAAGAGGCCTACCCCGGCTTGGAAAATTACATGCGCCAAGCCCAACTACGCATTTTGCACCGTTTGGCACAAGCCAACCTGACCCAAGAAAATGCTTCTAACCAAACCGTGGGGGCTGTGGGCCAACTGCGTTTGGCTATGTTGGTTTTGCACCATAGTTACATCCGGCTGTTTGGCAAAGACCCGCTGGAACAGTTCAACGCATCTTCTGCCCGTTCTTCCCGTCAACAGATTTCCCGCAGACCCGCCCGTTTTGTGGAAAGAGGCCAGCAGGCCCCGGTATTAAATCTGGGCAATACATTTGCCGCGGCTAACAACCAAAACATTTATGAAAAAATCCGTTCCCATTTTTTGCGGGAAATACGTTATTTTAAAAATGAATTACCCAAAGATCCGTACACATTTAGCAAACTGGTGCGTACCCTGCAAGGGCGCAACCAAACGGAGAATTTTTCGTTTGGCCAGGCCGCAGGGGATATTATCGTTAATGATGTATTATTCTTTATCCCGCTGGCAAAAACATTGGGGGATTTCATATTCGGGGATAATTCCAAAACTCCTACCGCCAATTTAACCGCGTTGGCCCCGTTGGCAGTAGAATATGATTTGTTGGACAGCAATTTTGAACACGTTAAAAAAATTGTACAAGCCCTTGAACCGGAAAAACTGGCCGAAAATAACCGCGAAGCCATTTTTAAAAATGATGCCATGTACCAGGCTACTCAGCCTGTTATTGCGGAAATTTTTAACACACTTTACGTGTATGCCCTGACGCCGGGGCATACCCAAAAGCAATGGTTGCAAACCATGGATTTATTTACCGAGTTTGCTAACCCCAAACGCTACTCTATTATGACCCGCTTGTCTGCCATTTCCACGGCCGCCAAACTGATGGACTTACGTTATCAGGCTAAAGAAAATACCCCCTGGAAACAGGCGGACCCAAATGCTAAGGATTTAAAGGACATGATTCTCCCCACCCGTCATAGTCTGCCTGCCAATTTGCGCCATTTGCAAATGCAACAACCCCAAGGGATTACCCCATATAGCCACTGGTCTGACCCAAATGTTCAGTTTGAACAATTAACAGGGAAAGCCCCTTATGCCTATGCCGACTTAATGGCCCAACGCATTGCGGATATTTATGCCACCTTATTAAAAGGGCATGTTGCGGGTACACAAGATTACGGATTAGGGGCCAAACAAACCAAGGTATTGGAAGATGAATTGGCTAAACTTTATAATATTTTTGCGCGCGAGGCCAGCAATAAAGAACGCTACCCCATCATTTTGCCGCTTGGAGCCGATAATTTGGAAACCCGCATGGAATACCGCGACGGCAAATCCTATAAAGAACAAGTTCTTTATCACTACGGGGCACGCGTTGCGTTAAGTAGTGGCGGTACGGTGGACATGAATTTAGATAATCCGCTTCAATCCCACTTTGACAAAGACGCCGGGGAATTTTTCACCCAGTTTGTAGTAGATGTGGTTACCTGGAAATTCTTAGTGGGCGTGGTACGTGTGGGCGGTAAAGTAGTGCGCGCGGGCAAAAATTTGATAATGCCCAAAGGCAGCAAATTGGTCTTATCTACTAATTATGCTCCCCAGGGGGGCCGTGTCGGGAACATGTTGCATATAGACCAAACGGCTTTTAAAGCCGGTGTAAATGCTTCCTCCCCTGAGGCCCAAGCCGCCCTCAAGCGCGCCCAAGAATTAGCCAATTTATCTATCCCGGATGCCGCTACGGCTACCCGCGCAGAAGTGTGCCGTTTCTTAGGCATTGCCGAAGATGCATCCGAGGCTACCTTCAAAAAAGCCTTGAGCAAAATGAAGGGTAAATATCATCCGGACCACTTTGAAAAGCACATTACCCCGCAAGTAAAAGAGACATTATCCTCCAAAGCCGGTTCTTTGGCAGAACTGGAAAAGTTTGCAAAACCCGGTTCAAGTGCATCTGCCCAAGCAAGCGGCGCGGCACAAGCCGCACAGGACCCCAAACGTTTAACCGATACCGCCACCCCGGAAATGACCCGCTGGGAGAAAATGGCTCAAACAGCCGCTGCCCGTGCTGCCCAAATGCCGCAAGGGCCAATAGATGCTAACTCCTGGGTAAATATTACCAAAGGCTTTGCCCAATTCTTTGCGGTGGATTATGCGCTGTCTTATGCCAACTTGCCGTTAGAAAAATACATGCAAGACACGGAAAT
Source organism: Elusimicrobiaceae bacterium (assembly GCA_045606825.1). Classification (GTDB taxonomy): domain Bacteria; phylum Elusimicrobiota; class Elusimicrobia; order Elusimicrobiales; family Elusimicrobiaceae; genus Avelusimicrobium. The sequence continues at coordinate 50,598 of JAZUSQ010000010.1, forward strand.
TGACAAGGCACAACGCCAATACAAACCGCAATCATACGGTAATACACAAAAAGAAAAAGAATCCTTACCAAATGCTTCCCCCATGGCCATATTTGATAATGTCTCCCAAGCGGCTGACCCACAACGGTTAGGAACGGTGGTTCGCCTGCCTATTAACTTAGGTAAATTGATGATGGGTTCAGACATATTGGGTGCCGACATGCGCGCTAAGATGAGTGCCGCCGCGCGTCAGCAGGAATTTACCAATGCGTTAACGGCAGGGAACGTGAAAAAGTACAAAGAGCAAGTGGCGCAAGAAATAGACCGTGCAGAAAAAGGCCCGGCAACTTTTGACAAACAATACGGGGCACTCTTGTCCTCCGTGCCTGCTTCCACTACACAAATTAAGCAAATTTTTGCAACCTACAAGCAAGCGTTGCAACAGGCACTTGCATTGGCAGACAGTGATATTCAAGCCTCCCGGGAGCGCATGCAAGAGGGTGCCAAACAATTTAACCATACCAGCAATGAGTTACTACTTAAATGTAGCCAAGCCTACTGGACCCAGCAGGAAGAACCCCTTATCAAGCAACGCCTTAGTTTCTTGCGCCAATACTATCCGGCGGTTCTTACCCCGCAAGATGAGGCTCAAGTAACCCAACTGATGAAGAATTACGTGAGCCGCAAGAAACAAATTCAAACGCAGTACTTTACGCTTAGTAAAGAGCCGCAAACCAACCAGGCTGCTTTGCAGGACTTGAATAAACAAGCCCAGCAAGAAGAAACACATCTTGCCAATGCATGGGGCAAACTGACGTTGCGCCTGGGGTTGGACATGGCATTACAAACCATACCCAAAAAACAGATTCAATTTATGTGGAATAATGCGGCATTATTGGCAGCAGTTCCTTCAGCCGCCAAAGAAATAAAGCAACTCTACGCCACTTATACGCAGGACCTCAAACGGGCCCGTGCACAGGTAGAGACGGACGTAGAACAGGCATCCAACATAGAACAAGAAGCCACGGTTAAATTTATCAGTACCCAAGCCGGTATTATGGTGCGTTGTACGCAAGCGTACTGGCCCGCGGCCGTTGCGGAACTGACCAAAGGAAAAACGGCCCAGTTACAACAAACCTTCTTTAACCAACTCTCTATTGCCGAACTGGGCCAAGTGCAAGCCGCTGTAAAAGAATACTGCCGCCAAAGCCAAGAGGCAGGCGTAGCCTATTGGCAGGCTGTGGCAAATTTGAAAACCACTGCTCAAGAGAAACAAAACATTGTTGCACGCCAAACAGACGTTGAAGAGCATTTCAATAACCAGTTGGAAAACATCATGGACCGGGTACAAGCGCGCATTGATGCAGACCCGTGGCTGAAATTTGTACAGGCTTTGTATGTGGAAAGTGCCCAAGAATTAGAGGCAGCGTTCCCTTACTACACGTATGCTTACCAGCCCGAGTACAAACAGGTACAAGCCATTCAATTGACCTATTTGCAAAGCATTCAGGCCGCCTTAGAAGCCATGGACCCGCAACACCCGGACCAAGCCGCTTTTAACAAAGCCAAACTGGCCGCTAAACAAACACGCGACGTTGCTTGGAATAAGTTAAAAGGGCAAATGCGTTGGCAAAAATTGGAACGCGAATGGAAACAAGAGCACCCGGCCTTCCAACCGTCCGTAGAGCCTACGTGGCAACCTCCCCTTGTTATTCCTTACCGCCCCTATGATCAATGGGAAACGGATGATTAGAAAATGGCTTACTGACTGATTTGTACCGGTAACACCCCCCGCGCGGGGGTGTTTTTGGGTTGGATAAGACTTTGTGCCGCAACTTGCATAGCAGGTGCCGTAGGGCCATAGACCGCCACCACGGTAGAAAAGGATGGATAAGACGTAATTTCATACGGACTCAACAGCGAAATTAACACCACCGGTTTGCCTTGCGTTCCGGTTTGTTCGGCCAAAAAGGCCATGTAGGAAGCCTGCACGGGGTCCGTCTGGGCTTTGCTGGACGTACCCACTAACACCACTTGTGCCTTATTCACGCACGCTTGGATGCGTTTGTAAGCATGTTTACCCGGCCTAACGGGCAAATGGAGCATACGTACCTGTTTGCCGGCGGCGGACAACTCTTGCTCAAATACATGCAAGGGCAGGCTAAAAATGGGGTCGGCAAAAAATACGGCGCATATCTGTGCGGCTTGCAAAGGCAGGTGGTTTTGTCTGTCCCGCACCAATGTAACCCCGGCTTGTGCCACGCGGGTAGAAACGTCGTCAAAATCCGGCGCAGGTTCTTGAGGGATGAATGCCGCCAATTTGGCTTTTAAATCCAGCACTTTTTGGGCTTTTTGCTCCAGTTGGGCACGGGTCAAGCGCGGTTGCGGGGTAGCAAGTTCCTGTTCCACCACTGCTGCCGCTTGAGCAGGGTACATAGCCGATTGTTTAATTTCACGCGTTTTTCCCGTTAAAAGTAACACATCATTGCCGGCCGTATAAGCATCCAGCACCCTGTCCGCTAAGGGTTTATCCCCCACCCCTTCCATATCCAGCGCGTCCGTAAAAATAACTCCATTATAGTGCAACTGCCCGCGTAAAATGTGGCCAATAATACCCGGCGAAAAAACAGCCGTGTGTAACGGGTCCAATGCCGGATAACGCACATGGTTGGTCATTACCCCCCAGGCTGTTTGTAACGGTAATGAAAAAGCGGAAATATGCTGGGCCCAAACGTCTTTTAATGACAGGTTGGTAACCGGACGATCGGTGTGGGAATCTTGCGCGCTATCCCCATGCCCCGGGAAATGTTTTACCACTGCCGCTACTCCCTGCGATTGTAACCCCTCCACCGCTACGCGGGCAAATCGGCCCACCCGTTCGGCGTTATCGCCAAAACTGCGGGTTTGGATAACGGGATTGCGTGGGTTAGAATTCACATCCGCTACAGGCCCCAGCACCATATTGATACCCAGTTTACGCACTTCGGCCGCGGCGGCCGCGTATTGTTGGCGCACCAAATTTTCATCCTGCGTGGCAGACAAAAGCATATTGGACGGCATGGCTTTTAGGCCCATATATTGGGGCGAAGTAACACTCCCCCCTTCATAATCTACGGCTAAAAGTAAGGGTATTTTGTGCGGGCTTTGGGCGGCCCAAGTTTGTAAATCGGCAATGGTTTGTTGAAGTTTTTTGCGTTGCTTTAGGGCAAATTTGGCCTGGTTTTTGGCCGTTAGGTGCGGGTGGGTTATGTTACCCGCATATGTTTTAATAAAAAAGCCGGTAACCTCTCCTTTTTGCACGGCACGTTTAAAGGCGCGGTGTTTACCAATTACTACCCGCGGCATAATGGTTTGCCCCACCAATTCTGGCGTGGAAAGTTGGCTGGCAGACGGCAATGCCCGCGCGGGCAAGCCCGCACTCCACATCAGTATGCTAAAAAATAGTGTACCTTGCCACAAGCGTTTCATACGCTTATTATACATAAAAAATCCCGGCGGATAAGCCGGGATTTTAGATTACGCAAAAAATTTATTTATATTTGGCTTCTTTTTTCAAGTAGTCAAACACTTTGCGTTCAGTTAACGTGGCAATAATTTGGTCTTTGCGTTCCGTGAAGAAGGTTTTAATCTTCTTTTCATCAGTAGATTGCTTATTATCCGTTAATGACTTATCCAGTTCGGCTTGCCAGTCGGCATCTGTAGCCTGTAAGTTCTCTTTTTTGGCAATGGCATGCACAATGTATCCAATACGCAAATCCTTTTCCACGCTGGGGCGGATACGTTCTTCAAACATTTTGTGTTGTTCGGCGGTTAATTTGTGCGGGTCCAACTGGGTCATGCTGTGCACAAAATTGTGCAGGGAAGACTCGGTATATTCTTCCACCAAACTTTGGGGCAGTTCAAATGTGTTAGCGGCCACAAGCGCGTTTTCCAACTGGGTTACTTCGTCGCGTTCGGCGGTACGTTTGGCTTCACCATCTAAATTTTCTTTTACTTTGGCTTTTAATTGGTCCAGCGTTTCAAAGCCCATATCCTTAGCAAAATTATCGTCTAAAGCAGGCACTTTTTTATATTTGATGTCATCCACTGTTACATGAAAGGACAACGTATCATTCCCTTCTTTGGTTTCGTAGTCCTTCACGTCACCTTTTTTGAGCCCCTTAATGGCATCAGCCAACCCGGCCATGGTTTGCGGGGCGGACATATCAATCAGTTCGCTATCGGCCGAAAGTTTGTAATCATCTTGGCCGTTGCGTTGGCCTTTGTAATGCACCACGGCGTAGCATTTATCGTCAATCACGGCACCGTCTTGGGCACTTTCCAGGCGGGCATTGGCATCTAATACGCGGTCTAAATTTTCCTGCACGTCTTTATCAGTGGCAGTATCGGCCTTCTTGGTAATTTCAATGCCTTTGTAGCCGGTTACATCAAATTGCGGGGCTACATCTACAGCCAGTTCAAACGTAAAGGCACTCCCGTCATTAAAAGCGTTAAAATCAGCCTTTGTTAAGGTAGGTACGGCTACGGCATCCAATTTAGCATCCTCTAAGGCGGCGGTAATAGCGGCTTTTACGGCCAAATCAAGCGCACGTTCTTTAATGTGGGGAGCGAAATTTTGTTTTACTAAGTCCAAGGGAACCTTCCCGGCGCGAAAACCCTGCATTTGGGCACGCGATTGTACCTGCACGGCGGCGTTCTGGAAGGACTTTGTAATAAGCGCGGGGGCCGCTTCTACCGATAATGTAACGCGGCAACCTTCTTTGCCAAGTTGTTTAGTTTTTACTTCCCCGGTTTGGGCTGTTTTGAAAATAGACATACACGTCTCCTCTGGGTTCGGACGGGGGATGCCCATGCCGAAAAATATGGACGGAGAGGGACTTGAACCCTCACGGATCACTCCATACGCTCCTAAGGCGTACGCGTCTACCAATTCCGCCATCCGTCCAATGATTATTTAGAAAATATGGGCCATGTGAGGCTCGAACTCACGACCTTACGCTTAAGAGGCGTCTGCTCTACCAACTGAGCTAATGGCCCTTGTGGTTTTATTATAGCATATTTGCACCGCACACGCAAAAGTTGCTTTATATGTGTAAAAATAGTCTGCTCCCTACCTTTTATGCCAGAGCCTACCCACAACAGGCCGTGTATTCACTTCATAAATTTATTATTGACACCGGTCTTGTTAAACAATAAAATATAATAGATATTTTTATTATAAAAAGGGGTTTCTACTGTGAATAAAAAAGTATTACTAGGTTTAGGGGTATTGGGGTTGTTGGCCACCGTACCGGTTGTGCAAGCACAAAGTGAAATGGAACTAGGGGATATCAACGCTATTTTGGAAGACAATTCCTTGCGGGAAAACACTACACGCTATGCATCGGTATTATCTTTTTTCTTTCCGGAAACAGCCTCCCGCTTGGGCGTAAGTACGGCCAACGGAAAACTTAATGACCGATCGGCCGAATTAGAAGACCAAGCCTTACAAGCCTTGTTGTCATTACAAAATACGCTCAAGCAAGTGGATCAGCGCGCGTTATCTGAAAGCAAACGGGCCGAATATACCTTGCTACTCAATGCGCTTGATAGCCACATATGGGATCTGCAACATGTCCGTACGGCCCATAATCCGCTATATTACACACAAGCCTTAGATGCGATATACGACTTAATTTTAACACCCGCTACCGATACGCGCAAACAACGCAAGGATTTATTGGCCCGTATTTCTGCCTTGCCCAAACTCGTAACCCAGGCCCAACAAAATTTAACGGAAGTTTCCCCCCAATTGGCCCGTTTGGCCATGGAAAAAGCCTATTACGCATATTTATCATTTGAAGAAATAGCCACCCGCATTACCACGGGTGAACCTCTGAGTAATGATGAACGTGATCTTGCCCGCCAGCAAGTAGCCATCCGCCAGGCCAAGGCCAGCATCAAGCAACTGTTTGATTTGTTTAAGCAACTTTCCCAACAAGAAGAGGAAACGTCAGACTTTCGCCTAGGGAATGATTTATTTGCCGGCATGCTCAAAGCCCATTACCAAATTACCACCCCTTTGCCTGAATTAGAGAAAAAATTGGCCAGCCAACTAGACCAGGCACAACACCGTTTATTTGAACGGCTGTTGCCGTTCCAACTGTCGGCACAGGAAGAAGAAATTACAGTAGTGGAAAATTTAAATGAAATTCCGCAAATCCTACCTATTACCCCGGTAGCATCTTCTAAAAAACAGGCAAATAAAAAGCCGGAATATGTTCCCCCTACCGCCAACCAGTTTTACGCGGTAGCCTCGCAGTTGGTATCTCCGTTTACATTGGATAATTTACGGGAAGATTTTACCAAGCAAGTTACAGCGTTTGGCAAGCAGTTGTTTCAGCAAAAACAATTGCCGCAGTTAGTCAACGTAAAAGTAACGCCGTTGCCGCAGTACTTTGCCTATCAACAGGAATTTTTATTGTTGCCCACCCGTAACATATTCTTTTTACGTTTACCTTATGGAAACAAACTGGCCCAAGAAGAAATGCTCCAACGCGATTTTAACGAACCGGCTACCAAGGTGCTAATCAGCCAACAGTTGGTTCCCGGCCGTTATTACCAAAACGCCCAAACCACCAGCCGGTTACGCCGCATGTTAGGTTCCGCCCTGCTGGCAAACGGGTGGGCACGTTACGCATTACGTTTGGCCCACGAACAGGGATATTTTTTAACGGATGAAGAAGAATTGTTCTTTGTCTGGCAAGAGTATTTGCAAGCCCTCAGTGCCTGGGTGGAGTTACGTTTGCAAACCCGCCACCTAACATACGACCAAGCCCAGTTGTTGCTAACCCAAGAACATGGCTTTACCCAAGAACAGGCCTTGGCTTTGTTAGGCAATTTACTACGCACCCCCGGGCAAGCCCTTAGCACGATTGTGGGAAGTGAAATATGGGAAAAAGCCGCCGCGCCGTATCAAAAACGCTGGAAAGATACGGGCAAAGTAACGGCTTTGTTATTGCAAGCCGGTAATGTGGCCCCGCAAGACTTAGAGGCTGAATTAAAACGCCTGGCCGGAAAATAATTAACGCTATTTTACTGCCGGCACGGCCCTGTGCAATATGCACAGGGCCGTGCTTTTAAGGAGCACCGGGCGCGGGTTTTCATTCCAAGGTGCAAGCACCTTGCCCGTATATTGGATTTTACACCTGTTCAAACATGGAAACATTTCTGCCGCCCGGTATTTATGCTGGGTTGTTTGCTGGGCCCAGTGGCTCTTTTTGCCCAAACCCCTGCTAATAATGACACCGTTTCTATGGTTACGTATTTCCCCGTCCCTTACGCCGCTTACAACAATATATTCGTTTCTAAGAAACTTGATATCGGCCTAGTT
>JAZUSQ010000011.1:0-10984 GCA_045606825.1 Elusimicrobiaceae bacterium
GCTACTCTGTGCATAGGTATAACCTTCCGAACCCCCAGCCTAGCTGGGGGCTTGCTTTGTTCAGTCAAGCCCGGTAATAAGGTATATAAAGGCAATCAAAAACCCCAGGCTTGAACCCGGGGTAATTATATGGTTAATAACCGGCAACTTATTTCTGTACAATATGAACGGCAAAGCCGCCAATTTCCTCTTGCAGATATACAACCCGCAAGGTGCCGTCTGCGTTATAACCGGCACTATCCCAATTGATTTTGGCCCCGCGCTTTTCCAAATACCATGCCGCGCAGGCAGGGTATTTGGTAGCAATGGCAATGTGGCCGTGTGTACCATAAAAGGGTTTTTTCATGGCTTCAATATACGGCCCGGCAAAATAGGCACCGCCTTTGTCTTGCTTGGCAAATTCAAACAGATGTTCAAATTGTCCGGCTACTTTGTCGGCCGTTTTCTCGTCAGGATTGTTAATACCCACATGGCGCAGTTCAAACCCTAGTAACGTATGCAAGGCTTCGCGCGCGCGCTGGGTAATTACAGGCCAATCCCCCTTGTGCAAATCCGCCGCAAAAACCAGTTTATTGTTACACTGGGCCAACGTTAGGTGGGTATCCAAGGTAATTAAATCGTTTCCTTCACGCTTGACGCACAATTCGCTATGTTCGCCTTGTGGGTCATCCGAGGCTACAAAATCGGCCCCTAAATCCAGCGCATCACGCACTTGCGCCCACGGGCCTTGCACCCCAATGAGTAATTTGGGAAAGGAAATACGCACTTTGCCCAGCATAGGCAAAAGTTGTTTACTCCATGGGAAAATGACCCCGTTTAGTTCCCCCGCTACCAGGGCTTCAATCGCCTTAAGGGTGCGTTCTTCACTGGTTACGGGAATGCCCGCAAATAAACCAGTCTGTAAAATTTTTGTATGAATTTCTTGCATAAGTTACCTCTTTGTATCGTTTTCAATCTGTGCCAATAATAATTGGATAGCGTGCACGGACCCACGCCCAATGTTACGCTCGCGCGTGTGGGAAATCAACATCTTTTCGGCTATCGTGCCGTGCGGTCCGGCTACGGACATCCATACCGTACCCACCGGTTTTTCTTTCGTGCCGCCGTCAGGCCCGGCAATCCCTGTGGTAGCCACACCGTATTGAGCCCCGGTTAATTTGCGAACCCCTTCTGCCATTTGGCGGGCAACAGGTTCACTGACTGCGCCGTATTTTTCCAAATCTTGCGCGCTAACGCCCAGCACATTCTTTTTGACTTCGTTAGAATATGCCACCACCCCGCCTAAAAAATAGGCAGAGGCTCCAGGTGTAAGCGTAATCATGTGGGCAATGGTTCCCCCGGTGCAACTTTCCGCCGTGGCCACCGTTGCGCCCGCGTTTTTCAAACGGCGCAACAAATCTTCGCGCGAATCTCCCTCACCAGACGGTTGATAGGGCAAATCTTGCAAAGCCGCAAGCAAATTTTCATAAACCGTTTCCAGTTGTTCCACAGCCGGGCCCTTGGCAGTAATACGCAGACGCACGTAGCCTTCGCTGGGCAAATAGGCCAGGCTTGTACCTTCGGGCAGTGTTTCTTCAAACGGAGCCAATTTTAAGGCAATTTCCGATTCTGGTACATCAAACACCGTTATCATTTTGTAGCGCAGAAGCATGCCGGTATATTTTTCTTTCAGGCGCGGCAATACCTCGGCGTGCATCAAGTATTCGGTTTCAAACGGCACCCCGGGCAAGGAAATAAGCACCTTATTTTTGTGTTCAAACCACATGCCGCTGGCCGTACCTTTTAAGTTGCGTAATGGGGTGCATTTCTCGGGCAGTAGTGCTTGGGAAACATTGTATTTATTGAGCCGGCCCGGGATATCGGCAAACATTTCTTTAAGCCACTGATAGACCTCTTTATTTTCTACTAGCGGGCAATCAAAATATTCGGCCAACACTTTTTTGGTTAAATCGTCCTTGGTGGGGCCTAAGCCACCTGTCATAATTAATACATCAGCACGCAGGTAAGCATCATTGATAGCGCGCACAATGGCGTTGCGCTCGTCGGCCACGGAACGCATTTCCACGGTTTCCGCGCCCAGTTTGGTTAGTTCACGCGCAATAAAGCGGGAGTTGGTATCTAAAATCTGCCCCAGTAAAATTTCATCCCCAATAGTTACGATAACGGCTTTCATGGGCCCTCCTTACAAAGCAAGGCATTTTTTTTATTGTAGCATTTACCAAAATCCCCACACAAGTACGGGAAAAAATTTATACCACATGTAAGCAAGGGCGTAACAACGTGCTGGGGCAAATGAGGAAGAACTTACACAAAGCGCAAGTTTAGTATAATATATACCATGAAACCGGAAAATTTTCCCCCCAATCCCCTGGCCCTTGTTCCCCTAGGCGTTTTTTTACTGGCCTATGTGGCCGTATCGTTAGCGGCGGGCGATTTTTACAAAATGCCCATTACCGTGGCGTTTGTGTTGGCCAGCGTGGTGGCCGTAGCCATGAGCCGCGGCGGCAGTTTGCACCGGCGGGTGGAACTGTTTTGCAAAGGGCCCGCCAACCCCAACATCATGCTGATGATTTTAATTTTCATCCTGGCCGGGGCATTTGCGCAAACCGCTAAAGCCATGGGGGCCGTAGATGCTACCGTTAATTTAACGCTTTCCATTCTGCCGGGCAACGTTTTAGCGGCCGGTGTATTTTTGGCCGCGTGTTTGATTTCCGTTTCTGTAGGTACGTCTGTGGGTACCATTGTGGCCCTTACGCCCGTTGCCGCCGGGCTTTCCGCCCAAACCGGGCTACCTTTGGCCTTAATGGCCGCTGTGGCCGTAAGCGGGGCCATGTTCGGCGATAACCTTTCTTTTATTTCAGATACTACCATTGTAGCCACCCGAACCCAAGGGTGCAATATGGATGACAAATTCAAAACCAATTTTGCTATTGTCTGCCCGTTTGCCCTAATCACCATGCTCCTTTATATTTTAATGGGTAGTAAAGTACAACATACTTTTGTATTAGATGGTGTTTCTTGGATAAAAGTATTACCGTACGCAGCCGTACTGGCAGCCGCAGTTATGGGCGTAAATGTGATGCTGGTACTACTGGGCGGTACTTTGTTATGCGGGCTTATTGGTTTGTGTACCGGCAGTTTTACCGTATGGGGCTGGACCAACGCCATGGGAGTGGGCATTACCGGGATGTCTGAACTAATCATTGTAACTCTATTGGCGGGCGGTATGCTGGAAATGATCCGCTACAACGGGGGGCTGGCATTTATCATTAAACGCATGACGGCCCACATCACTACCAAACGCGGAGCCGAACTGGCCATAGCCGGGATTGTCAGTTTTGCCAACCTTTGCACGGCCAATAACACCATTGCCCTTATTATGGCGGGGCCGATTGCCAAAGAAATTGCCCAAAAATTTCACATTGCCCCTAACCGCGCGGCTAGTTTACTGGATATTTTTTCCTGCGTGGTACAAGGGATTATCCCCTACGGGGCGCAACTTTTAATGGCGGCTAATTTGGCAAGTATTTCCCCGGTGGAAATTATGAAATACCTGTACTATCCGTATTTACTGGGTGTGGGGGCCTTGTTGTCTATTGTTCTAAGGTATCCCCGCAAACATGCGTAGGCAGACCGAGCAGAACACGTTTAATTTTGGTAAAATATAGGTAGATTTACGCGCCCGTAGTTCAATGGATAGAGCGTCAGCCTCCGAAGCTGGAAATATGGGTTCGACTCCCGTCGGGCGCAAATTTAAAAACCACGCAACTGCGTGGTTTTTAAATTTATGACCGAGCAAGCAAACTGCTTTGCTTGCGTGCGGGAGGCGAAAGGCGCAACCATATCCGAGTTTGAGCAAAGCAAAAGGCGAGGATGGCGAGCCGGGGCCGCGAGCGGCGAGGGTCAACGAGCCGACTTGTGGCCGACGACCTAGCCGGGCGCATTTTTCTTCCTAAAACACGTTGCTTCGTTGTTGTTCATTTGCTCGAATACCTCCGCGCTACCGCGCGCGCTTTGCACAGTATACTTCGCAAATTCTCGCCTAGAAGCAACGCGTTTTATTTTGAAAAATTCTCTTACTGTGCCCGAGCACACCCACTGCTTTACTTGCGTCGCAGACAGTATGCCAAATTGTACTAACGATTGTCAGCCACGCTCCAATCACCGGGTATCAATTGCATCAGCAAGTCACAAAATAATTTTCCATCGTCGGTTGCATAAATACAAGACAGAACTTTATGTCCATCAGCATATGTATCCACATAAGCCAATTCATCAATATAATAGGGTCTTAAACCGATCAAAACTCCGGAATAATTATCTTCAGTAAAAAATTCATAAACAAATTTCTCCGAAGCACAGAACTGGTTGTCAAAACTGCAATCCATCCCGGCCGTTACATCCACATCCAGTTGGGCATCCGCTGCTGAACCCGTAAATGAACGCATCCCATATCCGTTTTCCACTACATACGCGGCCAAGGCTTTTTCGGCCGCGTTTACAACAGATACTACCTCCACTAGCCGGGCCTTCATAACGGCTTTTCGGTATTGAGGGAGTGCTACCGCCGCCAATATGCCAATGATTAAAACTACTACCAAAAGTTCTATTAAGGTAAAACCTTGGTTAGAACGACGAGATCCTGAAATAAATTCAGGATGACAAAAAGGGGTAAACCCCTGTTTTTGATTTTTATTCATAATTTTATCTCCTTTCCCTGTCGGCCTTATATCCGGCCTGCCTGTAATTTTCAACTTAACCCGCCGGAAAAAGCGCAATAAAAACGGCCCCTCCACTTGAGACTTTCCATATCCCCAAGCAAAACAGCCGCGGTTTATCACTGGGAGCGATAAACACTGGATGCAACACACACAGGTAATGAGCCGGTGTATCTTGCACCTATGTAAGGCCGTTTTTGGTATGGAAAGTGCTGCATCCGCAGCGATCCGCAACTAAATGCGGTCCAAAAACAGATTAAATTGTACTGATAGTATAATAAAAGTTTGCCGGTTTTTCAAGTGAAAAAGGCCCCCGGTATGGGGGCCCCTTCCCAGTGCCAAACCACGTCTTATAAGTACAGAATTCTAAACCCGATACTTACGTTCCAATCTTTAGAGTGCATATTCCCCGCCGCGTGCGTACCCGCATTTACATACATGGCCGTACCGTCGTTAATTAAGGTGCCGATTTCAAACTCGGGCACTACCTCCATTTGGCCGGACTTGTCAAAGTTGTGATAGTAGTACAGGTTGGCTTGCAACCACCATTTATTTTCCGACAAGTAGGACAAATTATAGCGAAACCGCCCCATATTGATATCGTCCCGTGCGTGGTCGCCAAACAAAGACAACATGTGTTTGTAGCCTACCGCCGTAAAAATGCCGCTATCCCACGAATATAAGGCAAACGCCGCCGGCCCGGCCTGCACTTGGCCCGCGCCCAACCGTTTATCCGTGGCCGTAGGCATAATCATTTCCATGTGCGCCCCGTAGCCAAATCCGCCCTGGATGCTTTCCGGCTTCATCCAATTTACGGCCAACGTAATATCGCCAAGCCCGCTAACGGATTTCTCGGGCGATTCAAAACGTGAAAGAGGAACCTCAATTCCCCAGTTCCAGTTAGGGTTAATCACTTTGTACATCTTGGCTGTTACCCCGCTGGAAGAAATCCCCGCACTGTCATCAATGGCGGTAAAGGTGGGGTTGATTTCCAAACTGGTAATATTTTCCGTCGGTTCTACCCCGTATTGGTACTTGCGTTGCAACTGTGCCTGCGCCGGGAGCATAATCCCGATTAGCACAGCCAGTAATAACCATTTTTTCATACGCCCTCCTGTGTGTATCTTATCAAATTTAGCGGCCCAGTCAACGGGCCGTACTTAAATGTTTTATTATATTACCAGACACCGTTTCTTTTTGCCAGCACCAAAATTAATTAGTTTGCTACAATAAAGTATGCTTAAAGTTACTACGGTTCCCGTAAAAACGTATTTGTCAAAATCAAAAATTCCCGGCGCGGGCTACGTAATAAACCCCTATGTGGGTTGCCCGCACCGTTGTATCTATTGTTACGCCGCGTTTATGCGTAAGTTTACAGCACATACAGAGCCCTGGGGCCAATTTTTAGATGTTAAATTGTGTGAAAAACCGTTACACCCCGCCCAATTATTTCACCAGCACGTCATGCTCAGTTCCGTTACGGATGCGTACAATCCCTTTGAGCAAACATACCAACTGACCCGGCGTTTATTAACCCAACTGGTAACGTGCCAGGCGTATGTGTCTATTTTAACTAAATCAGATTTAGTGATGCGGGATATAGATTTACTTAAGCAACTGCCCGGGTGTGAAGTAGCATTTTCTTTTTCCACTGTTGACGAATCTTTGCGCCAACAACTTGAGCCCGGGGCCAGCCCGGTAGCCAACCGCTTGCGCGCCTTACAAGCCGTGCACGAAGCCGGCCTACCTACCGCCGTCATGGCCGCCCCGTTACTGCCGGGGATTAGTAATTGGAAAGATATTGTGCAGGCCTGCGCCCCCTACACACGCACCTTCCGTTTTGACAGTCTGAATATGCGTGCTACTTTTCAGCACACACTCATGGATTTTATAGACGTGCACTACCCGCATTTATTGCCGCTATACAATGATATTTATTTGCGCGCAAACCAAACATATTGGCAACAACTCAAAACGGAAATTCTAACCTATTGCCACGCACACAACCTGCAAGCAGAGGTATTTTTTGGAAAAGAGTCTTCGTTTACCTTTGATATTCCAACTGAAAACAAAAAAACTGCTGACACAAAAACAACTGCGGTCCCGCAAACAGAACCGCAGTTATTTGAAAACTAGATAATTATTACCGGCGCACCATTTCCACCGGGTCATCAAAGCCCCATTTCCAAGTAACGCCAAACCCAACCATGGCCGCCATCACGTACCCTAGCAGATACCCCACTAAACTGGGCACATTGGCCAGTGCCAAACACAGTACCAGACCGGACACCCCAAACGGAATGGCCGAAGCCACGTGCAGTACCGCCACCACTGCCCCGCCTACGGCCCCGCCGATACACGCGGCCACAAACGGCTTAAATAAAGGTAAAGTTACCCCATAAATAAGCGGTTCCCCAATACCCATAAGCCCCACGGGCAAGGCATTTTTAATGATTTTTTTCAGACGGAAATTTTTGGTTTTAACAAACACGGCCACACTGGCCCCCACTTGCCCGGCACCTGCCATACAGAGCACCGGGAATAAGGGATTTACGCCAAATGTATCCATTAACTGCTGGTGAATGGGAATCAAACTTTGGTGGATGCCCAACATCACTAACGGTAAAAACGTACCCCCCAAGGCGGCCCCGGACAAAAGCCCCCCTTTTTGCAAGGCAAATGAGGCAAACGCACTTAACCCTTCGGATAAATATCCGGCCAGCGGTTGGATGAGTAGCAAAGCCACCGTGCCTACGATTAACAGGGTAAGTACAGGGGTCAAAAACAGTTCCTTGGTGCCGCCTGTATGTTGGCGGAGCCATTTTTCAAAAATTCCCCCGGCCCAACACACCAACAGTACGGCAATAATTCCCCCTTTGCCAGGCACAAACGGGTGGCCAAACAACGTAATTTGGGACAAAGCCGGCATATTAAGCATTCCCGCAAAGGCCGCCCCCAGGGCTGGGGTTCCGCCAAATTCTTTACTGGTGTTATACCCCACAATCGCATTGAGGTAAAAGAAAATTCCCCCGCCAAATACCGATAAAAAGGTAGTAACCGTTGGGCAAGATTGCAACAACGAGTGGGATAAAATGTTGTTGATCCCCAAAATAAGCCCACACCCAATATACGCCGGGATTAACGGCATAAAAATATTGCCAATGCGGGCACATAAACGGCTTAACGGGCTAGCATATTTTTGGCGTACAAGGTGTTTGTTTTCTTCGGCCGTACCAATGCCGGTACGCACTGGGGGTAAGCCTTCGGGCACGGTTAAAGGGGCAAATTGGTGATGTTGGGCAAAATAGGCCGCCAGTTTAGAGGTAGTAGAGGGACCGATAATCAGTTGATGTTGCGAGCCGGAAAAAAAGTAACCGGCCACGTTGGCAATTTTGCGCAATTTCTCGGGGTGAACAAGGGTCTCATCTTTTACCGTAAAGCGAAGACGGGTCATACAGTTACCCAGGGTGGCAATGTTATCCGCACCGCCCACGGCGGACAAAATATCCGCATACATTTCTTCTAAATTGGCTGGCATAGGTTCCTCTATTCAAATTGTAGCAAATTTGGGCAGACCTTACCCCAACACTTCCACTTGCCCGGTATGGTGGTTAAAATGGCATTTTGCAATGTAAAGTTTATCTTGTGCAACGGCCTCTTTGATAATGCTGGAATGTGTAAGCAGTTGTTCTTCTACCCAAAATGTGTGTTGGCGGGCAAACTGGTTGTTGCAATCAAACTTTCCCGCACCGTCTATCACCGGATAAACGCTTTTTAAAATAGAGGCAAAATGCGTGGGCTCAGCCGGATACGTT
The DNA here is from genome assembly GCA_045606825.1 of Elusimicrobiaceae bacterium. GTDB lineage: Bacteria > Elusimicrobiota > Elusimicrobia > Elusimicrobiales > Elusimicrobiaceae > Avelusimicrobium. The sequence continues at coordinate 8,534 of JAZUSQ010000011.1, forward strand.
TCACTGGCGTATTTCATCACGCCGCAATCATCATGCCCCAGTAAAATAAGTAAAGGTACGTGCAATTTTTTGACCGCATATTCTATACTTTCCCGCACATTGGGCCCCAGGGCTATGCCTGCTACACGCACCACAAACAATTCCCCAATGCCGCAATCAAAAATAATCTCCGGCACGACGCGCGAGTCCGAACAACTTAGCACACATGCGTACGGCTCTTGGTACAGGACCAGGCTTTGCAATGTTTGCAGGCACATATTCTTAGCGGTAGGTGTACCCGCCATAAAATTTTTATTACCTTGTAGCAGTTTTGCCAGTTCCTTTTGTGCAGGGGCTGAAATCATAGCATTCTCCTTATAAATTTTCTGACGGCATTGCTACCTATACTATAGCAAAAACCGGGGAACGTTCACACCGCCCCCGGTAAAATGTTACTACGCAATTAGGTTACTAGTATGAACGTGAAATCCACCCTTGGGCTTTCAAGCTGTCACACATGGGCTTACTTACCGCAAGACCCGTATCGTAAAAACACGTATGTACCCATTGATTGGTCCCTATTTTCCTGGATACGGACAAGGCATATGGCCCTACGTCATACGTTAGAAACTCATTTTCAGATAAGTCCGCCGGATTACGGGGAAGGCGGGTTGCTCTGGCAGAACACTCCCCTCCATCACATGTTGCCCCGTAGGCAAAGGTTTGGCTCCAACATCCTTGCGGGTCCTTGGTACAATCCAACCTACTTTCTAATTCTATATCCAACTTATCAATAGGATAATACGTATTATTTGGTTGAAAGAAGTACACCTCCTCATATCCGTGTTCCAACACATATAGGTCTAGTGCTTTTTCAATAGAGGCTATATTTGTAACGGCCTCTGCCAAGCGTGCTTTTTCAACGGCCTTTTGGTATTGCGGCAGCGCTACTGCGGCCAAAATACCAAGAATAAGTACTACTACCAAGAGTTCTATAAGCGTAAAACCCTTGGGATGAAACTTTAGGTTCTTCATAAGTATTTCTCCTGTAATGAATATACAATTTAACTTATGGAACCCACCAAAAAGCGGCCGTCAATACTAGACCTGTGCAAGATATCTAACAATAACAGCCGCGGTTCCCCGTTGGCACGGGAAACACTCGGCACCAGAAAACAGGCTCATGACTTCCCATTTTTCCGGTGCCTAATCGGCTATTTTTGGACTTGCACAGAACTGCAGTGTTACACGCAATTATCCGTATTCCGCATACGGTTCCAAAAACAGGTTAAATTGTATCCATAGTATAACAAAAAACCCCTGGTTTTACCAGGGGTAGCGAGGAAAACGCATGTAATGCGCTTATGACAAATGTTTGGACAGGTATTTGTTCATCTCAAACATGCTGATCTGTTTTTTGCCTTCAAACAAGGGGGCTAGTTTAGCATCCGTATTGATCATGCGTTTGTTAGTAGTGTCTTGCAAGCCGTTGGCTTTGATGTAAGACCACATCTTTTTGACTACTTCCGTACGGGGAAGAGCGTTGTTACCCACAATGGTTGCCAAGGTGGTGCTGGGGGTTAACGGTTTCATAAATTGAGCGTTTGCTTTTGCCATAATAGGCCTCCTTAATATAATTTGTTACTTTTAGTATAGTATATTGCGCCAGTTTTGTATAGGGGGTTTTTACCATACTAGGCCGGATGGGCAGTTTCCCTCACATGAGTTGGACCATTTTCCGGCCATATTACGTAAATCTTTTGTAAGTGCATATTTCCCCTCTAACACATATTCGTTGTATGCTCCGGCTTCTTGCCATTGCTCGTGATTACCTCGTGCAGCAAATATATTACAGGAGAAATAATAATCATTAATATCGCCATTCCCCTGGCAGGATGCATAATACACAAAATCCTTGCTGTAGCAATAAGGATTATTTTCCACATCTCGCACACCACACGTTAAACCAGATAAAGGGATGTCCAATTCCCTTTGGACATAAGAGCTATCATCTCCCTCATACATAGGTAAATTTTGTCCCATAAAATTAACAAATTCATTCAATGGGCTGCCATGCTCTAGTAAATAAATATCCACTCCCTTTTGTAAGGTATTTAGCACGGTTATGGCCTCTGCCGCGCGGGCTTTCTCTACGGCTTTTTGGTATTGCGGCAAGGCCCCCGCCGCCAATATGCCAATAGTTAACACCACCACCAACAGTTCAATCAGCGTAAACCCCTGCTTACAACTTGTTTTAGATAACTTATTTTTCATTTGAATATCTCCTTGAGGGAAATGCCTCTTATTGGAAGATATCAAAAAAAAAAAACAAGTCAAGAACCCCCAGTGGAACTGGGGGCCTTGAACAGGAGGGACATAGTCCCTACTAATACTGCTTACGCATCAAATGCGTTGTCTTCTATTACTTACTAAACGGTAGTTTTGCATCCTCCTCTAACTGTTTGCGGATAT
>JAZUSQ010000012.1:0-74807 GCA_045606825.1 Elusimicrobiaceae bacterium
GGTGTCCAGCACAATCAGTTCCGGGTAACCTTCCTGTGCACCGAAAACAGTGCGTAGCACTTCGGGGGCTAAGGACGAGCCGCCCATCCCCATTACCACACAGTGTTTAAATGTTTGTTTGGCTTCTTGGGCGAATTTTAAAATGCTATCCACCCGTTCTAACGTCCAGTCATATACTTTTTGCCAGCCTAAAAATTTAACAATAAATTCTTTGTGTTCTTTGTCTTGTTTCCATAGGGTGGGATCCTTAGCCCAGAATTTGGTGTTAAATTCTAAGGTCTCCAATTTAATTGCCCCTTCGCGGATGATACCTTGGGCTAAGGGATTTGCTTGTGTCTTCATAGTTCCTTCCTTTTCTGTATAAGTTTATTTAAAATGCGCGTTTTCAAACGCGGTTATTTTGCGGACGCGTTCTTCGTGGCGGGTTCCCGTCAAAAAAGAAGCACCCAAAAATTGAGTTACCAGTTCCTCGGCCAATGCCGGGCCGATTACGCGTGCCCCTAAACACAAGGCATTTAAGTTATCGTGTTCTACCGCTTGGCGGGCGGAATAACTGTCGTGGCAGACGCTGGCGCGGATGCCTTTTACTTTATTAGCGGCAATGCACATGCCTACACCAGATCCGCAAATCAAAATGGCGCGTTGGGCCCGGCCTTGGGCGACCTGTTGGGCGGCTTGCAAAGCAAAATCTGGGAAATCCACCCGTTCGCACGAACACGTGCCACAGTCCACTACTTCGTGGCCGAGTTTTTTAAGTAAGGCCAGCACCGTATCTCTTAGGGTAAAGCCGCCATGATCACATGCAAAAGCTACTTTCATATCAGTATGCCTGGTCCACCAGTTCGCACATACAATGGCCCATAAAAATATGGCAGGCCTGGATGTGCGGGGTGTTGTTGGATGAAACAACTAAGGGCAAATCACATATATCTTTAATGGTGCCGCCGTTTTTACCTAAAAATGCGGCCGTAAAACAGCCTTTACGCTTGGCCAGCCCCAGGGCTAGGTACACGTTTTTGCTATTGCCCGAAGTGGAAATGCCAATGACTACATCCCCCGGTTGGGCAAAGCCGTCAATTTGGCGGGAAAAGACAACGTCATAAGAATAATCGTTTCCAATAGCCGTTAGGGTAGAAGTGTTGGTGTTTAAGGCTAAAGCAGGTAAGGACGGACGCTCCTTTTTAAACCGGCCTACAAATTCGGCCGCAATATGTTGGGCATCCCCGGCACTGCCGCCGTTGCCCATTAAAATAACTTTGTGCCCGTTTTTAAACGCATCAATTACATGGCGGGCCAGTTCTTCTACGCCGTTTGCCAGATGTTCTTTTACGTAGGTTACAGCCTGGATGAGTTCTTCGGCTTGGTCTTGTACAAACATAGATGACTCCTTAAATAGACTCCAATGTATTTTGTTCTACCCAACCTTTTATGCCTTGGGCCCGTACGGTTACTTCTTGCCAATTATCTTTCCGGTCCAGTACTTCTACCAAATGCCCTTGGGTTAAGGTGGCATTGGCCGGGAAATTATCACCGGGGCCGCTTCTAAGTTCCGCCCGCGGGGCGGCTACTACCGCCAGAGGTTGGTGTTGCCAAGTATAGCGGGTATAAAACCAACCGGCGCATACGGCCAGCAACATACCTACCCCCAAGGTTAATTTGCCGGCTTTGCGGGTCAGCAACCACAGGCCGCCCAACAAACAAATCAGCCAGCCCAGGGTGCACAATACACCTTTGAGTTCCGCCAAGGATAACACAAACCAGGCTTGGTGTACGGCAGGGGGAACCCCGGTTGGAACCAACCGTTCCCCACTGGCGGCAAGGGCCACCTCCAGGTTGTGGCGGATATCCGCATGGCGCGGCAGTTGTTTGAAAGCCCGGTAATAATTGGCTATAGCCAGGCCATTACTGCCCATTTTAAAATAACAGTTACCTATATTGTAGTAAAGATAGGGGTCGTTTGGATAGTCTTTTAACTGTTGCTCGTAGGAGGACAGGGCTTGTGCATATTGGCCGTTGCGGTATAAGTTCTCGGCCGAGGGGGCCGCCGGTTGGGCCTGCACCGCAACTGTCAAGGCACTGAACAAAAAGAGAGAAAAAATAGATTTTTTCATTTGGTTTGCTCCAATTTTTTAAGCAAATCTATAGCACGTTGGGTAAACCCGGCCAGTTCTTGCGGCGTATGGGCTGCCGGGGCAAAACGGGCTGATTCCAACGCTTGCCACAAAGAGGCAAATTGTTGGCAAAGTACCCCGGATACCCGGGCCTTTGCCAAGGCGTGCAAAATGTCTTTTAGCGGCAAGCGGGCCGTTGAGATATGGAACCTGCCTAACAAATAGGTTGCCAGTGCATCTGAGATATCCTCATAAGTAGTGGCTTTTTTAAGTTGGTTTTTGGCATGCAGATAGGCGTGTTTTTTGGCAGCCGTTTTTTTGCCGATACTGGCCATAAACAGACAGCCGGCTATCCACATCAAGGCCAGGGCGTGGGCCCATTGCCATGTGCCCAATTTTTCCAAGGCGTTGGCTCCGGGCGCGGGTGCGGAAAGCACGTAGTGAATATCTTGCCCGAGGGACTCAACCCCAGCGGATGGACCGTCCGTTTTGCCAAAATCCAGTTGCACGGCGGCTTTGGCGGCGGGGGATACCTCCAGCGTGAGCGGACGGGTGTAAAGTGTTTTATAGGTATGGGTTTGCGGGTCAAAATAAGACCACGCAACCGGTGCAATGGTATAAGTGCCGCTGGCCGTGGGGACTAATACCGTTTTGAAGGTTTTGTAACTCTTGGCGGTACTGCCCGGCAGGTAACCGGCTTGCGGGGCCGCCGCATAGGCCGTTAGCCCGGTAATTTGCGGGAAAGTCAAATCGCCAGAGGTTTTTAAATTGCCCGGGCCTTGTACGGTAGCAGAGAGCGTAACAGCATCCCCGGCTTGGGTTTGTGCGCGGTCCAACTGGGCACTTAGCGTATAGCCGGAGCCGACGGCTCCGTAGAAGGAATTTGGCTTGCCGGCGGCGGGTATATTTTTAACTGTAATATTCATGGCCTTGGAAGATGCCGTTTGTGCAGGCGAAACGGCCGATCCGCCAAAGAAACGGTCAAATAATGAACCGTTTAACGAACCTGCATGATAGGTAACTTGTGCCGGGCCAATATGGGCTTTCCCCGCGCTAACCGGAGTCAAACGGTAGCGTTTTTCTTCGTAACGGTAGATTGTGTTTTGAAGGGTTTGCTGACCCTGGCTAGCCGGTAATTCCTCCAAGAGTAAATTAGATACGGTGGGGTTTTGGTAGGGGGCATCATAGAACGGTTGTGAATAATAAAAGCGTACGGCTAAGGTAAACGGTTCATTTAGGTACGGGGTTTTGTTGCTAACAGCCGCTACCATAAAATAAGGTTCCCCCACGTGGGCATAGGCCCGGGTACCCAATTCCCGCTCTAACGGGGGGAGTTGGTCCAGTTCGCCTTCCGGCGCGGCGGGTGTGCTTTTTTGAGTTTGGCGGGCTGGGGCCGCGGGCACGCTGGCCACCGTTTTATAAATGCGTATGGGGATGGATTTTGTCTGGTAAGTTTTACCCCCATAATTAAACGTAACCGGGCCAATAGTAGTGTTGCCTACAAAGCGGGGCATCATCAGGTATTTGAATGAAAGGGTGGTTTTACCGTTAATGGTGGATTGGGCGGCTTGGCGGGAATATACGTTAAACGCGGGCAAACTGGGCAACTGCGGCATAACCATATTGCCGCTTACCCCGGAAACCTGCACCGTAAGTGTCAGTTCGTCATCCAAGGCCAGGTCTGTTTTGTCTGTATAAGCGTTTAAATGAACTTGGGCCCATGCCCCCAGGGAGGATAGAAGCAACAAATTGAAAAGTAAAAAAAATTTTTTCATTACCAGTCTTTCTCCACATTGTGGTCGGTTCCTGCCGGGCCGGGCCGGGAGGGGTTTTTATATTCATTATCACGCGCCAACTGCATGAGGCGTTGGGCCGCCTGCTTGTCTAACTGGTTGGGGGAAGGTTGCGGGTTTTGTTCCGGTTGTTTATCCGGAGAATTGGGTTGGTTTTGCGGGGCCTGGCCTTGGTTATTATCCTGGTTTTTATCCTGATTTTGGGAATTGGAGTCTGAATTATTGTTATGTTGGTCGTTTTGGTTCTGTTGGTTTTGCTCTTGCAAAACTAATTGCAAATTGTGGATGGCCTCTTTATCTTGCAGGTTCTGTAAAATGGCTTGTTTATAGGAATAAATAGCGGCATCTTTATCCCCGCTGCGGTAGTGGGCATTGCCTAAATTGAACTGGGCGTCTTGTGCCAGCGGACCCGTTTCTTGGGCGGCATTTTCAAAGGCTTGCGCCGCGGTTTGGTAATCCTTTAAATAATAGGCCGCTGCCCCGGCCCCAAAAGCGGCCGGCTGGTTTTGCGGATCGGTTTGCAGGGCATGTTCATACTTAGAGAGCGCGGCCCCGTATTTACCTTTTTGGTACAGTTTGTTGCCTTGGCGTACATCCGCATTTACCCCACTGTATAGGGGGGTAACAAGTCCGGCTACGAAAAGAAGAGAGAACATTTTTTGCATCATTTTATTGTACCTTTTTTGCGTTCCCACGGCCAGCCTGCGAACATAGCCAGACATAGGGCGGCCAAGCCCAACGGCCAGCCGTAGCGGTTTTTGTAACGGATTTGTTGCCCGGCTGTTTGGGTAGTTTTATCCAGCCCGGAAACGGCCTGTTCCAACTGGTGTGCCACTTGGGCCGCCGTAGAATAAGCAATATACACACCACCTGTAGCCTGGGCCAGTTGGGCCAGGGATTTTTCATCCAGTTTTGAAACAACAGTTTTGCCGTTTTTGTCCTTTTTATAATCGGTTACTTGGCCGTTGGCATCCAATTGGGCCGGGATTAACGCCCCTTGCGCGGTACCAATGCCTACGGCAAGAATACGAATGGCGTTTTCTTGGGCGGCTTGTTGGGCTTTTTGTAATTCGTCGGGGGTGTGGTCTTCGCCATCTGTAAGCAAAATAAGGGCTTTTTGCCCGGGGTATTTGCTAAGCATGCGTGCGGCCAATTCTACGGGGGCCGCCAAAGAAGTGCCCGCCACGGGTAACATATCGGGTTGCAGGGCCTGGATAAAATAATCCAGGGCTTGGGTATCGGTAGTAATGGGGCATTGGATAAACGCCTGTGAGGTGAATGCCACAATTCCAATGCGGTCCTCTTTTAAATGGTTGACCAGCATTTGCAACATTTGTTTGGCATTTTGCAAACGGTTGGGCTGAATATCCTGTGCGCGCATACTGGCCGATACGTCCACCGCAATAACGGTTTGGGCAAAATTGCCTTGGGCCTCAGTTATTTCTAAACCCCATTGGGGGCCGGCCAAGGCCATACATAACAGACAAATTGCCAACACAAGTAAGGCGGCTTTCCAACGGGAAACAGGCGTAAGGCGGGATGTTAATTGGGTATAAGCGGCCGGGCCGAATAAACGGCGGGTATAGCGGCGGGCTAATTTTTTACCCAGCCAATACACCAGCCCCACCCCTAATAGAATAGGCAGTGCAAGTAACAGATAGACAGGATGTGCAAAGAGTTGCATATTACGGTATCCTTATAAAAACCAGTTTTTCCACAAACAAAGCCCCCAGTAAGGCAACTAAAGCCGCCCACAATAAACCGGCGTAACGGTCTTGCTGGTGAATAGTGGCGGGGGGGGTAAAGGCGGTTTTTTCCAACTCGTTAATTTGGTTGTAAATATCGGCCAGTTGCAGGGCATTTTGTGCACGGAAGAATTGACCGCCGGACACTTGGGCTATTTCTAAAAGAAGCCCTTCGTTAATTTCATCTTCACTGCTGGAATACATGGTTTGCCCGGGGGCACTGGCGGCCCCAATGGTATAGATACGTATGCCGTATGCGGCGGCGGCCTTGGCGGCTAAAACGGGGTCAATGGTGCCGGCGTTGGAGTCGCCGTCCGTAAGTAAGATAATCACTTTGCTTTTGGCTTTACTGTCTTTTAAGTGGTTGGCGGCTACGCCTAAGCCGTCCCCAATAGCCGTGTAGTTGGCATCCAGCATCCCCAAGTACATGGAAGAAATATACTCCTGCAGGGCTTGGTGGTCTAGCGTAAGAGGGGCTTGCAACATGGCTTGCTTGGCAAACACCACCAGGCCAATACGGTCGGTAGGGCGTTGCGTTACAAAACGCTGGGCTGTTAGTTGGGAAGCCACAAACCGGTTCGGCTCAAAATCCTGTTTTTGCATGGAAGCGGATACGTCCATTAAAAGGATGATGTCAATTCCTTCGGTAGGGGGTAAGGCGGTGCGGTCTGTTTTAACCGGGCGCGCCAGGGCGATAATCATGAGGGCCAGTGCCGCTATATACAGTAGGCGCGCTAACCAGCGTGTGCATAAAAGACGTAAAGAGGCTTGTTCAAATTTAATGTGCACAAGCGGGTAGGCAATCCGCCGCCGGGCTTGCGCCGGGGTAACAAGCAACAAAAACACCGGTACCGCCAGCAGGACCAGTACCCACGGATAGCGAAATTGCCCCAATGCGTTAGCCAATGCGGTTATCATAGGTGTTCCTCCGTATGGGCATTTGGTTCGGTCGGTTGGGGGGTGGTTTGTTCAATCAAGTTACGTAGCAGGGTAATATCGCGGTTGCGGGTTTGTTGCGTGGGGACGGCCTTGGCAAACTTGACCAAATCACTGGAAGATAAAAAGATGCGTATGTCTTGCGAAAACGGCAACAGAGACGCAGTGGTTTTGATGTGGCGTAGTAGTTCGGCAGAGGTATCGGCCGAAACGTCTAACCCAAACCTCCGGTATAAATAGGTGCGTAAAATATCGCAAAGGGTCATGTAAAATACCTTATATTGTTTGTTTTCCCATAAACCGCTGTCAATGAGGGCATCAAGTTGGGCCAGTGCAATGACATGAGCCGGGCGGTTATCCGGCGGATTGCTAAGCCGGTACGTATTGCCTTTTTTGATACGGCGCACCCAGAAAATAACCAAGCAAATGGCGGCAAAAAGTGCCAGTAAAATACATAGCCACAAAGCCCAGTTAAAAATTTTATGCGGTGGGCGGATTTCGCGCAGTTCGTTATCGTCAAACAGTTTGACGGGGTTAACGGTTAGTGTGGCCTGTGCTAAGGCGGTAATTTGCGGGTCTTGCGCCAAGGAAAACGTGGCCGTAAAAGTGGAGGCCTGCAACGTAAAGGGGACTACGGTTAGTACGGCTTGGGTGGTGGTGTCGTCTAAAGGCTGAAATTGAGTGTGTGTTACTTCAAATTCCGGCGGGAGAGAATCTGCTTCTAATTGTACGCTTTGCCCCTGTGGGTGGGTAAGCACTACCTGTGCCGTAAACGGTTGGGCAAAGGTGGCCTGTTGGGGGGCCTGCGTTTGTTGTATAGCCAATTGCTGTGCACCCAGTGCAAGCGGGAAAAAGAGGAAAAGGAAAAGAAGTTGTTTTTTCATAACTTACCTGCGTATGCGCCGTGCCCGGCGTTTGAAAAATGCAATCACAGGGTCTGCCACCGGGGCGGCGGTATCCACCACAATGGGTTCTGTTTTTAGCGGCAAAAATAACCGGCGCAGTTGCCCGTCCTGCCAACGCCAAAATTCCTGCAAGCGCGCATTTAATGCGGGGTCTGCCGGGCAGATGTCTTCGGTGCGTCCTGTTTCCGGGTCGGTTACGCTTAGGCATACCGGCACCCGGGGAAATGCACGTTCCTTTTTATCTTGTACGCGCACGGGGATTAAATCAAATTTTTTAGCCGCCAGTTTGAAGGCATTGGCGTAGGTTTGCACGGGGGGTAAAAAGTCCGAAATGAGCACCAGAATGCTTTGGTGTTTGAGTACCTTGAGCAATGTTTCCAGGCATAACGCCACATTGGTTTGGGTGTGCTTGGGTTCAAAGGCTACCAATTCGCGGATGATACGCAAAATATGTTTTTTTCCTTTTTTGGGGGGGACATACAGTTCCACCTGGTCCGAAAATAACAAAAGGCCCACTTTATCACTGTTTTGTAAGGCGGAAAAAGCAAACAGGGCGGCCAGTTCCGCCGCGGTTTGCTGCTTGAATTTGTCCAGCGAGCCAAACTGCTGGGAGGCAGACACGTCGCACGCGATCATAACGGTTAGTTCACGTGTTTCGTTGTATTTTTTGATGTATGGGGTGGCGGTGCGGGCGGTTACGTTCCAGTCAATGCTACGCACATCATCCCCCGGGATGTATTCACGCACTTCGGCAAATTCAATCCCTTGTCCTTTGAAAGTGCTTAAATATTCCCCGGCAAATGTTTCACTGACTAACCGGTCCGTCCGGATTTCTATTTGGCGGACTTTTTTTAAAATTTCCGCGGTATTCATGCAAACCCCCTCTACTGGTTAGGGTACATCTACGCCGTCAAAAATTTGCTTCACAATATCATCTGAAGAGACGTTTTCCGCTTCTGCTTCGTACGAGAGTAATACCCGGTGGCGTAATACATCCGGCCCGATGGCCTTAATGTCTTCCGGCGTTACGTAGCCGCGCCCGTTTAAGAAGGCATAGGCTTTGGCGGCTTGGGTAAGGAAGATAGTGGCGCGCGGGCTGGCCCCATAGGCAATAAACGAGGCTAATTTTTCTAAGCCGGCGGCTTTAGGGTCGCGCGTGGCAAAGACCAGGTTTACAATATAGTTTTTGATTTTTTCATCTACGTAAATGGTATCAACTACTTGGCGGGCATGCAGAATTTTGTCCGGCGTGGCCAAAGCCGCAAGCGAAATGGGCTGATGGCCGGACATACGCTCTAATATCACTTTTTCTTCTTCTCTAGTAGGATAGGTAACCAGCACTTTAAGCATAAAGCGGTCCACTTGGGCTTCCGGTAAGGGGTATGTACCTTCTTGTTCCACCGGGTTTTGGGTGGCCAATACCATAAACGGGGAGGGCAACGGGTAGGTGGTATCCCCAATAGTTACCTGCCGTTCCTGCATGGCTTCTAACAGGGCACTTTGTACTTTGGCGGGGGAACGGTTGATTTCGTCGGCCAGTACAAAGTTGGCAAACACGGGCCCGCGCTTGGGGAAGAAGGTTCCTTCTTTAGGGCTAAAAATCAGCGTGCCGGTAATATCGGCTGGTAATAAATCCGGTGTAAACTGGATGCGGCTAAACTGGGCCGTGATTGCTTGGGCCAGGGTTTTTACGGCCAGCGTTTTGGCTAAGCCGGGTACGCCTTCAATCAGCACGTGGCCATCGGCCAGCAAAGCAACAAGCATTTTTTCCAAGAGGGCTTCTTGCCCCACGATTACTTTGGCAATTTCACGTTTTAAATCCTGCAAAAAAATACTTTCCTGTTGTACTTGTTGGTTTACACTTGCAATGTCCATACATTCCCCCTTAAGTTGCGGCTGTACCGCTACTATTATTATAAAAAAATTAGTAAGTTGTGAAAAGCCGCACAAGCAAAAAAAATGATTAGTTTTTTTGCTACTATATTATGTATAGCCAAAAAGATGTTCACGTTTGTTTTGCAAAAGAAGTATCTTGCTTTGGAGGGAAATTATGAAGAAATTAGGGCTTGTTTTAGGTCTGTGTATAGGCCTGTTGGGGGCCTGTTGTCATGCGCCTGCCCAACACGCATTTACGGTAACGGGGGATCATGGAGCACTGGCGGGTACGTTGCAAACTCCGTCAGATACCACTACCTATCCGTTAGTGCTGATTTTACACGGCTTTAATGCCAATAAAGAGATGCCGCTACTAACAGAACTGGCGGACCAGTTGCGCGCACGTGGAGTTGCTACCTTATTGTTTGATTTTAACGGGCACGGCCAAAGTGAAGGGGAATTTGTGGATATGACTATCCCAAACGAATGGGAAGACGCCCGCCGTGTTTACCAGTATGCACGGCAACTGCCGCAGGTATCTTCTATTGCGTTGGCGGGGCATTCCCAGGGGGCCGTTGTAGCGGCCATGCTAGCGGGAGAATTAGGAGCCGAAAAAATTAAAGCCCTGGCCTTGCTTTCACCCGCGCCTGAACTCAAGGAGGATGTGGCTAAGGGGAACTTGTTTGGGGTAACGTTTGACCCTAAAAATCCGCCGGCATTTATTACGCTTGCCAACGGGTTAAGAGTGGGGCGTGCGTATTTAAAGACGACCCAGCAAATACCCGTTTATGAACAGGCCGCCAAATATACAGGCCCGGTGCTGGTGCTACACAGCCAGGATGACCAACTGGTACCGTACAGGTACGGCAAACAAATGAGTGCTGCTTTTGCCCAGGCGCACTTGGAAACTTTGCGCGGGTTTGACCATAATTTTACGCAAGATACACCAGCGGCCGATAGCATCGTAACAAAATTTTTAGTAAAAGAATTGCTAAGCAAATGACAAGAGGAGAAGGGATATGAAAAAATGGATATTAGTAATGTTGTTTATGGTAGGTATCTGTGCGGGGGTTCAGGCGGATACGATTTCCACCGATAAAAGCGGTTTTGATAAAATATACAACGTCATTGATGATGCCGTGTTTGATTTACGCTATTATTCCCCGTATAATTTTACCGGCCAAAAGATACGGGGGTATAAGGCCCCGGTGGCGTATATGACTAAAGAAGCGTTAGCGGCGCTTGCCCGGGCGGCGCAAGATTTACGCCAACAGGGCTACCGTCTGCTAATCTGGGATGCGTACCGCCCGCAAAAAGCCGTGGACCATTTTGTAGCGTGGATTAACGACCCCAGTGATGAAGGGAACAAAAGTTTTTACCCTGCATTAAGTAAGGCGGACTTGATTGCCGGGGAGTATATTATGCCAAAATCCGGCCATACGCGCGGCAGTACCATTGACTTAACCCTTATTAAGCAAGATGGCTCTTTTGTGGATATGGGGGGAACATTTGATTTGTTTAGTGAACGCTCTCACCCCGGTTATAAAAAATTGACCAAAAAACAAAAACGCAACCGCCAAATTTTGCGTGATGCTATGCTAAAAGCCGGGTTTGTGGGGCTGGATAGCGAATGGTGGCATTTTACACTTAAAAATGAACCCTACAAAGATACCTATTTTAATTTTGACGTGGAATAAGCAAGGAAATGAATAGTTTTTTCTCTTGATTGGTTTGCATGGTACTACCGGGTAGCGGATGTGCCCCGCAGGTTCAACGCCAAACAGGCACACTAACGGACCGGGTGCGTTACTTTTTGCTCTAACATCTGATAACTCCCACGTGATCTGAAAGGTTATATCCGTTAACTTTTCAACACCGGATCGTTTTGTGGTTACAGTCAATTTCGTACCAATAATCAATATAGCGGTGGTACAGTAAAATCTTCTGACTAAGATAAGTGATTTTTATTTGACCTCTTGTACTCATGTTCTTCGTATGGGCCGGGTATTTGCCTGTACACACTTCACACTTCTTCTAGAGATAGGAGTCAAGTTGTTTTTGCCTTTATTTGGGTAGGTGTAGAATAAAATTTGTTAACTATTTGCATTTTTGCTAAAATATAGAAGAATTTATTCAATGGAGTGTTAAAGTAGTACAGCCCTGGGATTGGGCAACTTACAATTGTAGTTTTATTCGTTTTTGGAATCCTATGAAGAATAGGATGGCTATTGGGTTTCCCAATTTCCACGCAGGTCCAGAAGCGGTCATTTAGGCGGAAAATAAAGTCAGGTAGCTCCTGATAATATTTTCTGCCGAATGCTCGCACATACTTGTTTAGAATAATCTTCTATTCTGATAATTTTTGCGGCTACGACTGCTCTTAGTTATGCCTCTGCGTGGAATAACTAACGAACAGTCGTTTTTGTTAGCCCATCTTCCTAATTTGCTCATCACGGTAGGATTCCAAAAAATTGGAATCCTATTTTTTTGGAATTTTTAGGTTCCAATACGAAAATATAGATTTAAATGGTTAGGATTCTCTTTCTAGAGAATTTGTATAACCGCGCCTGCTATCAGGGGGGGCTCTGGTCGGTATCACTGGTAATGATCGTTAATAAGTTTTGTATCGCAAGTTACAAAGCGTCATAAATTCCAAATTTGTTCTTTTTGAAAATTTTTAAAAGATTTAAGGCGACTGTTGGTAGTTATACCCTCGCGTGGAGTAATTACTGACAATTGCTTGAAAGGAGGAATACTCCAAGCTGGGTTTTGATTATACCAGGCTTTGGAATAATCAATACCCAGCCAAGTTTATTCCTTTTTATTTGACTGTAAATGCTCTTGGGGCACAACACGCTGCGTTCTAAAATACGAAGATGTTGTTGAGAAGGCCCCGGAGAATTACACAAACAGGATCAATTTAAATGATGCAAAAATTTTCTGTTGTACTTTATGTTTGGCAAAAAGATTTTCCGGCTTGGGTCAAGCAAGCATTGGATAGCGTTTTTTCCAATACCGTACAACCCGCCGAAGTCGTAATTATGGTTGATGGCCCAGTGAATGAAGATATGCAAGCCGTCATAGATGAAGCCGCCAAGAACGAAACAGTCCGGGTTCTAACACATTCTGTTCCCATGCTGCGTGCGGCCGCACTTGCTTTTGCTATCAACCAGTGCCAATATGACCTAATTGCCATACAAGGAGCAGATAGTATTTCTCTGCCCAGTCGCTTTGAAAAACAACTGGCGTACTTCGCTGAGGACCCCGAAACGGCTGTATTGGGAGGGTATGCCCAAGAAATGGACCGTAATAATACGCTTTTACCAACCGCTATCCGAGAGGTTCCTGAATCTGAACAAGAGATTAAAACTTTCTTAAAAAATCATTCTCCCTTTATCTATCGGACAGTGATGTTCAGAAAACAGGCCATTTTAGATGCGGGTAATTATAAAGATTTCCCCCATTTAGAAGATGAATATCTTTGGGTGCGTGTAATAGGAAAAGGATATAAGACTGCTAACCTGACAAGCGTGATTGCTAACATCCATTCTATTGACGCATATGAACATATGGTACTTGCTTTACCGCACTTTCAAATGAAAAGAGAACTTTTTAGCACAATGCGCCAAATGGGGATGATTGGGAGTGTTACCTATTACCGTTTGGTATGCACCGCTTTTATTAAATACTTGATTTTACCGAACTGGTTCCGCAGAGCGTTTCATCTCTACGATGTACAGGCATAAAAGGGATGATATATGAAAATACTAATGGTTTGCCAACATTATTATCCCGAGCGGTTTCAAAATCAGGATATTTGCGAACAACTGGTACAAGATGGGCATGAGGTAACTGTTTTGACTGGTTTGCCTAATTATGAAACGGGTTTTGTACCGGAAGAATACAAGCACGGCAAGCATAGGGATGAAAAAATCAATGAGGTGCAAGTGTACCGTACTTTTGAAATTGGACGCAGGAAGGGCGTTTTATGGCGCATTTTGAATTATTTTAGCTATATGTTTTCAGCTTCTTGGTGGGCGTTTTGGAATCGCAAAAAATACCACATCGTGTTTTCTTATCAACTCTCTCCTATTCTCATGATGTTTCCGGCCGTTATTACCGCTAAAAAACAACATATTCCTTTATTCGTGTACTGTTGTGATTTGTGGCCCGAATCCATGAAAATGATGCCTCCTGGCGATAAATGGTTTGTATTTAAACCCATTCATTGGATTAGCCGATGGTTATACCATCGGGCAGATGCCATTTCCGTACAATCTAAGAGTTTCTTTGAATATTTTGAGAAAGTGAATGGTATTTCCCGTGAAAAATTGTCGTACATACCGCAAATGGCCTCTTCGGAATATCTGGACATGGATTTTACACAAGATAATGGAGTTATTGATTTCGTATTCTTAGGCAATATGGGTAACGCCCAAGACATTGAACTTATTCTAAATGCCACTGAAAAGAATAAAGAATTGCCTAATTTCGCGGTGCACTTTGTGGGAGACGGCATTTTCCTTGAAAAAGCCAAGCAACTAGTCAAGCAAAAAGGCCTTGAAAAATTAGTGATCTTTCATGGTCGGCAACCAGTAAAACGTATGCCGGAATATTACAAATTGGCCGATGTGTGTCTTGTTACTCTTAAACCCGGCAGTATTATCAGCAAAACGATTCCTGCCAAAGTGCAAGGGTATATGTCTGCCGGGATTCCTATTTTAGGGGCTTTGAACGGATTTGGGGCCGAAGTAATTAACGAGTCTGGGGCAGGAGTATGTGTCCCCGCTGGAAATTTGGAACAATTTTCCGCACATATGAAAGATTTCATTTTACATTACGAAAATTACAAAGAGTGTTCACAAAAAGCACGCACTTATTTCAAAAATAATTTTACAAAGCGAATTATGTTGGACTCAATAGAATCCAAATTGCAAGCATTGATTCAAAGTAAGAGAGGTAACAAAAATGACGGCGTTTAATGGGGCGACCCTTATGATTACAGGCGGTACGGGCAGTTTTGGCAATACCGTCCTTAAACACTTTTTAACTAGCGATATCGGGCAAATCCGCATATTTTCGCGTGATGAAAAAAAGCAAGACGATATGCGCCATGAGTTGCAAGCCAAACACCCGGAACATGCGCGCAAAGTAAAATTCTACATTGGTGATGTGCGTAACGCGCAGGCCATTAAAGACGCGATGCATGGGGTGGATTACGTATTCCACGCGGCAGCCCTCAAACAAGTGCCTTCCTGCGAATTTTTCCCGATGGAAGCGGTGCGCACCAATGTAATGGGAACAGACAATATGCTCCATGCCGCTATGGAGTGCGGGGTAAAACGCGTGGTATGTTTATCTACCGATAAAGCCGCTTATCCCATTAACGCGATGGGTATCTCCAAAGCCATGATGGAACACGTTATTTACGCCAATGCTCGCGTAGCGGCGGACCGTGGAAATACAGTTATCTGTTGTACTCGGTATGGCAATGTGATGTGTTCACGCGGTTCAGTTATTCCGCTATTTATTGACCAAATCAAAAAGGGGTTGCCCATTACCATTACCAACCCGGAAATGACCCGCTTTTTAATGAACTTAGATGAAGCAGTCTCCTTGGTGCAATTTGCGTTTGAGCACGCCAACCCGGGGGATTTATTTATCCAAAAGGCCGACGCCTCTACGATTGGAGATTTAGCCAAGGCGGTGCAACAATTATTTGGGGACACGGGCACACAAATTATCGGTACGCGCCATGGGGAAAAACTCTTTGAAACCCTTATGACACGCGAGGAACGCTTGCGGGCAGAAGATATGGGGAAGTATTTCCGCGTGGCAACAGACAGCCGGGACTTAAATTACGATAAATTTGTTGTTAAAGGGCAGGTAAAAACCATGGCCGACGAGGCCTACACCAGCCACAATACAAATCGTTTAGATGTGGAAGGGACGGTCAAAAAGATTTTAACTACAGATTACGTACAAAATGAGCTAAAACAGGTAAACAAATGAATATTTTAATTACGGGGGCCAAAGGTTTTGTAGGGCGCAATTTAGTGGCCAATTTGCAAGCCATTAAAGATGGCAAAAACCGTACGCGCCCGAATTTACATATTGAGCGTATTTTGGAATGTGATGTGGATACCACTCCCCAAGAGTTGGACCAATTTTGCGCCCAAGCCAATTTTGTATTTAACTTGGCCGGCGTTAATCGCCCACAAGATCCGAAGGAATTTATGCAAGGCAACTTTGGGTTTGCCTCTACTCTGTTAGATACGCTTAAGAAACATAAAAATACATGTCCCGTCGTGTTGTCATCTTCTATCCAGGCCACTTTACAAGGCCGCTATGCAGGGTCAGAATACGGCAAATCTAAGTTAGCCGGGGAAGAACTATTTTTTAAATACGCCCAAGAAACGGGGGCGTCCGTTTATGTGTATCGTTTCCCGAATTTGTTTGGTAAGTGGTGTCGACCGAATTATAATTCAGCCGTGGCCACTTTTTGCCACAATTTAGCGCACGATTTGCCAATACAAGTAAATGACCGCGCCACGCAGTTAGAACTGCTCTACATTGATGATTTACTAGAGGAAATGTTGGACGCGTTGGAAGACCACCCGCACCGTTGTAATTATGAGGGAGTAAACCCGATAGCAAACATGCAAGGCAAATACTGCTATGCACCCATAACCCACCACACTACGCTAGGGGAGATAGTGGATTTACTGGAAAGTTTCAAGGCACAACCGCAAACGCTTGTAATGCCGCAAATTCCGGCGGGTTCGCTTGCCAAAAAACTCTATTCCACGTATTTATCGTATTTACCGGAAGAAAAAACGAAATTTGCGCTTAAAATGAATACGGATGAGCGCGGGAGTTTTACGGAACTGTTAAAAACGCTAAACTGCGGGCAATTTTCGGTCAACATCTCAAAACCGGGTATTACCAAAGGCCAGCACTGGCATAACACAAAATGGGAGTTCTTTATCGTGGTAAGCGGTACGGCACGGATTGAGATGCGCAAAATCGGCACTGACGAGAAACGTGTATTTGAAGTGTCCGGTGATAAGATAGAAGCCATACACATGTTGCCCGGTTACACGCACAATATTATAAACACCAGTGCTACGCAAGATTTAGTAACGCTCATGTGGGCCAATGAACTGTTTGACCCGCAAAAACCCGACACCTTTTTTGAGCCGGTATAAGGAGTAATTATGAAGAACTTTGCAAATAACGGCAAACTAAAACTTTTAATAATTGTAGGTACGCGGCCGGAAATTATCCGCTTGGCGGCCGTCATTAAAAAATGCCGCCAATACTTTGATGTACTTTTGGCACATACAGGCCAAAATTATGATTACAACCTAAACGGTGTATTTTTTAAGGACTTACAACTGGCTGAGCCGGAAATTTACCTAAATGCCGTTGGTAAGGATTTGGGCGAAACCATGGGTAACATTATTGCCAGATCCTATGAACTGATGGTACAAGTAAAACCGGATGCCGTTTTAGTGCTTGGCGATACCAATTCGTGCCTGTCTGTGATTGGGGCCAAACGCTTACACATACCGATATTTCACATGGAAGCAGGCAACCGTTGTAAAGACGAATGTTTGCCCGAAGAAACCAACCGCCGCATTGTAGATATTATTTCAGACGTCAATTTAGCCTATAGCGAGCACGCCCGGCGGTATTTGGCCGATTGCGGACTACCTAAAGAGCGTACGTTTGTGACGGGTTCTCCCATGGCAGAGGTACTCCATGCAAATCTGCCCCTTATTGAAAAGAGTGATATTTTAACGCGCCTAGGCCTGGAAAAGGGTAAGTATATCCTACTATCTGCCCACCGCGAGGAAAACATAGATACCGAAAAAAACTTCACTTCTCTTTTTACGGCCATTAACAAACTGGCCCAAACCTATGAACTGCCCATTTTGTATTCTTGCCATCCGCGCAGTAAAAAACGCCTGCAAGAAAGCGGTTTTAAGTTGGATAAGCGCGTTATGGCACACGAGCCGTTAGGATTTCACGATTATAATGCCTTGCAAGTAAATGCGTTTGCCGTGGTGTCGGACAGTGGCACGTTGCCCGAAGAAAGCAGTTTTTACACGTCTATTGGTAAACCTTTCCCGGCGGTGTGTATCCGTACCTCTACCGAGCGGCCCGAAGCGTTGGATAAGGGATGTTTTGTCCTGGCGGGGATTGACGAAAAGAATCTCTTACAAGCCGTTTCCCTAGCTGTAGAAACGACGAAAAACCAGGATAACGGCATCCCGGTGCCGGATTATGTGGATGAAAACGTCTCTAGCAAGGTAGTGAAAATCATCCAAAGTTTTACCGGAGTAGTCAACAAAATGGTTTGGCGTAAAGAGGGGACGAAATGAGATTATTGGTAGTAGCAGACGGTCATTATTACATAGACAAAGAACAAAACGTCTATGTGGAGTCTGTTTTTGACTATTCATTCTATGCCCGTTATTTGTCCGTGTTTGAGGAAGTATATGCTTTGGTGCGTGCCAAACAAGTAGATGTTGCTCCTAAAAACTGTAAATTGGCAAGCGGTCCGAATGTGCACTTTTTGCCGATTCCGCCTTCGCGTGGGTTTAAACAATTTGTCAAAAACTATTTAACGAACCGAAAACTCATTAAAAACTATGTGAAAATGTGCGACTGTGCCATTTTTCGCGTACCCGGTGTGGTAGCCAATACGGCTCTTCCTATTTTTGCCAAGACGGGGAAGCCCTACGCATTAGAAGTAGTGGTAGACCCTTGGGAATATTTTGCTAAAGGTACTAGCGGTGGTATAATACGTCCAATTGTACGCTGTGTATGGACACATAATCTAAAAAGAATGTGCCGACAGGCAATAGGGGTTTCGTATGTAACGACCTCTTATTTACAGAAAAGATACCCCTGTAAAGCCCTTTTAAACGGAAAGGCTCCCTATTTTACTGCTTCTTATTCATCGGTAGAGTTGCCGGATGATAAATTTGCCCAGCCCAAAGTTTATACTCCCAAAAAGAAATATACAATTGCCCACGTGGCCAATGCCTTTACCGGTTATGGTAAAGGACATGTTGTGCTGATGCAAGCCCTGCAAAAAGTGTTAGCCGCCGGATACGATGTGGACGTGTGGTTTGTAGGGGATGGGCCGTTGCGGGCTACTTTTGAACAACTAGCGGCTGATTTAGGGATTGCGTCGCACGTTACATTTTGGGGGCGCATGGCCAGCGGCGCGGAAGTTCGCGAAAAAATACGCGCTGCCGATTTATTTGTTTTCCCAACCCGCGCTGAGGGATTGCCCCGCGTGATTTTGGAGGCGATGGCCGAGGGAATCCCCGCGATTGCATCGCCGGTGTGCGGCATCCCCGAGATTTTACCGCCGGAATGTTTAGTGGCTTATGATGACGTACAAGGATACTCTGATGCCATTATCCGGCTGATTACGCACCCGGAAGTAATGACGGCGCAAAGTAAGCGCAATATAGAGGTTGCTAAACGCTATAAGAGTAGTATTTTGAATGAATGCCGCAAAGCCTTTTATGCACAATTAAAGAATTTAACGGAAAAATAAGATGAAGAAATTCTATTAGAAATTAAAAAATATAGAGGAAGAAAGAAGAAGTGTAGTATGAAAATTTTATTTTTTATTCCAGCATTAAATCCGGGAGGAGCCGAAAGGGTAATAGTTACCCTTGCTAACGCATGGAGTGATACTTGTGACGTATCAATTTTAACGCTCCAAAATACTCCGAGTTTTTACCAATTAAATTCTAAAATTAAGCATATCAAAATGGGGTTGGCAGTTCCGAAAGGGAGATTTAAGAGATTTTTATTTATCTTACCAATAGAATTTCAAAGATTGCGATTTTTCGTGAATTATGCGCGAAAACATCATTTTGATTGCATTTTAGCCTTTACTGAAACAACAAGTTTGCTTGCTTGTTTAGGGAGATGGCTATATGGGATTCAACCAATCATATTGTCTGAACGAAATGATCCTGCTTCTCGTAATTTTTTTAAGAGGATTCTGCTATACTCTCTATACAAAAAATCTGACGGTATGATATGTCAAAATCAATATTCAAAAAATTATTTTTTGAAGATACACTACAAAAAACCTTTAACTGTTTTGCCTAATCCTGTGGATTTTCAAAATATTCCAACTGAAGATGTTTCTATCAAGCGACGAGAAATAGTAACTGTGGGACGATTGACAGAGCAGAAAAATCACAGGTTGCTGATTGATGCTTTCAGCGAACTAGCAGAAGAATATCCAAAATACACTCTGAAAATTTATGGTGTGGGTCCTTTACAAAGGACTCTTGAGCAACAAATCAAAAAGTTAAAACTGCAAAACCGCGTATTTTTGATGGGGACTAAAAAAAGAGTTATGTTTGATGTGCAGCAAAGTGATATTTTTGTGCTTTCATCAGACTTTGAGGGATTCCCCAATGTGCTGATAGAGGCAATGGCCAGTGGTATGCCTGTAATTAGCAGCGATTTTCCCACTGGAGTAGCACGTCAACTTATTAAATCTGGGAAAAACGGCTATGTATTCCCTGTGGGAAATAAAAGGTCATTAGTACAAGCACTTAAAAAGATGCTTATTCATCCTGAAAAGTGGGCACAAATGGGCCGGATAAATCTTCAAATTGCCCAACAATACACGGCAGAGAATATAGCACGGGATTGGTTAAGAACTATTAAGCATTTACTAGAGGGTTCCAAATGATATACACCAAATTTTTAAACACAATTTTATGGTGGTTGGTTACATTCCTTTTGTTTTCCTTCTACGCTATGGGAGGAAATCCACTCGGGAAATATATACAGATTGGGATAACGGCTGTCCTAGGATGTTTTATCGCATTGCGGTACGGAAAGAATATAAATTTCCATATTGCTCCTTTTCATATTTATATGCTGATATTTTTATTGTTTTGTTTTTCATCCTATTTTTGGACATTGGCACCTCAAGAATGCCTACATTGGTCGTTTTTAATTGCCCAAACGTTGATATGTTTATCTGTTGTATATATCTATGCAGATCACTTAACATCAACTTTACCTTTATTAGATAATATCCGTTGGGCTGGCTATTTGCTGACGATTTATCTTTTTTTTACATACGGATGGAACAATTTACATTATATGCTACAAGAATCTGTGCGTTTAGATAGCGACATATTAAATTCTAATATCGTTGGCATGTTGTGTGCGTTTTCCATTATTTTGACACTGTACCGAGCCATATGTGTTAAGTTTTCTCTCTCATACCTCTTTGTTATACCTGCTTTTATCTTATTTGCAGTTTCAAATAGTCGCAAGGCGTTTTTAATCTTAGTGATGGGAATAGTCGCAGTAGTGACGATTAAATATATGAACAAACGTAATTTGATTGTCAATATCATCAGTGGGATATTTATTGGGGGCTTAGGATTTTTGTTATTTTATGTACTATTATCGCTGCCAATGTTGGAAGGCATGAAAATGCGCTTGATGGGGATCCTAGGATTATTTTCATCTAGTTATGACATGGATTTATCTACATATCAGCGGAGTCTTATGATCAAAATTGGATTTGAACAATTTCTAAGGACACCTTTTTTGGGAATTGGAATCGGAAGTTCTGGTATATTAACAGAACCTGTGGTAGGTTTGCCATGCTATTTGCATAATAATTACGTGGAACTCCTATCGTGTGGAGGAATTGTTGGAGCTACGCTTTATTATTTACTTTATATTATCCCAGGAATTCAACTATTTAAATACAAATATTGCCCGGATAAAAACACACTAATATGCATGGTTTTACTCGTTTTATTGCTACTAATGGAATGGGCTTTTGTTTCGTATAACTCAAAAGAGATATATTTTTTCATTCTCGTATGCTTCATACAAGTAAAATTGAATAAACACCATTTTGGAGGAAATGTTAATGCACAGATTTCACAAAATAATTAAATTTTTGACAGACAAAAAATATCGCTTTCGTGTACTTGCCGGGCATGGTCTTTTAAATCATTGGTCTGATGAAAAATTTCTAAAGGAAAAATTTAAATTATTTTTCGGTTATGAGCTAGATTTAAAAAATCCCCAAACCTTCAATGAAAAACTCCAATGGCTTAAACTCTATGATCGAAAGCCCATTTATACCACCATGGTGGATAAATACGAGGTTAAGAAGTATGTAGCGGATATCATTGGAGACGAGTATATTATTCCAACATTGGGCGTGTGGGATAAGTTTGAAGATATAGATTTTGACAAATTGCCCAACCAATTTGTGCTTAAATGCACTCATGATAGTGGCGGGCTAGTTATTTGCAGTGATAAAAGTAACTTTGATTATCATGCTGCTAAAAAGAAAATCAACAGTTCTTTGAAACGCAATTATTTTTGGCAAGGTCGTGAGTGGCCATATAAAAATGTCAAACCGCGTGTTATTATTGAGAAATATATGGAAGAAAGAAAATCGCAAGATTTAAAAGATTATAAATTTTTCTGTTTTAACGGAATCCCCAAAATGATGTTTGTCGCTTCTGATAGGCAAAACCCAAACGAAGAAACAAAATTTGATTTTTACGATATGAATTTTAATCATTTGCCTTTTACAAACGGACATCCAAATAGTTCTAAACAGATAGCCAAACCTAAATCGTTTGAGAAAATGAAAGAATTAGCCGCGGTATTATCTCAACATATTCCGCATGTGCGAGTGGATTTTTATGAAATTAACGGCAGAGTATATTTTGGTGAAATGACATTTTCTCATTGGAGCGGTTTTGTGCCGTTTGAGCCGCAAGAATGGGACAAAAAAATAGGGAATTTATTAACCTTACCTAAAACTAGATAATAAATAAAAAACTTTTATGACAAAAAAAATATTAATTGTTGGGATAACCAAAAATGGAATGGGTGCAACTTCTGGAATTATGACAGAAATTATGTCAAAAATTCCTGAAGATTGTGAACTATATTTTTGCGGTTATGAAGGCAAATGCGGTATATCAAAAAGTAAGTATAATTTATCTCTTCCGGATCCGCGTTACGGAATAAAATGGTCCGCCGTATGCTATAGAATACAACGTAAAATTCTATATAAGCTGGGTAAAGAGAACTTTTTGTTGGGTGTTAAATCCATATATACTCATTTACAAAAATATGCCTATTTAAATTTTGACATGGTACTTGGAATTGCGGGTTTATTCGGTTTTATGGAGGCAGCCTATCAATTCGCACATAAAAATCATATTCCGTTTAAATTAGTGTATTTTGATCCGTTTACCAACCACTCACTGGCAAAAAATATTTACAAACGAGAAAAAGTAGAACATCGGTGGCTAGCCTATGCAGATAAAGTGTATTATAATTTGGAAAATTTAGTTCCGAAACATTTACAAAAGCTCACTAAATTTGTTGGCTTTTATATTCCGTTTGGTCCTAAAAAACTCACTGGCTGGAAACAGAACGATACGTTGATTTACGGCGGCAGTTTTTATAAGGGTATCAGAGATCCTGAACTGCTGTACCGATTTGCTGACTCTATTAAAAACAGCGGAGTTTCTATTGAATGTTATTCTAGCTTAAAATATTGTCCGAAAAACGTGAATATTTATTTTGCTCCTATGTTGAGCAGAAAACAATTTGAGCAAAAATGTTTATCTGCCCGGGCACTTATTTACATTGGTAATTCCGATAAAAATTTAAAATCATCAAAATATTTGGAATATATGGCTTGGCACAAACCGATTATCGGTATCAATATCGAACCAGATAATGAGGTCAGAAAGTATAAGTATTATTTAGATGCGGATGATCCGGAACTTATTGAAAAACTAAAACGTATTACGCCGCAAGAACTGTTGGCGTATAATCCGTTGGTTGATTTTCCAAACCGGGATCCCCAAAAATTGGCAGATGAATTATTTTCATAATTAATGACAGAAGTTTATTTTTATGGGAAACTCAAGAACCAGTAATACAATTCGCAATTCTGTAGTTGGAATAGGAGCCTTCGGCTTGAAGGCGTTGCTTGCATTTGTGACTCGGACCGTTTTTATCAAGATACTGGGCGTTGATTATTTGGGTATTAATGGTTTGTTTGCTAATATCCTAACTATGCTGGCTTTGTCGGATTTGGGGTTGTACACGGTGATGACATACTCTTTATACAAACCTGTAGCCCAAAATGACACGGAACTGGTAGCCTCTTTAGTTCGTTATTTTCAAAAACTTTACAATTTTATTGCGCTGGCAGTTTTGGCTGTAGGATTGGCATTAGTGCCGTTACTTCCGAAATTAGTACATGGTATCACGCTACCTCAAAACGAATTAACACTTTATTACCTTATTTTGTTATTAAACTCCGTGCTTTCTTACTTTGCCATCAGTCGTGCTACTTTATTTCGGGCTGATCAAAAAGTATATGTTGTAAAAGTGATTGAAACTGCTTCTACGATATTAATGTATATAACGCAGATTGTTTTATTGATGCTATTTCGCAGTTTTATGATTTTTTTAATTTGCCAGACAGTCTATACGTTATTAAACAATATCACACTTACGATATGGGCTGGAAAGAAATATCCGTACTTGAAAAAATTGACCACTACTCATTTAGCTAAAGAGATAAATCAAGAAATTTGGAAAAATTTAAAAGCCTCTTTTCTCTATAAGATTGGGGCGTATATTATGAATTCCACCGATAATATACTCATTTCGCTAATTATCAGTACAACCGTGGTAGGTTACTTTAGCAATTACGTAACCATCTATTCATTAATTAATCAGCTTATCATGATTTTGATTAGCGCAGTATTAGCTAGTATCGGGCATTTTCTTGTTACCGAATCAAATGCTAAAAAATATCAATTGTTCAAAAT
This sequence comes from Elusimicrobiaceae bacterium, assembly GCA_045606825.1. Lineage (GTDB taxonomy): Bacteria > Elusimicrobiota > Elusimicrobia > Elusimicrobiales > Elusimicrobiaceae > Avelusimicrobium. Next base: position 24,257 of record JAZUSQ010000012.1, read on the forward strand.
TTTAATGCTGACTATGTATACTATTGCCACGATAGCTGCTTCCTGTTACTTAGCCGGTATGAATGATTTTATTCGCATTTGGATTGGCAGTGAATTTATTATAGGTGGCGGATTTATCTATGCACTTGCTTTTAACCGTTTTATCTTTTGTGCTATTCATCCGTTATGGATGGTGCGGGAATCGTCCGGCATATTTGTTTCTATGCGCTATGTCATGCTGGCGGCGGCGGCACTTAATATCGGGTTGTCGGTATGGCTGGGCAATAGGATGGGCGTTACGGGGATTATTTTGGCAACCTCGTTGTCTTACCTGTTAACAGTGTATTGGTATGAGCCGTTTCAGCTGGCCCAGAAAGTATTTCATAACAAAATGGGGAGTTATTGGATATACGTTATCAAATTGCTGCTTGCCAGTTTGCCCGGATTAGCCGCTGGCGTGTGGTTTGGGCAGATTGAAACGGGCCATATACTGTTCCTGTTGCTAAAATTTTCTGTATGCGGCCTGGTCAGCCTGAGTTCGTTTGTTTTGTGTTTCAGGCATACGCCGGAATATGCGGCTTTATATGAAAAAATAGAACCTTTGATGCGAAGAATCCCGTTTGTGAAGCAAAAAATAAGGAGCCATGTATGACACCGGCTGTGCGTAATTTGTTAGTAGACGTGTTAAAGGGAATTTTAATCCTGCTGGTTTTAGGGGGGCATGCAATCCAATACGGAAGTGGGGCGGAATTTTTATCCACACAAAGATTTTATGATAATCTTGCCTTCCGTTTTATTTACAGCTTCCACATGCCGTTATTTATGGCAGTAGCCGGATATTTATCTTATTTTAGTTTACAAAAACACGGGGTCTCTCTCTACATCAGCCGGAGATGGTTGAAGTTGTTTCCACCAATTTTGGCGTGGGCAACCGGATTGTTTTTACTGTTTGGTGCGGTCAGACATTTCTCGTTTGAACCCGCCCGACTCATCAAAAATATTTTAACTACATTTTGGTTCCTGTGGGCGTTGCTGATTGCGGGAACCTTAAGCGCATTGCTGGAAACCTACTTGTCCGGATGGCGGAAAGCCGGTGCGTATATGCTACTGGTGGCGGTAAGCTGCATCACGCCGGACGGTTATAATTGGGAATCTTATAAATTTATGTTCCCATGCTTTGTGGCCGGATACTATACCGCCCGGTACAAACTGTATGCCTATTTTAAGCAGATAGGGTGGGCGGGAATAAGCGGTGTGCTGTGGCTGGCACTTATGCCGTTTTTTCAAAAAAACGCTTATATATATACATCTGGATTTAGTTTGAGTGATGCACAGCTGCCTTTACAAACGCAAGCATGCTTGGATGTTTTGCGTTATGTCATTGCGCTGGCGGCTTCTGTGTGTGTGGTTTCGTTAACCAATTTTATGGTCCGAAAGAGTAAGGGCCTTTCGGCTTTTTTTGCTTATTGCGGGCAACATTCATTGGCGATTTATATTTTATCCACCTACCAATTTGTTTATATTTTGCCTTACTTTACACAAGATGTATCACCTAACTTAGGATTAAATGTGTTAGAAACATTAGGTATGTTGGCGGTTTGTTTGGGGATACGAAAGTTATTATCATACAACCAGTTTTTATCTCACATGGTAATAGGAGAAAAATAGTGTTTCTTTTTCCGGTGAAATCTACAATTGCTGCGCCAAGTAGTTTTATGATATCCAACATCTCCGCGGATAGGGGAAGAATACCTTTACTGGATTATCTTCGTGGCAGTGCCATGATTTTGGTTTTACTGCATCACGCGAGTGTTCCTTATGGTTCAATAATTTTGGCTTTTCATATGCCCTTGTTATTTCTTTTGTCTGGTTATACGCAAACAAAATCTACCGGATGGAGTAAAAAAAACTATGCACAATACATTATCCATCGGTTTAAGCGTTTGATGGTACCTTATTTTATATTTGAATTTTTTAATTTATTCTTATGGATATTTATTTGTTATTACCGGCAAGAAGCATTTAATTTGTGGAGCGGTTTGTTTAGTATCTTTGTTTGTTATAACACTCCAGAATATATGGGCATATATGGACGTCTTTGGTTCTTGCCTTGTTTATTTATGGCAGATTTGTTGGCATGGCCAATTTTGAAACGATTTTCTGCTCGACCAAAATATTTATTTATTTTCATAGGCCTGGCTTTTGGAACCTCTTGGTTATTAAGTTATTTAATTGCGTATCGCTTACCATTTACCATAGATACCGCTTTATTTGCTTTGGCTTTTATTTTGTTGGGATATGCAGGGGGGGGGTATATTGATTGGGGATTATTTAATAAACATTCCCGTTTGTTTGAAAGTAGTATCGTTATTTCCTGCTTTGTACTTTTAGTTGTTATGGTCAAATACTTGAAGATTACATGTTTAATGTATAAGAATTATTACCATCCCTATTGCTGGAGTGTGCTGGGGGCAGTGATAGGAAGTGTAAGTTTTATGTTATTAGTAAAATTAGCTTATCCTTTTTTATCTAAAAAGCCTATTTTGGATTGGCTGATTAGGTGGTATAGCCGCAATTCACTATTGGTGTTTCCAGTACATTTGGAAATAGAAGTTTTTTTGCGGTTTATTCTTAAAACATATGCGACTTGGTATATCCTCTTTTTCGCCATGCTATTGGGAAATATTCCATTAGTTAGTGGTATTACTGCGCTTTGCCCTTTTTTAAATTCTCCAAAGATTATAAAACACTCAAATTTAAAGAAAACTTTAATAACTAGGTGAATAAAACAATGATTGATGAATATATATCATCAGTAAAAAATAAAAATGTTAAGGAGTTAAATATGACGGCATTTAATGGAGTAACACTTATAATTACCGGGTCAGCGGGATTTATCGGCTCGGCCCTAGTTCGCCGCGTGTGTACGGAAAATCCTTCTGCGCGCGTTATCGGCTTAGATAGCGTGAACGATTACTATGATGTTTCCCTCAAAGAATACCGCTTGGCCGAACTGGCTAAACTGCCTAATTTTACCTTTATCAAAGGCAATTTAGCAGATAAAAAACTTATAGATGAGATTTTTGTTAAATACGAACCGCAAATTGTGGTAAATTTAGCCGCGCAGGCCGGTGTGCGTTACTCCATTACCAACCCGGATGCGTATATTGAGGCCAACCTCATTGGCTTTTACAATATTTTGGAAGCGTGCCGCCACTCGTACGATAACGGCAAGTCTGGCGTGGAACACCTGGTCTATGCCTCGTCCTCTTCCGTCTATGGTTCTAACAAAAAAGTGCCCTATTCGCTGGAAGACAAAGTGGATAACCCCGTCTCGCTCTATGCCGCCACAAAAAAATCCAACGAACTTTTAGCCCACGCTTACGCCAAACTCTATAACATCCCGTGTACCGGACTCCGTTTTTTTACCGTATATGGCCCGGCGGGGCGGCCCGATATGGCTTACTTCGGCTTTACCAATAAACTCGTCAAAGGCGAAAAGATTAAAATTTTTAACTTTGGTCACTGTAAACGCGACTTTACCTACATTGACGATATTGTAGAAGGAGTTTACCGCGTGATGCAGGGGGCCCCCAAACGCCAAAACGGGGAGGATGGCCTTCCTATCCCCCCATATGCCCTGTACAACATTGGCAATAACTCGCCGGAAAACCTGTTAGACTTCGTGCAAATCTTACAGGAAGAACTCATCCGAGCGGGGGTACTGTCGAAAGATTATGATTTTGAGGCCCATAAAGAACTAGTGCCCATGCAAGCCGGAGACGTTCCAGTAACGTATGCCGACACTTCTGCTTTAGAGCGTGATTTTGGGTTTAAGCCAAAAACATCACTGCGTGAGGGACTGCGTAAATTTGCCCAGTGGTATAAGGAATTTTATAAGTAGATTTATGAGTAATTATCCGGATTATTGCTATACCAAAAAATATAAATTGTCGCCCACGGGAAGTCGAGTGCTAACGAATCCTGAGCCGTTTTTTCGTTACGTCGAAACGAAGGTCCAAGCATTGTTAGAGGCAAATTCTTCTGAAGATCTACTTAAGGTTAAGCTTAATATTTTACGAGAATTTGAGCAGATATTAGCCTATGATATTACGTACACAATATCTCCTGCTCCACTTGGTACGTTTATTGACGAAAAATCAAAAAAGAATTTTTTAATTCTTCAAGAATTGCGCAATGATTTCCATTCATATCTAGGCAACATCTTTTTCAATTATCACAAAGCATTATTAGATTTGAATATTGGATTTCCCAATATAGAAAGCAGTACGGATGTCATAGATTATGAAAATCTATATCTTCATGTTAGAGAAGACTATGGACGAGCGTTAACTGGAGAAGTCCCTCCATCCTTATTTACACCCAATGCTCCTATTTCAAATCCACAAGTAATTAGTATAAACGTAAAAGGACATAAAATCATTAAGCAAAAAGGACCAGTGGAATCAGCATTACAAAAGGTTCGCTCTTGGCCTCATGCTTATTCGGCTACATTTATTTTACCTGCTTTAATTGAGAGTGCATTGCTCGCACGTATCACAGTTGAAATTATTCATTCGTTTTGTCAAAAATTTCAAGAAATAGTAGAAAGAGGCAAAGAAGTTTCTATAGAAGAAAAAAGACTACTTATTTCTTTCACAGAAGGTCAACAGTTTGAAAATATTGTTTTTGAACCAAAATCCCACCAGGAAACTATGGAATGTCTATGGAAAACCGGCTGCAAGTATCAAATATTCAATCCTGACCAGAGTGATATGCATAAAATTTTATTAGATCAACTGTCAGAAAATAATCCTATAACCCTAGGACGATTAATCGACTTCTCATATGTAAAACAGATTGTTAGACCAGAATATATCAATTTGATGAAAAACTTATTTGGAGTCAAAAAAATCAACCTTCGTAATTGCATAATGCATGGTCATGCGAATAGTTTTGATTACCTTTCGTTAGGTTTTGCAGCTGTCATGATGCAATTGTATTGGGATATTGTTGGCGAAGACGTTTTTATAAGAAAAATTTTAAATAAATAAGGAGAAATAAATATGAAAATAGCCGTAGCCGGAACCGGATATGTAGGACTTTCACTCGCCACCCTGTTGGCGCAACATAATGAAGTAGTAGCCGTAGATATTGTGCCGGAGAAAGTAGATTTGATTAACAACCATAAATCCCCCATAGCCGACAAAGAAATAGAGGACTTTTTGGCCCATAAGCCGCTTACACTAACCGCTACCATGGATGCCAAAAGTGCTTATGAGCAAGCGGAATTTGTCATTATCGCCACACCGACCAATTATGACCCGCAACAAAACTATTTTAATACCTCTGCGGTAGAGGCCGTTATTGAGTTAGTAAAAAAGTATAACCCCAACGCCACCATGGTTATTAAATCTACCATCCCGGTGGGCTATACGCGTCAAATCCGCGAGAAAATGGGCGTTAAAAACATCTTATTTAGCCCGGAGTTTTTGCGCGAAGGACATGCGCTGTATGACAATTTGTATCCTTCCCGTATTGTAGTGGGAAGTGATTTACAAGATAAAGAATTAACAGAAAAAGCCCATACATTTGCCCAACTTTTACAACAAGGGGCGGTTAAACAAGACGTGCCCACCCTGTTTATGGGCTACACCGAGGCCGAGGCCGTCAAACTGTTTGCCAATACCTATTTAGCCTTGCGGGTAAGTTATTTTAACGAGTTAGACACCTATGCAGAACTCAAAGGCCTAAACACTCAGCAAATCATAGAGGGAGTCTGTTTGGACCCTCGCATTGGCAACCAATACAACAACCCGTCTTTTGGCTATGGCGGCTATTGTTTACCCAAAGATTCCAAACAGTTACTAGCCAATTATGCAGATGTGCCGCAGAACTTGATTAAAGCTATTGTGGATAGTAATAGTACCCGCAAGGACTTTATTGCCGACCAAGTGCTTAAACAAGCCGGGTATTACAATAACAACAGCACTTTTGACAGCACAAAAGAGCACAATACGGTTATTGGCGTATATCGTTTGACTATGAAAGCAGGGAGTGATAACTTCCGCCAAAGTTCTATCCAGGGCATTATGAAGCGCGTAAAAGCCAAAGGGGCGACGGTGATTATTTACGAACCTACGTTGGAAAACGGATCCACCTTTTTTGGTAGTGAGGTAGTAAATGACCTACAAGCCTTTAAAACGCGCTGTAAGGCCATTATTGCCAACCGCTATGATGGTGTGCTAGATGATGTAAAAGGAAAGGTTTATACGCGCGATTTATTTAAAAGAGACTAATCATTATCCCAATGGAGATAAATAGATGATAGATAAATTGACATTAGAAGATTTGTTAATCAAAATAATGCCAGGAGGGATATTAGTGTGTGTTTTATGTTTTCTTTATGCTCCTCACATTATATCTAACGCAAATTCAGGGTTTGATTTTGTGTATGCTTTTATTTTTCTGACATTTTCCTATTTGGCAGGAGAACTCATACAAATAATTGCTCATTTGAATGTTATAGAGAGATATATGATTTGTATTTTCTTTAAATTTTACAAACCGTCAGAGATATTCCTGTATAGAGAAAATCCTGTTATCAAAAGAAGAAAGTCTAAGACAGGATATACTTGGACATTTAAAACTCAATACCCATAATGTAGAAGAATTCAAACAAAAATATAAAGATTTGCCTCTTTATATCTTTAAAAAAGGTTTAAGTTCTCAATCACAAAGTGTTTTTTGGAAATTATATTCGAATTTAAGCGGTAATTCGGAAATAAAAATATTTAATAGAGGATATTTGTTTTGTAGAGGATTCGTATGCTTATTTGTTATACTATCACTCCTCTTTTTTATTGAAGGGTACAAAACCTACTCCGTTATATCAATATTACTCTTCGTTGTATTCTTATACCGAGCACGAGGAACAGCTCGCACTCTGGTTTTTAAAGTAGCTATTTTAAATTTAAGGAGCAAAAAATGATGAAATTGATTGTATTTGATGTGGGAAATGCTGCTTGTTCTATTATTTCTAGCCCAAATAATATTGGTATGATGATAGACTGGGGGAGTTCAAATGAAAAAGATAATCCCGTGGATTTATATAAAAAATATAAAACCTGGCTTGGCATACAACCATTTATGAGAAATGGAACGCAGTATGAACTGGGATTGCTACATATTACCCATCCTGATGATGACCATGTAAAAAATATACAACGAATAGAAAAAGATATGAAACCTTGTCTATTGCACAAACGCGAATGCGAAGAATTTCTCGATAGCGATACAATAAATCAGGAGTATAGGGATATTGAAAAGAAGTACAGAAATTATAATTCCACAGAACTTGACTGGAGATTTGACAAAAATGAAACTTTTTCGATTTCTATGGACGACATTAAAGCAAACAAAGAATTGTCTGAAAAACAGAGAAATAATTCGAGCATAATTCGTTTTATTCAATATAGTGGTATTAAGGTTTTGTATTGTGGAGATATGGAAAAGCCTGGTTGGGAATGGCTCGTAAACCATAACAAGCAATTTGTCCAAACGGTTTCTGAAGGTATTGATATTCTTATTGCACCGCATCACGGACATAAATCTGGCTTTCCTTCAGCACTATTTGATGTTATTGGTAATGTTAAATGTGTAATACATTCAAAAGGTAGTGAAGGTGATAAGGAAGACTCTGATGTATCAACTCAATATTCAAGCAAAGCCATCGGAGTCCAATATACAAATCTTACAGATAATTCAATGTATAAAGGGCAAGTTCTAACCACAAGAAGTAATGGTAATATCTTTATAAAAATAGCTGACGGCAACTTGACAGTTTGGGCTGATAAAGCTTCTTCAAATCATACAAAATTGAGTTAAATAAACAATCAGAACAATGACTTTGGTTTATTGATATTTTCTGCCAAAAAGTATGACAAATGGCAGAAGGAAAATAGTAAGTTTTGCGGGGTATGGCAGAATTATGGCAGAAAGTTTTTCTGCCATTTTTCTGCCGAGTGCCTGTATAGTTTTGCATTTCTAACCTTGCTAATCTTGCTAGGGGTTTTACGTCGTAAAAAGGGCAAAAAGAGGCCCACTCTCTTCTGAGAATGGGCTCTCGTCAAAATCTGCGCCCACCAGGACTTGAACCTGTATTTGAAAATACTAGATTATTTACTTGACTTATCTCCCGATAGTAAGCGTGAATGTAGTATGAAGTAAAAATCGTTTACTTAAGGAGATAAGTTATGAAGAAAAACACCAAAAAATCAGCAGCAAAAACTAAACCCGCGCAGTCTGTTGTTCTTCGCGTGGTAAGTCCTATCACGCAAGTAGAAACTACGCTTGAAAACCTGTCTGTCCGGCCGCGCGATAACCGTTTGCCCGCTTCGGGGAACATTATCACTAAAACCTACCGCGGCAAAACCATAGAAGTAAAGGTATTAGACAATGGCTTTGAGTACGAGGGCAAAGTGTTCAAAAGCATCTCGCGCGTGGCCATGACAATTGTAAAGCGCCAAATCAGCGGCTATGTATTCTTTGGGCTTGCCAAATGACGCCGCGCCATTTGCCACCCACTTCAGGGCGATTTGTAAAAGGCCGCTCGGGTAATCCACTGGGGCGGCCTGAAGTGCTTCACGATAAGGAGCTTATATTATTAGCTATTAAATTTTTTGATGTACTTGCCCGTGCATATTATAGAAAAGGCGACGCGGAAATGCGGATTAGACGAATTAAGGATATCCTCTATGCGAAGAAAGTGTTACCTACACAAAAGTTATGAAGAATTGAAGGAACTGTCAGAAGAAAAATTGCAGTTTTACTGGGACACGTTTTACACGTACCCTATGATAGGCCGTAAAGCTAAGTGGCGCCCTTTGTGGTACGCAATACAATGTGAATTAGGGCGTTGTAAATTGCCGGAGAAATACATCACGCGACTTGAACGGTATGCAAGTAACCCTGATAAATATATCGAGCGTGCTCACAAAAATCGATATGCCCTATCTGTGGGAACACTGCTGACTAAAAAATACAAGGGGCAAATCTACCAGGTAACCGTCAAGGGGGAAAAAGAATACGAGTGGGAGGGGAAAATCTATCCCAATTTAACGGTTATTGCATTTGCTATATCCAAATGTCACGTTAGCGGTCCAGCGTTCTTTGGCCTTATGGAGCGGAAAAATGCCAAAAGTTAATTGCGCAGTATATACACGTAAATCTAATGAGCGTGGACTGGATTCAGAGTTTAGTTCTTTGCAAAACCAGGAAGATGCCTGTAAGGCCTATATTCTCTCTCAAGCGTTTAACGGGTGGGAATATTATAAGACGTTTGAGGATGGCGGAATTAGCGGCGGGACCATGGAACGCCCCGATTTGCAGGCCCTTTTGGAGGAAATCCGTGCCCCTAGGATACAAGTGGTTGTCGTTTATAAAGTGGACCGCCTTTCGCGCTCTATTTTTGATTTTCACAAAATGATGCAAGAGTTTTCCAAATACGAATGTAACTTTGTGTCTATCACGCAGTCATTTGACACGAGCAACTCTATGGGAAAACTGACGCTTAATATGCTATTATCCTTTGCGCAATTTGAGCGGGAAGTATCTGCCGAACGCATACGTGATAAAGTAGCCGCTACCAAAGCAAAAGGATTGTGGGTAGGCGGGGTGCCGTCTATCGGATATGACCTCAAAGATAAGCAACTTGTGCCTAACGAACAAGAGGCGGCCACAGTGCGGCTCATCTTTCAAAAATACCTAGAACTCGGCAATATTATGGCGGTGGCGGAGTGGATGAACGCCCAGGGTCACCGCAGCAAACGCTGGAAGACAAAAAAGGGGGAAGAACGGGGTGGAAAGCCGTTTAGCCATAGTTCTATCTTAAAGATTTTATCTAATCCCTTGTACGTTGGCAAAATGCCCCATTTTACGGCCAAAAAAGTCTATCCGGGCAAGCAGCCTGCCCTTATCTCCCAAGAAATGTTTGAAGCCGTGCAAGCGAAGGTGGGCAATTATAAAAACGGTTTGCGGGAGTATCGGGCGTATATTCGCAAACAAACGCTGATGGCAGATAAATTGTTTGATGACAGGGGTAACCCTTATAAACTGACCAGTACCACCAAAAACGGGCAAAAGTTTCAATACTATTTTATCCGCAAAGGAGTCCATATCACGGTTATTCAATTAGACGGGTTTGTGCTAGATATCATACGTAGGGCCGATTTGTCTTCCGTAGACTTACAGTCTGACAGCAGCCAAATTTCCTCTGATGAGGCCAAAAAGTGCCTTAAACAGGTAATTTGTGTGAAAAAAGGTACGAATTGCCGTTTACAGATTGCGCTAGATAAAAGGGCATTTTTGAACATTTGCCACAAATATCCCAAACAGGTACACTTGCCGATCAATCCGATTATACCGGAAGTAGATGAAAAAACACTCACATTGTGGGATGAATTTTATATAGATAATGTTTCGTCCACACGTTTGCGACATGGCACGTCACAAAATGTGCTGACGGTACGCCAACTTAATGAAAGTTTGGTGCGAGGGTTATCCCGTGCGTGGCAGCTAAAGAAACTATTGGAAAAGGGCCTCACTACACGTGAATGGGAAAAGGCAAGTGGTATGAACAAGCGTACTTTTGCGCGGTATATCAACTTGTGTTATTTATCCCCACGCATAGTGGCTGATATTTTAGAATACAAAAACCCGGCTAATTTAACGTTGCGTGAACTAATGAAACTTGCCGAGGGCCAAGTAAATTTTGAGGAGCAGGAAAAAATTTGGAAAAGGGGATAACATGCTGCGACATAGTGTTGTCGCGCGGGTTTATTATCCTATTAGGTGTAGTAAAAACTAGATAGGAGAACAACTATGGCTGAACAAAAATACGAATGTAGCAAATGCCGTCAGATGTTTACGTTTACTTTTCCGCCTGCCGGGATGAAATGCCCGTCTTGCGGTGGGCCACTCTATCGTAGAGGGTAAAGTAGAGGCCCCGGTCATCACGGTGGCCGGGGCTAGGAGTAGTTATGTTTTGGAAATATATAGAAAAAATCAATTGGAGCAAGGTTATCCACCATTTCTTGGGTATGAAATATAAGGTCCTGGATATGCAAATTGCGTATTTTGGTTGTGAGGCCTTTGAAATAGAGTGTGAATGGTCTCGCCATACGGACCATGCCGGCCCAAGCATAGAGGTAACTATTTTAGGTGTACTTTTCGGGATTTCTATTTATGATTACCGTCATTGGAACCGTGCGGAGAACCGCTTTTATTATGACGAGGAACCGGAAATATCCTGGATTGGCTACAGGGGATATACCGAGGATGACTATTGGAATGACCTTAAAAAGTGCGCATTAAATCACCATTTGGACGAGGATTACCTGCCCCGTTGTGAAGCGTTTTTTGTGGAAGATATGCTTTGGCGTGAACATCACAAAAAGTTAGAAGCCAAGTGGGACGAAGAGGACAAAAAGCCGTTTGTGCTGAAACATCCCATAGATTGGGCCAATGTAAAATATGCCAAAGATGAGGCCATTAATAAAAAGTATACTGTTAGACAAGTGGGAAAAGATAAACTGGAAGTAACCGAATTTCGCGTAAAACACATTATGCCCGTAAAAGATGTGGTTACTTGGTGGAATTTGTATGATAAAAAAGGCAATTTAGTAAGCAAAGCATCTGATTACAACACAGAGGAGGAAGACGAATATGCAATTTGAATCAATTGAAGGCAATATGCAGCGTTTTTTGGACCTTATGCATGCCTGCGGTGGCACGCAGGGGATGATTGATAAGGGGATCCCTTGGGAAAAGGTGGTGTGGGGAAGCACGTATGACGAGCATACTGAATACATCTATTTCGAAATAGAGCAACAAAAAGATGAAAAAGGCGAATTACATTTTTTTACAACAAGTAATGAAGAATACCGAAAAGAGTGGACGAAACGCGATTTGGCCTATGTTTGTGATTTATACGATAAAGACGGCAAATTATTAAACATTATGTTCTTGGGGTTTTGATGTGCTATCATAAATTTAAGAGGTGCGTATGAATTTATCCAAATCACAATACACAAAATACCGCAGTTGCCCTAAACGCTTGTGGCTATACCGCAATAAAAAAGAAGTGCTTACGCCGCCAAGTCCTGCTTTGCAAAAAATATTTGATAGAGGACACCAAATCGGCGAACTTGCATGGAAGCGCTTCCCGGGTGGGGTACTTGTCAAAGACGGATATAAAAAACCGCAAGAAGCCATTAAACGCACACAGGAACTCATGACACAAGGCGTTCCAGCTATCTATGAGGCCGCGTTCTCTTACAACGGTATTTTGGTATTTGTGGATATTTTGGAAAAAACACCTACCGGGTGGAATTTATTGGAAGTAAAAAGTAGCGGGCGCGAAATTGATCCCATTTATGTGGACGACATCTCTATCCAACGCTATGTGCTTACGCATTGTGGGGTTACGCTGGAGCATTGTTATTTAATGCACATCAATAGCGACTATTTTATGGAAACGGATGAGCCGGACCTGCAACAACTTTTCCTTTTAACACCCATGGATAGCGAACTATTTTCGGATGAGGATATTGAAGAAAATTTAGAGGATATTAAGAAATTGCTAGTGGGTCCCGAACCGACGGTCGAATTGGACAAAAGCGGGTGTGCGGATTGTGAGTGTCACGACTATTGTTGGAAAGATATTCCGCAAGATTCCGTATTTGCCTTGTTACGCGGCAACCGTGCGCGCAAGTTTATGGCACAGGGAATTGTGCGCGTAGCGGATTTGCCGCCGAATAGTTTTGATAATGAAAAATATAACCGTTGGGTAGAGGTGTTACGCACGGGCAAGCCTTATATTGACCAGGCGGCGGTGGCCGCGTGGCTTAATAAACTGGAGTACCCGCTTTATTACCTGGATTTTGAGACGACGCAACCTGTAGTTCCTTTATGGAAGTATTCGCGGCCCTATCAGCAGATCCCGTTCCAATTCTCACTCCATGTGCAACGCGAGCCAAACGGCAAGTTTGAGCATTACGAGTATCTTTCCACGGGCAAAGAAGATCCGCGCTATGGTTGCGTAGAGGCCTTGCTTAAATATATTGGCAATAGCGGCACTATATTGGCCCACAATGCGGCTTTTGAAAAGACACGCATGAAAGAGATGGCGCACGATTTGCCTATCCCCGAAAAGGATGCTAAACGCCTTTTGGACATGACGGAACGTTTTATGGATACCGGCGATCCGTTTAAGCAGGATTTCTTGCACCCCAAAATGCATTGTAGTTGGTCTATCAAAAAGGTTTTGCCTGCCCTCGTTCCAGATATGACTTACGAAGGCATGGCTGTTGCCAACGGCGGCGATGCCATGGATGCGTTTGACGTGTTATATGCCGGTAAATTACCACCTGCGGAACTAGAGCAGTTGCGCAAGGATTTACTTAAATATTGCGAGCAAGACACCTGGGCCATGGTCAAGTTGGTGGATGCGTTACGGGATAGCGTACAATAAAGGAGAGAAATTATGAAAACAAAGAAAGACTTTTCTAAATTGCCTAAGAAGGCAACCAAGCGGAAAAATGAGGACGTGAAAAAGGGGCTCTCGCGCCTGATTAAACTGATGATTGACTTAAATCAGGGGGTGCTAAATTTGGACCACGCCGCTAAGGAATGTGGGGTAAGCCGCCGCACGATTCAGCGCGATATAGAAACGTTGGAGCAAGCCGGGCTCCCGCTTTATAAGCCGAATAAACAAAACGTAAATTATCGTGTGCTGGATGCGTTTGATTGGGCCAAGTTTCAAATAACTAAAGAAAACGCATTGGATTTTGTTGATTCTTTGGATGCCCTTACTAAAGGGCTCGGAAAGCCCAGCAAATGGGTGCTGCCTATTCAAAAAGAGGTTGAAAAGGCCGGGCGCAAGGAGCAGAAAAAACGTAAAGAAGCCGCGGGGAAGTGGGAGCCGATGAATGCCACCAAGGAAAATGTTTTATCTATCTTTTTAGATGACGGGAGTTTAAATCGTGCCCCTTTGCAAATTTTACTGACACTTGCAGAATTTAATAAGGTTGCTGATGATAAAGGTTTTAGGAATAGTGCCTATCGCAAGTGGCAAGAGCGTGAACTTCAAAAAATTATGATTCGTTTCCATTGGTTGGGGCAACAACACCGCGAGGCCTTAAAAGAGTGTGCCAAACTTATTAAGGATGACCCGAAGGATGTATGGCCTTATAAACAAGCGGCCCTAATTTGCTATACCCAAAAAGATTATAAAGGGGCACTACAATACGCTCTAGACGGATTTGCACAAGACAAGCAGGATGATACATTTATTACGTATGCTATTTATTTCTTGATATTAAACAAATATTATGAAAAAGCCATAGACCTGTTTAACGCGGGTATTAACAACAAGGCCATGCAAACCCATTTTGCGGCTTTGATGTATGCGTATGAGGGGCAATTTGATAAGGCGTTGGATGTGGTGGCCCAGGCCCAAAAAGCCGACCCCAAGAATCCCAAAGCCTACGAATATATCAAAGGGCAAGTATTAGACCTTAAGACTAAGAAACAGTAAAAACAGTTCTGACGGACAAACAAAACGGGTGACACTATGTTGTCGCCCGCTTTTGTTATCCTAAATACAAGAAGTATTTAGGAGGAAATATGGAGATACTTTTAATGATTGTTGTAGGTATTATCGGTTTTGCGTTAGACGGAGCCACCGAGCGCAAAAATTAGCGCATGATTGCTATACCGAACATAGGGGGAAAATATGAGCATACTAGGTTTTATCGTATTAGGTGTTTTGATGTTTATTGTTTTTATAGCCCTAGCCCAAATTGATTTTTAGGGATAAAATACCAGGCGGCAAGGATTTTACCACCCGGTGTATTCTATAGTTAATTAGCTTGGAATTATTTTTTCCCCTTCCTAGAATTGCAAGATTGGCACAAAATCTGTCCATTGGCGCATTTTGTTTTTTTTACCACCATTTGCATGCGCCTTGATATGGTCAGCAGTATAGCTAGCATAGGTTATTGGTTCTCCACAATATTCGCATTTCTTTTCTTGGGTGGAATTCCAAATTATTCTTCGTTGTTCCTCAGTAAACGCTCTGTTCATATCTTTCTGAGTTAATAGAGGCTTTAGTATCTTTTTTAATATGTCTTCACGTGTTTGCCTTTGGCTTTTTGAATTGGTTTTTTGGTTTTCTGCATCAAAATATTGCCTAGCCAAAGGATTTACACGCTTAAAATTTTCTTTCCCCTTCTTGTTTTCTGCTATCATGTCAATTTGAGTAGAGAATTTTGTAAGAAAATCATTAATTATTTTATTTTTCTTTTTATCTCCGAGATTATAATTATTTTCTCTGAATTTTGCTATTAGCACTAATAGAGAATACAAATTTGTTTTGTGTCTAAATCTTGTACTAGTTAATTCTGGCAGCCACTCTTTAAGAACTTTAATTGATGTTTCTAAATTTCTACGAGCTTTATCGATAGATTTGTGATGATTCCCTTTATTATCTATGATAATTTTTATTTGATTTTTCCCATCGAGCACTTGCCCCATTTGAATGGATGCCATCAATTCACATATAAATCCAAGGTGTTCCATCCGATTGATCTTTTGTTCTGTAAAAATTCCTTGAGATCTAAAAAAGGACTTTTTCCCTTTACCTAATTTGTTGGCTAATTTACTTGCTTCTCGTAAAAAATAATTTTGAGGATTGAATATTTGCGCATGTAAAATTTCTCCTGGTCGAAGTTGCTTGCCTGTCGTATTTATACGTACAAATAAATCCGTTAATTCTTCTAATTCCCCTTCTGTAATTTTAATACAAGGGATATTATAATTCTCTATGCTTTTAAGAAGCCGTGGATAATGCTTTTTTAGTTCTGCATATGAATATTTTTTGTTTTCATCGTCATTCAAAGATACCGTGATTGGTCTTTTCTCATGCTTGGTCCGTTTTATTTTTAGGAAATACAAGATGGCTTCTAGGCGTTGTTTTCCATCTAAAACGAGATATTCCCGTCCATTTTTTGCAATAAAAACAGCCGGGATGGGTAGTTTTTGAATAATAGTTTCGATTAATTTTCCTCGTTGTTTTTTATTCCATACAGAATCTCGTTGAAATGCTGGGGAAAGGTCAAGAGTTTGATTTTTGTAGTGATCTAAAAACCATTTAACAGGAAGTTCTATATTTTTATATTCCATATTTTTCTCCTTTTAATTTTTAACCTATTTTAATTGTACAAATAAATTCATTTCCTCATACAAAACATACTGTGGCTGGTGGATTCCACAAAACATTCCGTGTCCCCCAAATCGTAGCGGGCGATATTTGCACCGGCATATTGGGTAATCGTTTTAACCTGTTCCATATTAATTTGAATTTGGGCCGCACCATATCCCACTCCGGCGGCAACCAGTAAGGCCAAAATTAAGTAAATTTTCTTCATTTTACACTCCTTAAATAGTCGTTTAATACGTCTTTTACGCGGTTGTGTAAAGATATGGGAGCTACCACTTTAATATGTGGCAGCCAATGCAAAATGGTGGGCAAAATTTCTTCTTCTTTGGCAGCCTTGCACGAGATAACAATCCGCCCGTCCTTTAGCTCTTTTTCCAACTTTTGCAACGGAAAATAGTTCTTTTGCTTGAAAAAATGCGCGCACTCGGCAGATACTTCCAACTGCACGGCCAAGGGGCGTTCTTTTTCAAACCATACGTTCGTGCTTTCTTTAAGAATTTTGTCTATATTTTTGTCGTACTTAAAAAACTTGCCCATCTCTTTGGCGGAGGAAATCTTTTCCAGACGAAATTTTAACAGTTTGTCATCATCCGTAAGAGAAAGCAAATACCAAAAACCCTCACTCCACAACAGTTTTAAAGGACGTACCGCATAGCACGCATGTTTGCCGCCTTTGTAACACACCGTTACCCACTCGCGTGCGCGGATGGCATTTTCTAACGTGCGCGTAATGGGCGTTTGCTTGTATTGTTCGCCCTGCGTCATTTTGATAAAAAAGGGATTGTTTTGCGTGCTTTCGGTAAGACGCAATTTAAGTGCTTCAAACGACTGCCCAAAATTGCCACCTAAGGATGAGGCGATATCACTCATCACTACCAAGATAGACGCCTCCGCGCTGGATAACTGCATGCGCTCCAAGGAAAACCCTTCTATAAACGCATACACTCCCGGCTCGGGGTTCCACAGCGGAAAGTTGGCATCCTCAATTTCGTTCATGTCGCGCTGGAGGGTGCGTACGGCAACCCCCACTTCTTCCGCCATATCTTTTAAGCGGATAGCCCCCTTATCCAGGGCGTTCAATTCATACAAAAGGCGTGTTAGTTTGTTTTGCATTTCTTTTTGCATAGTACCCTCTTACCAAAAGTATAGCACATAGGAGCGACAAGGTGTTGTCGCAAGAGAAAACTATACTTTAGAAAAGAGGTGAAAATATGAATAAAAATGAAGTCATCTATATTGCAAAACCGACGTGGTACACGGAGGATATGTACCCGGGGCATAGGCAGTTTTATATAAAATTTGCCGCCCAGTTAAAAGAGTACCATGAAGTCCGTGAATTAGAATTGCCAGATATCTGGGTGCGCGATTTTCTACCCGTGCAAAATGTGCAGACCGGCGAGTTATATCAGCCATTTTTTAACCCGCGTTATGCTAATTACACCCCTAAATTTACGGATGCTATCCGTATGCTGGTGCGGAGCGCTTTTCCGCATGCTAAACTATGTGACGTGCGTATAGATGGAGGAAATATGGTTGTTTCTCCAGATAGAAAATATGCCATTTGCTTGGAAAAGCGGACCATTTTCCGCAAACAGGAAACCGATAAAAAGGCCCATGTGGAAAGCGAGTTAAAGCGTGCCCTTGGCGTGCAGGAAATTTTATGGCTTCCACAGCAAAAAGGCGATAAAATCGGCCATATGGACGGATATATTCAGTTTTTGGGCGACTTTTTAATGGAAGGTACGATAGAGGTTTATGACGGGCTGGCAAGCGAACCCTTACTAAGTGATAAAGGAACGGAATTGTTACGTGGTTGTGGAAAGTTTGAGTGTATCCCTTTATTGTGTAGCATAGACGAGGAAGATTGGCTCAGCGCACGCGGACTTTATGTGAATTTTTTGGAAACATCCCGTGCGGTATTTGTGCCGCAATTTAATTTGCCCGAGGATGACAAGGTTATTAGTATAATGAGGAAGTACACTCGCAAGCCAGTTGTGCGGGTAGATTGCAGTAAAATTGCGCAGTACGGCGGCGCGGTACATTGTTTAACGAGGGAATATGGAAATAAATTTTAATAATGCAATAGATAAAAATGCTACGTTGGAGGAGCGGTTTTCCAACTTGGCATCACAGTTATTTGACTGCTGGTGTATTCAGGTAAAGGATACAAAGTTTTATTTTACTGAATTAGAATTTTATTATTACGATAAACAGGACCCAAAATTGCAAGATCCCTTCTGTCTTTGTCGAGAAGATCAACAACCAGGCAAACCAGGATATCCCTTTTGTTTCCATAAGTATGGCATGGATATTATTATCGGAACTCAACAATCCTATGGCGGAGTTTTAGTACGTGGGCTTAAAGATGAAGGCGATAATTTTGTGGAAGGAACCAAACGTTTATTTACGTGGATACTGCCTCTTATTGATAGAGAACTAACCGGCGAAATGTATGATATGAACAAGCATGCTCCATTACTCAAAGAAGCAGTAAAAAACAAAGAATTACAATTGGTCCCTACGAGAATTATGTCGGAAAAACCCCCACTCATACTGCAAGGGCCGCGTATTATAGGGACGCGGAAAAAAGATCAGGATTCTAAGTTCCAGTTAGCCCCTTTTCGCTATATCATTGATTACCGTCATAATCCTTGTAAGAAAAAAGAATCCTTACTGTTTTGGAGTGCTTGTTTACATAAAAAAATCTCTTTGGAACAGGCAATCCAAAGCTGTGGATGCGGAAAAGTTTGGCAGAAAAAAATTATTGATTATCAAAAGCAATTATAAAATTTTTGGTAGAAATCATTTTTTCTCAAAAGACCTAGTATTTTACCTAGGTCTTTTTGGTGTTACTTGCACAATTTAGTATAATACTCATTGTTGGAAATCAATTTGTTAAAAAAAGGACAGGCAAATAATGTTCCCATCCGAAAATGAAGAAAATCTTATTGATTTATTAACTTTATTTAAAGAAAAAACTTTAAAACGACGAGCGTTAGTGGGAAAGACGGAAAATGATTCCAATCGATTTAATTTATTTAAAGTTGTATCTGATAGATTTCATAGAGAGAAACTGCATAGTGCCATTTTGGCTTTTTTGTTAGAAAAAGCTCCTCGGTTTTGGGAAGTGTTTTTGGCTGATTTGGATGAATCCAAAGACACATATTTGCAGGAAACCAAGGGAACACATTTGCAGGATTATTTTAATACAACCGAACCCGTTAATATATTGCTGGAAGACGGGCAGAAAGGTGATGGCTTTATAGATGTTTTAATCCATAATCATAAATATGCCATTATTGTAGAAAACAAACTGAATCGAGCCCGTGATATGAATGACCAACTCTGTCGTTACTATCACTATGTTACCGAAAAAAAGAAACTGCAAGTTGTGGGCCTTGTCTATATGCCACTGGAACACAATAAAAAACCACCGATTGAATCCTATGATTGTTCGCGTTGTACTCGGGAAAAGTGCGAAAAAACAGGCAAGGAAACATTGGACTCCTTAACAGTTGTTTTCCCTGTTCAGAAACTGGTGGCTTCTCTAACTCGTTGGGAAATTGAGACCCAGCGTGAGCAAGAGGACAATTTTTTGAAAGATTTGCATATGTTTGTGCGTCATTATATTGATTTACTTACCCAATTAGGAGCGCAAGCCATGACTTTTAATCACGATAAAGAAATTGTAAGAGAGATCTTTTCCAATCCGCATCACTTGCATGCTGCCGCCGAATTAAATGACATTTGGCAGCACTTGCACAGTTACTTGCAACCCTTAGTAGACGAGGGAATTTGCCAAGGGCTTTGCCAAAAGGGATATGAGCGGGTAAAGGATAATATTTGGCAAAGTCCCCAAGAAAGTTTGGTAAAAAATTTGCAGAAAAATCGATTTTTTAGGCGAATTATTTATAACCCCGAATGGTGCACCTTTGCACTGGAACCAAACGGAGAGGAGCCTGTTGCTGTGGCGGCGGCTGAAACCATCTTAAGTAAAATTACTTGCCCGTATTTGACTGGCATTAGACCTTCACGAGCTCCTTTTATGCATAGAAATTTTGTTTTTAAGGCGCCTTCCTTGCAGACGTTGAACCAAATAATAATTGTTTGTTTGGAATGTTTTGACAGTCTAGAAATGGCTGCCGCCCAATACCAGGACGGCGAGTAATTCCCTATCAATATTTTTCTCAAAAGACCTAGCATTTGACTAGGTCTTTTTTGTGTTTATGGTGCGACACTATGCTGTCGTACACCTTTTCTACACTATAAGTAACTTAACTGGAAAAGGAGTAATTACATGACTTATTCATACGAAGAATACCGCGTATTTTATTACGTAAACCAACTCTTGGACTGGGCAGAAAGCAATGCCCTTGAGGAACAGGCCTTGGAGCGGGGCCTCTATTATTGGACCAAGGGTTACCGTTTAAGACAACCTGCCCAGCATAAAAAGGAAAGTCCTAAATCCTATATTGAGCGGGCCGGGAATTGGTGGAAAAAAGAAATTGCAAAATTGGCGGCGCAGGCCCTCCAACAAGAGCCGGGATATTTGGCACAAAATTTAGATTTTTTAGAACAGATTTTTGAGTTAAAGCCCGAAGAAAAACTGATTCTAGAATTTTTGACCTTGTATCATACCACCGAACTATTGGGCCGGTTTGCCTGCCGTTTTAATGAACATACTTCGGGAAATTTGTCTATGTTGTTACACCTATTGCATTGTTCCCGTTGTGATATAGACAAATTAACAGGCCGTCACAGTAAGTTGAGAAACTGGGGATTTATAGAATCGGGTCGTTTTGAACGCCAAACTTTATCCCTGCAAGATGAGATTGGAGCGTTTTTGACTACCCCGTATAAAGACCAAACGGAAAGGCGAACCGCTTTTGTGGGAGAGTGTTTAGAAAGTCTGTGGAAAGCCAAAGATTTTGATTTTATTCAAGAAACCTCGTTGGCACTTAAATTATTTAAGCGTGCCAGTTTGGAAAAAGGGTGTAATATCCTGTTATACGGCGAGCCAGGTACCGGGAAAACCAGTTTTGCTGCTATGCTGGCCCGTCACGTGGGGAAAAAGCTCTATACGGTGTGTGAAACACGGGAAGATGAAGACGAAGAGCAAGCCAGCAACCGTTTAAAAAGTCTATACCGCAAGCAAAAAATACTGGCTAAAGTAACGGACGCGTGTTTGCTTTTTGACGAGGCAGAGGATATTTTTTCTCCCATGTATTCCAAAAGGGGGCGTTATAACAAAGTGGAAATGAATCGTTTGTTGGAAAATAACGCTTGCCCGGTCATTTGGACGACCAATAGCATCCGGGCCATTGACCCGGCATTTGTGAGGCGGTTTACATTGGCTATTCATTTTGAAAAGCCCTCTTTACCCTTGCGCCAAAAAATGTGGAAAGGGTATTTAACAAAAAACAGATTGCCGGCTACACCCAAAATCGCCCAAACATTGGCTAGAGAATTTGAGGTGGCCCCCGCGCTTATCGCTGGGGCTTCCCGGGCGGCGCGTTTAGTAAAAGGGGATATAAGTACGGTAAAAAAGCACCTTTCCCTAATGACACAGGCCCTCAACGGGGGGTACAAAAAACCGGAAGAGGCCCGTAAGACGGAAAGTTTCTGCCCGGCACTTATCCATGCCGATATGGATTTAAATGCCTTAACCGAGCAATTAAAAGGCCTTGGGCGGCTCAATTTCTCGCTTTGCTTATATGGGGCTAGCGGAACGGGTAAATCGGCCTATGCACGGTATTTAGCTGAAGAATTGGGGCTGGATGTACTCCACCGCCGGGCTTCGGATTTAATTGGAGCTTTTGTGGGGGAAACTGAACAAAATATCGCAGCGGCATTCGCGCAGGCCAAAGAGGATAAGGCTATGCTGATTTTTGACGAGGCCGATAGTTTTTTGCGTGATCGTTCCATGGCTTCTCACTCGTGGGAAATATCCGGTGTAAACGAAATGTTGACCTGGATGGAATCGCACCCGTATCCGTTTATTTGCACCACCAACCTCATGGACACGCTGGACCCGGCCAGTTTGCGGCGGTTTAGTTTTAAAATTAAGTATGATTTTTTGACTCCCCAGCAAGTGGTATGTGCCTTTATGTTCTTCTTCCATGTAATGATTGACGAAAAAGATGTGGTTGGCCTAAATAAACTAACGCCCGGCGATTTTGCACTAGTGAAAAATAAGGCAGAAATATTGGGCCACGCGCACGATTTTTACGCGCTAAAAGAAATGCTGGAAACCGAGCAAACATTAAAGCAAAATCGGTCAGGAGGGCGAATTGGTTTTACAGTGTAGTTACAAAAGGGAGAGTGATTACTCTCACTTTTTTACACCATGTGAGCTTAGCCAATGACGGGTGGTTTTATCCAGTCGGGAGCCATGTTGCAAAATGTTGTGTCCGTGTTTGTCCTGTGCGCGTAAATCAATGCCATACTTGAAAAGTAACTTAAACCGGGGCAGTACTTCTTGCCATGGACACATGCCCGCCACTACGTAAAACAAGGCATTATGCCCTTCCCCATCGCGCGCATTGACGTCCGCCCCGTGTTCAAGCAAATACTTAATCATAGGGATATTTTCATTAAAACACGCTTCCCGCAATGGCACAAGACCATCCTCGGATACATTGGGATCTGCGCCAGCTTCAATAAGTTGGCGCACCATACGCATAGAATTTTGATAGGCGGCCTCGCCAAGTGTCATTTTAGGCATAATTCACTCCTATATATCCTTTACATATAGAATATAAATCCCCTGCGACAACAGGTTGTCGTAGCCTTTTTCTATACTAACTAAGGGAGGAATGTATGGTAGAAGAATATAAGATGTTCCAAGCGTGGAAACGCTCGGAGGAAGATGAAGATCAACAATTAGAAGCGCTATTTGATGCGTTGTACGCGACTGGCCGGGTAACGGAGCATGATGTGTTATTCCACCAGCATAAAATGGATCAGGGGTACTTGTACCCCAAACGGCAAGCCGTACGGAAGTTTTTGCGGTATCACAACACGTATGAAGGAGACGCTTTTTGGGATAAATTTGCCTGTTATAATCATAGCCCCATAGAACTGGCTAATCTTATTGTCTTTCGCACGCAACAAGCACTAAAATGGGCTAATGAAGGAACGGTAACGTATGTGCGTACAGGGGCACCTGCCGTTAGCGGCCGAATTGTTTGTATGGGGCAAATGATGTGTGGGCATTACATTACCAATCCTGCAAAAGGGGCTCCACGGCAATTAATAGAGCATTTTACCGCGCAAGATGTTCTACTGTTTTTAGGGAAATATAGCCAATGGCTTAAGGATCCACTCCTCATGTTTGGTTTGTGGCGGACTTATACCAAAAACGATTATGGGCCTTGGATTATGTGTTTATGCCATCATTTGGGAGCAGGTCAGCGAGAGGACTACTACGAGTACGGTTTTGACGCAGCATTAAACGCTATTGACTATATTGGCACTAAGTTTTAAGACCTAGTTTGGATCCTGCAAATTTGGCAGTTAGAGAAAAAGGCCCGAAAAGGGCCTTTTTTAGGGCCATTATAACCCTCTCTAAGACCTAGCTAGATAAAAATACGTACAGAATCCCGACGAGGAAGGGGGAAAACATCCTATAAAAAAGACACTTCATTAGAAGTGCCTTGTTAAATGGTCGGGGCGGCGGGATTCGAACCCACGACCTCACGGTCCCGAACCGTGCGCGCTACCATCTGCGCTACGCCCCGTTAAATCTGTGCGCCTGTTTGGCCCCACACTGGGCAACCTTTCGGCGCAAGTAACTAATTCAAAATTTCGGGAAGGCGGGAATCGAACCCGCGATCTCTCGCACCCCAAGCGAGCGCTCTACCTCTGAGCCACTCCCCGTCTTATGTTGCACTAACTGCAACAGGTATATTATATCATTCTTTTAGTAAATCTGCCAGTGTTTCTTTAATTTCCCGAAGGAGTTTAATATCTGTGCGCGTAGTTTGCGTTGCCGCCACCTGTGTGCCTGACTGGTATTTGCGCAACTGTTTTTTGGCCCCTTCCAGCGTGAGTTTTTGCTGATAGATAAGGTCTTTAATTTTTAAAATGGTATAAACGTCCTCTCGGCTATAGCGGCGGTGGCCGCTAGGCAAGCGTACCGGGCGGATGAGGTTAAATTCGGCTTCCCAATAGCGCACGGAATACTCCGGCACGCCGGTAATACGCTTGACGTCCCCAATGGAAAAATAATCTTTTTCTTGCAGTTCCTCAAGTCCCATATTAGTATTATAGCAATTTTATGTTGAACCCTTGTCGGGCAAGCGATTTTTTATTATACTATAGGTACAATTTTATCTGTTTTTGGAACTGTATGCAGAATACAGGGTGCTTTTAGCAATAAAGGCCCAAGCGAACTCCAAAAATAGCCGTTTAAGGCACAACATGAAGGAACTTATAATCCCTTTGTGTCGTGCCGAATGTTTGCCACCTAGTAGTGGTAGACTACGGCTATTGTGTGTAAGACCGTTCGCTTGGCTTACTCGTAGTAGCCGTTTTTGTATGCGTTTCCGGGGGGTAAATTGAAAATAAAAATGTGAGAGAGGACAAACAAATGAATAAAAAAAACACCCGGCGGGGTTTTACGCTTATTGAATTGTTAGTAGCGGTGTTAATCATTGGTATTTTGGCTGCTATTGCGGTGCCACAGTATCAGCTGGCGGTAGCGAAAAGTCGTTATGCTTCATTAAAAAATTTAGTTCATGCTATAAAAAATGCACAAGAAGTATATTATTGGGCAAATGGTTATTACGCTACTAAATTTGATAACTTAGACGTCGGTTTGTCAGAAGGAACATTAAATGATGATGGAGATGTATATACGTATAATTGGGGAAGTTGTGGCCTAGGTGGAGATACTGTAGAATGTAGGAATGTTTTAGTTGATTTAACTTATCAATTATATTACGATCATTCTTTTGCTCCTTACCGTGCTAATTGTAAAGTGGAAAATAACGCCAATACAATAGCACAAAAAATATGTAAAAGTGAAACTGGGAAAAGTGTACCAAGTTGGAGTAATACAGTAGCTAGTTCCTACCGCTATAATAACGAGGAATAATAAAACCCCCGGCATAGCCGGGGGCTTTCCACTTCTATTAAACTACTTATTTGTTTTTATGTTTAACCGGCTCTCCGTAGTACGCTTTCAAGTACAACTCCTTAATTTCGCTAATTAAGGGATAGCGCGCGTTACCGCCGGTGCACTGGTCGTCAAACGCTAACTCTGAGAGTTTATCCAAGTTGGCTAAGAACTCTTGCTCCGGGATGCCGTACTCTTTAATAGAGCGCGGAATATTGAGTTTGTGTTTCAATTCCTCCACCATATCAATGAGTTTTTGTACTTTGGCATCTTTATCGTCACCCAGTTTGTTGTGCGGCAAGAGGAAGTCCACAATCTTGGCGTAACGTCCTTTCACAAACGGATATTTATATTGCGGGAACAAACCCTGTTTGGTGGGTTTGTCCGTGGCGTTAAACTCAATCACATAGGAAAGTAATAACGCGTTAGCCAACCCGTGCGGTACGTGGTACATAGCACCTAACTTGTGCGCCATGGAGTGCGACAAGCCGAGGAACGCATTGGCAAACGCCATGCCGGCAATGGTGGCGGCGTAGTGCATTTTTTCACGCGCGTTGATGTTCTTGGCTCCTTCCGTGTAAGAGGCTTCCAAATACTTAAACACCAGGCGCATGGCCTCTAAGGCTTGGCCTTCGGTAAAGTTGGTAGAAAATACCGAGGTGTAGGCCTCAATGGCGTGGGTTAGCACGTCCAGGCCGGAGAATGCCGTCAAAGATTTAGGCATATTTAAGACAAATTCCGGATCAATAATGGCCATATCAGGCGTTAAGGCATAGTCCGTAATGGCGTATTTGGTGCCGGTTTTTTCGTCCGTGATAATGGTAAACGGCGTTACTTCAGAACCGGTACCCGAGGTGGTAGGAATGGCTACCATCGTGGCTTTTTTCCCCAAGGGCGGGGCGGAGTAAATGCGTTTGCGGATATCCATAAAGCGCATGGCAATATCTTCAAAACTGGTATCCGGGTTTTCATACATCAGCCATACCATTTTACCTTCATCAATGGCACTGCCGCCGCCCAAGGCAATAATCATATCCGGCTGCCAGGAGTTGGCAATTTCCAAGGCCTCATTGACGTTAGAGATGTTCGGGTCTGGCAGTACGTTGGAAAATACACGCACTTTGATATTTAATGTTTCCAACACGTCAATTACTTTGCGTACATGGCCCAGTTGTTCCATAGTTTTGTCGGTAATGATATAGGCGCGTTTTTTGTCTTGCAGTTCGGCCAAGGCCTGTTCCAGCGCGCCGCGTTTAAAGTAGATTTTTTGCGGTACTTTGTACCAGTACATATTTTCGCGGCGTTCCGCGACCGATTTTACGTTCATAAGGTGTTTGACTCCAATATTTTCACTGACCGAGTTACCGCCCCACGAGCCGCAACCCAACGTCAAAGAAGGGGCCAATTTAAAGTTATATACATCCCCAATGGCTCCTTGTGAAGAAGGCATATTGATTAAGGTACGTGCGGTTGGCATATCTTTAAAGTAATCAATGTGGTCTTCGTTGGCTTCGTCTGTGTAAAGTACCGAGGTGTGCCCCGCACCGCCATACAAAATTAAATCACGTGCCAGGTCAGCCGCGGATTTAAAATCTTTGGCTTTATAGAAGGCTAACACCGGGGATAATTTTTCGCGGGCGAAGGGTTCCTCGTCGCACACGTCTTTGGCCTCGGCGATTAAAATTTTGGTGTGGGCAGGAACTTTAATGCCGGCCATTTCGGCAATTTTTTCAGCGGATTGCCCAACGATAGCGGAGTTTAATTTCCCGTTTACCACAATGGTTTGCGCCAGTTTTTTGCGGTCTTTACCGGTTACAAAGTGGCACCCGCGGGCAATGAACTCTTCTTTTACTTTTTCATACACAGGTTCTTCTACAATTACAGATTGTTCGCTGGCGCAGATCATGCCGTTATCAAAGGTTTTACTCATAATTACGGAACTAACGGCCATCTTAATATTGGCGGTAGCATCAATTACCACCGGGGTGTTCCCTGCCCCTACACCCAACGCCGGTTTGCCCGAAGAATACGCTGCTTTTACCATCCCAGGGCCACCGGTGGCTAAAATCAAATTGATGTCTTTGTGGTGCATCAGTGCATTAGACAGTGGCATGGTGGGGTTTTCAATCCACCCAATAATTCCTTCCGGTGCACCTGCTTCCACGGCGGCATTTAAAACAATTCTGGCCGCTTCAATGGTGCATTTTTTAGCACGCGGGTGGGGGGAAAATACAATCCCGTTACGCGTTTTAAGGGCTAGTAAACTTTTAAAAATAGCCGTAGAGGTGGGGTTGGTGGTAGGAATGACCCCGGCAATGATGCCAATAGGTTCGGCTACTTGGCGGTAACCAAATGAATCATCATCCGACAACACCCCACAGGTTTTGGTGTCTTTGTATTGGTTATAAATATATTCGGAAGCGAATTGGTTTTTAATTACTTTGTCTTCCATTACGCCCATGCCGGTCTCTTCCACCGCCAATTTAGAAAGCGGAATGCGGTTTTGCGCGGCGGCAATAGCGGCGGCGCGGAAAATTTTGTCCACCTGTTCTTGGGTATAGGTGGCAAAGATTTTCTGTGCTTCTTTTACCCGCCCGACGATTTTATCCAACAAGGCCAATTCCTCTTTGGATGCTACCGCAGGGGTAGTTGTTTTCTTTTCTGCCATAAAAATAATCTCCTTAATGATGTCAAAATACCAAAATTGGATATTTTGTTATCCATATTATATAATTTTGGAGGTATACGGTCAATATTTCCTCGGTCAAAAAAATGATTAGTTCTTGACAAATTATATTAAAAACAGTAAACTGGATATTGTAATATCCAATAAGTTTTGACGGAGAATTGTTTCCTATGCGTTTGTTTCATCCCCAAGAAGGCATCAGTACCCAAACCATCCGCCGTCTGCCTCAGTACTTGCGTGTGTTTTACCGCTTGCACGGCTACGGGCGGGAGTTAGTATCTTCTACCACTTTAGCGCAAGAAACCCACCTGCTACCCATTGTAGTGAAAAAAGATTTGCAGGCCGTGGGGGCACCCAGCAAACTGCGTGCCGGGTTTAAGGTAGCAGGAACAATTGCGGTTATTGAACAGTTTTTAGGCTGGAATAATTTAAACAAGGCTTTTTTGGTGGGGGTGGGGCATTTAGGGGCCGCACTCTTGGGGTTTGACGGATTTAAAAACCACGGGTTAGAAATTGTCTGTGCATTTGATACGGCTGCTGATAAAGTAGGCAAAACTATACACGGCATACCCGTATATCACACGGCACAACTGGCAGGAAAAATTGCCCAGGATAATTTAAAAATTGCCGTACTTACGGTACCGGCTGCCCCGGCGCAGGGCATAACAGATACACTGCTTGCCGCCGGAATTAAAGCAATATGGAATTTTGCCCCGGTGCGTTTGTCCGTGCCGGAAAACGTGATTGTTCAACAGGAAGACATTTCCTCTGGTTTGGCTGAGTTGTGTGCCAAATTAAAGAGCAAATAAGCCTTGTTTTTTTGCCCTTTTTTCTATAAAATCATATTATAGGTTTGTAGCGTACCGGGTACGCAAGGAGTTTTTATGCGTTATATGATGTGTGGGGTTTTATTGTGGTTGGCATTACCGGCAGGCGCGTATAATGAGACGGTTTCTGCTATTTCATATAACCCGTCGCGTATGGGGGCATATACCCATTTAAAAATTACGCAAGGTGCTACGTTAAAGGGTGGTTTAAATGTGCCGAACGGGGCCGCCTTGGTGTTTAAGTCAAAAGATACGGGGACTGTAACGATTCAGGATGAAAAAACGTGTGAGGGTAATGCGTCGGCGTGTAACAAACATGAAATTACGTTCATTAAACCGGCAAATTATTTCGTTTCATCCGAAACAGGGGATGATCCTACGTGCCCCGGAGCGACAGGCAATGAGTGTAACGGTACATTGAAGGCATCACGAGTACTGATACAAGGCCAAAGTGATAGCCCGGTAAGCACCTGGACGATGAATGATACTGTGCCTACGTTGGTTCCTAGTTTGGATATATATGGCGGAGAAGCAACTGTAGGGGCGGATTCTTACATTGCCACTATTTCCAATGATTCAACCAAAGGAACAGTTCAAAAATTAACATTAGCTGGCGAGAATGTGAAACTTACGTCAAATTTGTACGTTAGGGATTCGCTTAAGTTGGGGAATATAACCATTAAACGGGGGGTTGTAACCGCCGCTTCTGAATATCAATTTATAGAACGTACTACTAAAGATAACGAAAAATATTATGTATTAGCCGTGAAATAAGCCACACAGTTTTGAAAACCGCCCTTCGGGGCGGTTTTTATGCAATCGGACGGCCACGCAAGATGGTTTGTTGAACCCTAAAATCGGGCGATAAAATAACCCAATCTGCCGGTAGTTGTGGGGCTGGACCGGCCGGCAAACAGAGCCGTGCCGCGTTTTGGCTGGTGCAACTGACGGTTTGCGGTAGGGTGTATCCGGCTTGTACCAACTGGGCAAAGGCACCCGCCATCGTCAAGGCAGAGCCTGCTATTGTACCGTCGCTTGTGCGTTGCCATACGCCTTCTTGCAGGCGTACTTCTTGGCCATTTGCCAAAAACGGCCCTACCGGCTGTTGGGTGGGCAACAAAGCATCTGTTACGGCAGTAATATGGGAAATGGGTTTGATGTGTTTAAGTCCGCTAAGCAGGGCCGGGTGAATATGGTGCCCATCAGCAATTACTTCTACGCTCACTTTTGGGTTAAGTAGCGCAAAACCTAACGCCCCGGGGGCGCGGTGATGCAAGCCGCTCATGGCATTGCCCAAGTGGGTTACACGGTGTATGCCCCAGTCAAAAGCGCGTTGCATTTCTTCGTACGTGGCGTTGGTATGCCCTGCCTGCACCAGAATGTGTTGTTTTAAACAAAACTCTATTATAGGGCGGATATGGGGTATTTCCGGTGCCAAAGTTATTACCGAGATATGCCCCTGGGCCGCTTCATAAATCCGTTTCAAATCATCTAATTGAGCCGGAGCAATATCCTGCGGTTTCATGACACCGGGTTTGAGAGGGGAAATAAAAGGCCCTTCCAAATGAAAGCCCAAGATGCGGGCCCCCGTTTCTTGCCCCAACGCAGGCACCAACGCGCGCAACTGCCGGGTCATGTCCGCGGGGCGTGCACAATATAAAGTAGGGCAAAAAGCCGCTACCCCCTGCCGTGCCAAGACGGTGGAGAGTTGTAACAACGCGGCGGGTGTGTGTTGTTCCGGGCCGACGCCTCCCATGCCATGTATGTGTAAATCTATAAATGCCGGTACCGCCCACGAAAGAGGGGAAGCGGACGGGTTAGTAGCCGGAGAAATGCGCGCCGGAGCACCCGGGATAATTTCTAAGAACACATTGGAATGGATTTGTGTGGCAGTTACCACATTGACGGGACCTACCCTCATGCGGCCTCCTCCAGATTGAGTATCCATTGGTCGGCGTGCGGGTCTTGTTCCCGGGCCTGGTCCAGCCGGGTTTTTAACGTGTCAGACAAAAGCAGGCAGGCATCTAAATCTGTTAGCAATGTAGCCCGGGGATGCAAGGTAAGGGCGGTAAGCGGCCAGTCCAGGGTAGGTACTTGGGTTACCAGGTGGGAAAGTGCCGCCGCTTTTTGTACCCCGCAGGCAATAAATAATAATTCGCGCGCATCTAAAATGGTGCCAATTCCCATGGTAATGGCCCGGGTGGGTACACGGGAAATATCATTATGGAAGAAACGGGCGTTAGCCTCGCGCGTGCTGGGCGTAAGTTGTACCACATGGGTGCGGGAATTAAAGGGTGTACCCGGTTCATTAAAAGCAATATGGCCGTTGCGGCCAATGCCACCCACCAGTAAATCCATCCCGCCCGCGCGGGCAATGGCTTGCTCGTAGCGGGTACAGGCGGCTGCCAAATCGGCAGATTGCCCGTCCGGTATAAAAATATGTTGCGCCGGCATGTTGACGGCATCAAATAAGTTGCGGTGCATATAACGGTGGTAACTCTGCGGATGATCTTGCGGCAGGCCCACATATTCATCCATATTAAACGTAAGTACGGATTGAAAACTGATTACCCGTTCCTGCACAAACGCACGCAACAACGCGTACATATCCAGTACCGTACTGCCCGTGGGCAAACCCAATACAAATGGTTTTTGCGGGGTAGGGGCAAATTGTTGGAGGGTTCCTTTTATGTATGAGGCCGCCCACAAACCGACACTTTTATTGGTTACCACTAAGCGCATAGTTATTCTCCAAAACCTTTGGCAAATTCGGTTTCTAACAGGGTAAGGAAGGCTTGGGCTTGTTCCAACGGGCCTTCTACCAGCAGGGTAACTTGGTCTGCCTGTGCCAATGCCAACCCCATGATGGCCGTAATGCTTTTGGCGTTGGCCCGCCGGGAGCCTTTGCAAATATAGATATTGTACGGATAGGTGGCTGCCAGTTTAGCCAGTTGCCCGGCCGGGCGTGCGTGCAAGCCGTGTTTATTTAATAGGGTAATGGGGGCCGACTGCAAGGTGGGGTGTGTGCCGGTTTGCGCGCAGGACAAATTTTCGGCCAGTTCTAAGGTAAAAAGCGGTTGTCCTTTCTGGGTAGTATCCTGGGAAACGGGATGAATCCGGGCGGTGCGGGGGGAAGTAACAATGCATACAACCCATGCACAACTAAGGCGTTTTGCTAAAAGAGTTCTGTCAAAACGTAACAACGGTTGCCCGGCTTTTACCCGGTCCCCTTGCTGTACAAGGGCGGTAAATCCGGCTCCTTTTAACGCGGCACTGTCCAGCCCTACATGCAGTAGCAGTTCGGCTCCTTTATGGGCTATGACCAGGGCATGTAAATTTTTATTTAAGTTAGTGATGATTGCATCAAACGGGGCGTATAATACATCCTCAGCCGGGTCAAGGGCTAGCCCGTCGCCCAGTATGCGTTGGCTAAATACCGCATCGGGTATTTGGCTTAGCGGGATAATTGCCCCGCTAAGAGGGGCTAAGACGGTAAGCAAACGGGTC
The DNA here is from genome assembly GCA_045606825.1 of Elusimicrobiaceae bacterium. Classification (GTDB taxonomy): domain Bacteria; phylum Elusimicrobiota; class Elusimicrobia; order Elusimicrobiales; family Elusimicrobiaceae; genus Avelusimicrobium. The sequence goes on from JAZUSQ010000012.1 coordinate 56,653, forward strand.
ATAGTTGTATTATAGTATATTTTTCTTTTCACGGAAAAGAAAAATCCTCCCGCAGGTTAGACGGGAGGAGTGATTGTCCGGCTAGTTGGCTACCTGTAATTTTTCTGCCGCAGCATGTGCCCCAAATTGCGGTGCATACAGGCTTTGCACCTGCGCGGGCTTAGCGTGAAATTGCCCCGGCACGGTGGGGCGTAACACATAACTGACACGCACGGTACCGGCAGGAAGGTGCTGGATGAAGAAATTGGTATCTGCATCGCGCACTTCACGGTACATGGAGATCGGGTTCCAGGTCCACGCACTGGAAATGTCCGCGCTTTCAAAACCGGCCGGTTTGGGGTCTGTAAGTAACACATAGTCAAAAGCACTCTGGGTATTGAGTGTCAGTTGCACTTCTATTTCATCAGCCACGTGGATTTCTTCCATATTTTTGACCGGGCGCAGATGGGGGGTACCGTCTTGCATAGTCCGCACAAAGTATTCACGTGTAACGTTTAATACGCCCTTGGCAGAAGCCTTGGCCTGTGTGGTGGTATAAATGACGTTTAAGGATGCAAAGTCCGTCATTTTACTTTGTTTGGTAATGGTGGCGGTATCAACTGCGTTAGACAGTTGCGGGGGTTGTTTTACCCACTGTAACGGGGCCGTCCAATCAAACGGTTCAAAAGTACGTTTGTCTTGCGTATCTGCCCACTGGATGTGATAGGTGGCCGGAGCAGACAAAGCCCCCTTTTGTTGCATTACGTCCAGTAGAACAAACACGGCCTGGGCCGTTGCCGCCGGGTCGTCCCACCCGGTAACTTGTTTGTTAAACAATAACCATTGCAATAACGGGTCTATTTTATCGGACTGGGGGCGTATTTCCAGTAAAGTTTTTAGCGTGGCTGTTTGGGTGGTAAGGGTATCCTGGTACCATACCCAACTTTGGGCCTCCGGGGCAAAATAAGCACCGGTTAGGTCATTGTATTTAAGGCGTGCCAATACCACGTCTAAGTAGCGGTTGGCTTTTAGGTCATCTGACAAGCGGTGGTAAACCGCAGCGGCATAAATTTGCCCTAAGGGGGTCATAAATTTAGATTGTGTGTCTGCATAATCTACCCATTTTTGGATGTAGGGCCGGGCGGCCGATACACTACCCCAGTTAGCCGGAAATGCCGATAGCGTATAAGCGGCGTATAAAGCGAAGGCCACATTAGAGGCCGAGCCTGATTTATCTTGCTTTAACTTTTGTTCAATGGCAGGTACAATATAGGCAAGGGCGCGCTCGGTACTGTCTTGTGCAATATCCACCCCAAAACGAAGGGCTTGCCCATACGCCTCCAGCACGCGCAAGGTTAAGTAGGTGTCGCCGGGGCCACCGGGGAACCAACTAAATGATCCGTCGGCTTGCTGGAATTGTTGAACGCGCGCACGTTCTTGTTCCAATTTGGCCGAAACTACTTTTTCATCAAATAGGTTGATGATAGCAGCCTTAGAGACCGGGTTGCCTTGGGCGGCCCGGAGCCAGGGGGTTTGTTCCAGCAAGGTTAAGCGCAGGGGGTCGGTTTCGTTCCAAGGGGCCGTCAAGCCGGTGCGGCCCGGTAATTTTTTAACGGCTTGTGCTAAGGCCGGGTAAGTGGTATAGAAACGGTTTACCACTGCCAGCGGTACATAGCGGTTGAGGGTGGAAATTAAATCATGATAGGGGCTCTCCAATAAATGAGGCATTTTGTTGATGACAGCCAGGGCCAAACTGGGGGTTAGGGTGAGGGTGGCCAGTTCTGCTTTGGCATCCGGTACTTCTTCCAGTTCTTTTAGGCGTAATGTATTGGTCCCGTTACGCAGGGCGGCGTGTGTAGCGGCCAATAAACGGGAACGGGCCGGCAACACGGGCAGGGATTGTTGTTCCCCGTCGCTTTCGGAGCCGTTGCGTGCTACGGCGGTCAGTTGGTATAAGCCGGGTGCGGCGGGGGCAGTTACATCCCACCGGGCAAAGGCGGTGGCGTTGGCGGCAACGGTAACGGTTTTGGTTAGTTGGGCAAGGCCAAATGCCTGGGCTTGGTTGCGGCCTTCTTGCGTTACAGATAACGTAACCGGCACTGTTAGTTTGCGGTTTGTCAGGTTCATTACAGATACTTGAAGTTGGCCTTTATCGCCTTCACGGTAGAAGCGGGGCAAGTGCAAGCGCACCATAAAATCTTTGCGGGTAATGGTGTTTGCCGTGAAAGAGCCTAATTGGGCGTTTTTGGTAAGTACATATCCTAATACATTCCAGGTAGTAAGGGCCTGCGGCATTTGAAATGACAGGGTGGCTTTGCCGTTGGTAACGGGCAATAATGTGTTAAAATAGGCGGTTTCGGCAAAGTCAGTACGTAAGGAATCGGCAGGTTCTTCGGGCGAAGATACTGCGGCCGATTCCAAGGCCGCTTGGGGGGATATCGTATCGGCGGAGAAAGCGGCTTTTGCATCATCCAGGTTGGCACCGCGCGCAAATGCCAAGGGGGCTGATTTATGCATCAGCATAGCATTGGCCCCATATGTTGCCTTGGTATAAAACCGGGGCGTCATGTGTAATGTTAAAGAAGGCAACGTAGGGGCCGGTTGCCACGTAGCAGCGTGTGGGGTATGCCATAACGTAGCCGTGTGCCCTGTTAAGCGGCTAAACGCTACGTCTGTAGGGGCGGCCGTTTGGGCAAAGAGAGTGTTTAAGGTAAACGGATTTTCTTTTTGGGCATAATAATCTAACGATTTGTCATATACCGTGATGCTGGCTTGCCCGGTTACGGGTGCATTTTGGGCATTGCGGGCGTGCAGTGTCCAGCGTACATTTTGCCCGGGTTTGATAAGTTGCGGCACATCCGTTGTAACGGTAAGGGCTTGGTTATCAAAGGGAATGTTTAGCGTGGTGGCGGCTTGGTAAAAGGTATAATTGCTGGCTCCAAACCAGGTAAATGCCAGCCCGCCGCGGTGGGCATCCGTAATAGGATATTCGTAAATGCTTAGGCCACCGGGTAACTGTTCACTGGATTGTAAAAACTCACGCTTGTAGGTAGTTTCTACCTGCTTGGTTCCGGTTAAGGCACCAGCCCCCAGTAAAATGCGGGCTGTCTGCCCCGGATAATAGGTATTGTGTTGGGGTAAGGCGATAGCAGGTAGATTGAGTTGCGCTTGCGGCCCGGCCACCACAAATACAACCGCTTGCTCTTGTGCCTGTTCGGCCCGCAAGGTTAGCCGGTAAATACCTTGTGGCAGGGCAGGTAGTTGTAGCGTTTGCGGGGCCGGCGTATGAAAGGTAAGCACGCGGCTGGAAATGGTTTTGGCTACCGGGGCTTCTTGGTACCATTCGTCTAACGTGTGTCCTTTGACAGACGGTGTATCTTGCAAGAGCGATAAGCGCACGGTTACGGCCCCGGTAATGGGGTGTCCGTCTGTGTCGGTTAAGGTTAACTTGGCTAAGGGGGCAGGCGTTTGGGCATCATAAAACCCTTGTGTAAATTCCAATTTAAACAAACGCGGATACTGACTCACACGGTAGGTGCGGGTGGTTTTAATGGGGCGGCCCGTGGCATCAAATACCTCCGCATATACTTCGTATTGGGTGGCTGTTTCCTGGGGGGTGGCGGGGGTAGGGGTCCAGGTCAGTTCAAAGCGGCCTTGGTCATCCGTGTGGGTAGTGCCTTGGGCTACTTGTTCGGGCATCAGGTTACCGGGGGTACGCCACCAGTAAAAAGGAGGAATGTATTCCCGGCGAGTAACGGTATAATGTACGGTGGCTTGTTGCAAGGGCGTGCCAACATAATAGGCGGCTTTACCGCTAAGCGTGGCGGGAACATGGTAGGCTAGCGGGGTTTTAGGTTCATCGAAGGAAATTTCATATTCGGGCCGTTTGTATTCTTCTACCTCAAACGAGTGATATACGTGATATGTGTCTTTGCCTGCTTTACAGGAAATATCCAGCGAATAATTGCCCAGTAGAGTGTCTTTTTCCGGCAAGGTAAATTGGGTTTGGGCAGTGCCAAATTCGTTTAGGGTTACGGCAGATTCAAAAATTTGTTTGCCGTTTGCCCCGCGCACGCGGATAGTGGCCGTTTTGCCGGGCAGTACGGTAAATCCGCGGGGGGTATTTTCAAACGCTTGCACGCTCAGATGTACTTTTTGGCCGGGGCGGTAAACGGCGCGGTCGGTTTGGGCAAACAAGCGGACCGGACGCGCAGGATAATAGTGGAAATAATAAGGATGAGCAGAAAATGCCGCACTGCTACCTTGCTGGGCCCAGGCATTGATAAAATACGAATTGTTGGTATGTCCGTCCAAGGTTATTGTACGCGGCAAGTGCAAGACCCCCTGGGCATTGGTGTGGGCCGTTTGGCGTGAGCCTTTCCATGCAGTAATTAAATCCAGGCGGGTATTGGGCTGTGGTTGCCCGGTTTTTAGATTGACGGTGTACAAGTGAAACACCTGGGGGGAACGCGTATGCGGACGGGAGGAGAGTGTCCATACATAAAGGTCTGGGTTGTCTTCTATGGCGGCGGTTACAAAAAGGGCCAAATCCGTACTGTTTACAATGCGCCCTGTAATGGGGGCTTTGGCCGGGTCAAAAGAGGGGTCATACGTGGCTAATACGGCATAAAACCCGGGCGGAAGGGCCGGTAGCGTAAGGGTATCTTCTTGCTCAAAATAGGGATTCTTCGGGGTAATATCCAACCGGGCCGTTTGGTAGGTTGTGTGTGAAGACAAAATAGTTTGTAAGGCTTGGGAGGACAGGTTGGTTAAGTCGCTCCAGTTGTTAAGTGTGCGGGAGTAATTGGTTTGGTAAAACTGCTCTAATTGGGACCGGGTAAGCGGGTAAACGCGCGCATAAAGTTGGGTAATATTGCGGGTGGAAAATGAAAGGGTGGGGTGTTGCGGGTGTACGGCTTGCGGCAAGGGCCCCCAAGAAAGTTCTGCCCGGGTAATTTGCTCGGCCAAATCTGCACACTGGTTGGTGTAATAAGAAGTGCCTAATTCTTTTGCGGCAAAACGGCAAACGGCCAAGGCGTCTGCGCGCTTGTCTTGCCCGTAGAGCCACTGGGCCGTTTGATAGGCCGCGTAACTGCGGCCATATAAGGTGGCCGAGGGAGAAAAAACCTGTTTAATTTTTTTCCACCAGCGGGTGCCTTGCCCATAGCCGCTTACCTGATTGAGTTGGGTAAGGGCCTTTTGGCGGGCGCGCTCGGGCTGTTTGATTTCAAAGAGTTGTGGCTGCTGGAAGGGCAGTAACAGGTAATCTGTCTTCCAAAACAGGCGTGCGTTTTGGCGGCCGTTTCCCTCTAATAAATAAGCCGTTTGTAACACGTCCGCCAGTTTGTTGGCGCGGTGTGCCTGAGCCGCAAAAGGGGTAACGGTTCCGTCCAAATACGTGTAGGAGCGGGCCGTGAGGGGCATAACCGTTTCTGTTAAGAAATCACTCCATTGTTGTACTACAAAATCAAACAGGGTGGGGATGCGTTGCATGTCGGTATCTTTTACGTTAAAAAGCAAGGTTTCCTTTTCCATGGGAGCGTTTATTAGGTTGGCACGTAAGGCCCATAATTGTTCAAAATCCTGTTCTATGTGGGCGTGCCACTCTTGGCGGGTCCATTGGGCCATATCCGCATTTTCTTCTATGGCACGGGGTTGCAAAATACGGTGGTATTGGTTGGCAGTCTGTTGGGCCAGGTAAATGCGGTAGAGTAAAAAGCGGGCCTTCCAAACGGGGTCTTGCGGCAGGGGGTAGTTGAACATGGTTTGGGCCGCTGTTAGGTATTCGCTCAGGCCATATTGGCAAGCGGCCACGCGTAGTTGGGCTTGGTAAAGTGTGTTGCCCGTGGCGGTTTGCAGTATGGCCTGGTATTGGGGCAGGGCAGAGGCAAAGTCTGCCTCTTGGTAAAGTTTCTCGGCTTGGGTAAGCCCTTGGGCTTGTGCGGCCCATGTAATACAACACAACACCAAACTGATGAGTAATTTTTTCATATCAAAACCCCCTATATGTGTATTATAAAAAATAGGGGGCAATGTTGTCTTGGTGAATGTGCTTAAGGCGTGCGGGAACACGCCGGGCCGTTACGATTTTTGGGGTTTAACCACCCATTTGATAACAGCCGGGTAGAGGGCTATGATATAAAACCCCAGTATTACGGCATATACCATACGGCCCCAGTGCGAACCAAACGTGTCAAGCAAGGGGTGGCGCAGGTAGTTCATAAATAGGTATATCGGAATAAGCCCTATAATACTCCAGCAAATTCCTTTTAAGTTAAAACCTAATTCGGTAAATCCAATCCAGCGTTTTTCTACATAGCGTGCGGCGCAAAATGCGAGCCATAAGCCAATATCTTGGTAGGCATCTTTCATCATGTAGTGCGGGTCTACCAGCAGTTTGCCATCTACATAATCCAGCGGATAGGGTTTGATATGAATATAAATAAAGGCCAGTACCCCTGCCACAAACCCGATAAGCAGAAATTTGTTTTCTTTTTCCGGGTGGGCCTGTAAATAGGTAAACGCACGGGCTACGGCCCACAAGGTAAGCACACCCAAACCAAGCCCTACAATTACATCTTGCGGGGTGTGTACGCCTAAATAGTTGCGGGAAAACCCGGTAATGAGCAGGGCCACCACACACAACACACTAAGCCACTTGGTGGATTTTTTATCCCAAAACCCAACGGCTAAACCGCCGTATAGCGGGGTGGCGGAGGTGGTATGCCCACTGGGGAAGGAATATCCCCCTGCTGTGGCAATGGCATCTCCGGCCGGGATAATGCGCGGGTCGCGTATCCAAGGGCGGTAGGCACATACGGTTAGTTTGAGTACAGAGTTCACGGCCACACACAGGAAAAACGATACTAAGGTATAAAGCCCTTTGCGCTTACTGACACACCAGTAAATAAATACCGGGATAAATAACAAATACGTAATGGAAAATAACGACATGGCTTCCATAAACGGGGTCCACGCATCGTGAATACTGTTGCGGAAATTTTGCAAGAATAGCAAGTAACTAATGTCCATGAATAACTCCTTGATTAAGATAGTTTATTGTAGCAAATTAAAGCGGAAGGTGCCCGGCAGAGTTGGGAACTTTTGTGGAACTTAGTCTGGGAAAAGTGCCCCCCAAAAAGCCTTGACACGTTTTTTTTTTTTGATATCTTCAAATTATATATGTACAAGGAGATATTAAAATGAAAAATAAGGCAGTGAAAACGTGTTGTAAGCGAGGTTTTACCCTCATTGAGTTGTTAGTTGTTGTGCTGATTATTGGCATATTAGCGGCGGTAGCATTGCCGCAATATAGGTTGGCCGTGGCTAAAAGTAAATATGCCAAGGTAAAACCTTTGGTAGCAAGCATTGCACAAGCCCAAGAAGTATATTATTTAGCCAATGGGGAATATCCTACTAATCTAGACGAATTAGATATCAGTTTCCCGGAAGGAGAAAGACCAAACGACAGTAGAGTTAACTATGAAGATATGTTTTGTAACCTTAGTGTTGGGCGAGCTTTGTGCCGAGTCTACCTCGGTGGTGATGAGAAATCCGATGAAGACGTTACATACAGTGTTACGACAAAACATTATGAAGGAGATAACTATCCGGCTGGAACTCGTTTTTGTTCCGTCTACAAAACATCTTCTGTGGCAGCAAAAATATGTCAACTTGAAACCGGAAAACAAAGTCCAGATCAAGAAAGAGGCGGGATGTTCTATTATTATTACTGATAGGGGATAAGTCAGGGGCCCAAAAGGACCGAATTTCCCTAGATACTGGGTATATAGAAATTGTCCTGCTAGTAAAAGTACAGCCTAAAACATTTTGTTTTAGGTTGTGTGCGTAAAATGAAACTTCGCGTCCGCTGTTACATTTTTTCCGGGGCTGATACGCCAATAAACTCCAACCCCTTCTTAATCCGTTCGGCTACCCGTTGGCAGATAAACAGGCGGCTGGCGGTCAGTTCGGGGTTTTGTTCGTCAATCACGCGGCAGTTGTCATAAAACGCGTGGAATAAGCCCGCCAGTTCTACCAAATACGTGGTTAGGTGGTGGGGGCTCAAGTCGGCCACGCAGTTATTAAGTACCGGTTTAAACCATACCAGTTTTAACAAAAGCGCACGTTCCTGCGGGGTAAGCGGAAATTGGGCTGTTTGCGCTTCCACAAGCCCTTTTTGTTTGGCGGCCTCAAAGATAGAGCAAATGCGTGCGTGCACATATTGCACATAGAAAACCGGGTTTTCATTGGTTTTCTTTTTGGCTAAATCCATATCAAAAAGCATGTGCGCGTTGGGCGTGCGGCTGGCAAAGAAGAAGCGGCATACGTCCGTGCCTACGTCGTTCATCAGTTCGCGCAGGGTAATAAAGTGCCCGGCCCGTTTGGACATTTTTACCTGCTCGCCGTGTTCTGTCAGGTGGACCAGTTGGTGGATAATGGGTACAAAGGTGTTTTCTTCGTGCCCCAGGGCATGCACGGCGGCCTTCATGCGCGGTACGTAGCCATGGTGATCGGCCCCTAAAATGTCAATAAGGGTAGTGTATCCGCGGTCATATTTGCTTTTGTGGTAGGCAATATCGGCCATAAAATACGTAGGTCGGCCGTCTTTGCGTACCAGCACGCGGTCTTTGTCATCTTGGGCTTCTTGGTCTTGGGTGGAACCAAACCAAACGGCCCCTTCTTTTTCGTACGTGTAACCTTTTTCAGTTAAGAAAGCAACGGCTTTTTGGGGGGCCTTTTCTTTGTGCAGGTCCGATTCGCGGAACCAGCGCGTAAAATCCACATGGAAATCTTTCATGTCCTGCTGCTGGGTTTTTAGCAGTTCTTCCATGGCCCAGCGGCCGTAATTTTCTTCGGGCAAGTCCGCCGGGATGCGTTTGGCTAAATCTATTAGGTAGGACCCGTGATACCCGTTTTCCGGCGGTTCTTTGCCTTCTTTGCGGGCTTTTAAACTGACGGCCAACAGTTCGGCTTGGTTGCCCGCGTCATTGACGTAGTATTCGCTATCGCACTGGTACCCCAAGGCCCGGTGGATTTTGACAAGACTGTCGCCCAAACTGGCCCCGCGCCCGCTGGCCACGTGTAAGGGACCTGTGGGGTTGGCGGATACAAATTCAATTAAAATGCGGCGGTTGTTTTGTTCGTTCGCGCGCTCTTTGATACGGCGGTCTGCTGCGATTTGAACGATAAATTTATCATCCAGTGTTAAATTGATGAAACCGGGTTTTAAAGCCTGGGCGGCACAAATTCCTGTAACTTCGCTGATAATTTGGCAGGCCGTTTGTGCAATTTCCAACGGGTTTTTATGCAGTTGCTTTGCGGCGGCCATTGCCCACACTAGGGAAATGTCCGCACCGGTGTGTGCCGGGGCGGGGGCAAATTCTACGGCGGGTAACTGCTGGCCTCTAAAGGCTTCGGCATTGTTTAATTTAAGGGTAATATCGTGTTTTAATTTTTCTAGCATGGTTATTTCTTCTTGGAGGTAGTAATTTTTTTGGCAGTCTTTTTGATTGCTTTTTTGGCCGTGGTTTTTGTAGTAGAGGCTTTTTTTACGGTAGCCTTTTTGGTGGCCGTTTTTTTGGCAGGTTTGGCAGGCGTTTTTTTAGTTGCCTTTTTCGGACTTGCTTTTTTGACGGGTTTGGTGAAATCCACCGGATGGCCAAAACTAAAAATTTTGTCCAGGGCGTAAAAATCGCGCGCTTCCTGCGTCATAATATGTACCAAAAAAGCACCATAATCACTCACGCGCCATTGCAGGCTGTCGGCACCGTCGCGGTTGGTTTTATAGACACCTACTTCTTTTAATTTTTTGCTGATTTCTTCTTCTATGGCTTCCAGATGCGGTTTGGAGGTGGCGGTCATAATCAGTACATAATCGCACAAGGAAGACAGACCGTTCAAATCTAACAACGCAATGTTTTCGGCTTTTTTTTCATCGGCCAGGCGTGCGGCCCAGCACACTAATTCTTTTGTATTCATAACATCCTCTTATTAGTTAGTCTAGCATTTTTAAGGGCAAACTCAAAGGGGCATTTGGAAATCTTTCCCCAGTACAATGCGGCTGTCGCATATGGCGGTGGTGGATTTTTCAGAACGGATTTCCTCCCGTATGCCAATGGCGTGGCTGACTTGGGTTACCTGAACCAGTTTGCCGCTATAGTCCACAATAAAAGAGGTTTCTTCTTGGGTGGGGTAATTGTCATATTGAATGACATCCACCCGTAGCAACCCTTTGGCATTTTGCTCACGCAGGTATTGTGTAAGGGCTAATGCCAGGCCTTTCTTGCCCGAGGCATTTAACACCTCCAGCACTAAGGGGGGCTGGGCCGCGCTGCCGGCCGGTAACGATACGGTGGGTTTTTCTAAAGGGGCAATCAGTTCATCTGCCGCCGCTTTTTTGTTTTTCTTTTTAGGGGCAGGTTTTAGATGGGTTATGGCAAAATCGGTTGCGGTAAGCCCGGCCAATTCTTGGCTAAGCAGGATAAATACACCGGGGGGCAAATTGGTGCGTTTTTGTACCCACGCATTGACGTAGGCGTGCACATAGTGAAATAGCGGCAGTGGTTGATAACGCCAGGTAGCCAGCCCTTCTTTAATTTGGGTCCAATAGGCGGGTTGGGCCGTTTGCACAGGTACATAAAAAAAATCAAAATCGCCGTTGAAACAGGCATCCGGTTTAGCCGGGTCACACGTACCAACTCCCACGGTAATATGGGCTTTTTTTTCAGCCGGGTTATACACTACACGCATGGGCGGTCGGGTAAAGATAGCCAACGCAACAGGGTCTTGTGTCTGCAAGGCCAACCGCTGCAACACCGGGGAAGATAAGTGCACCCAAAAAGCCCCTGCCAGGGCTAGCAGACACAGTATGGCCAGTACACGGCCGATTATTTTTCTTGCTTGATAAGATGGTTCCATAAGTCAATGCCTAACGGGCAGAGCCATTTTTGGGAATCTATCGTAAAAAGTAACTTGCGGTTAGCCGCATAGCGCAGGGCTTTGTCCAGGTCTTGCAAGGCCAAGGTGCGGATGACAAATGCATCCTTATATTTACGGTCTTTAGAGGAAATATCAGCTACAAATAACATTTTAGAAAGGGTACTCATATGCAAACTGCCCAAGGTGTGTTCGGCAATGGCATCTAAAATGTCTTTATCGTGGATACCAAACTGGTTTTTGGCCAGCCAGCGCGAGGCATAACTGTGCAATAACTGCGGCTCCATGCGGCAAATGTCGTCAAAAAACGGCACTTTGATTTTATGTTCCTGGCAAAAAGAAATGAGTGTCTGGGCTTCCATACCCTTGGCGGCATCATGCAAGATACCAGCCTTTACGGCAGATTCTACGTTAATGCCGTAAATATCGCTAAACGCGGCGGCCATTTCAGCCACATTTTTGGAATGCAGATACCGTTTGGGCTTGAGGTGGCTTTTTAGCCAGTCGTGCACGTCCAGGCCGTAGAGTTTATTTTTGCGGATAGTAGGCGCAATGGAAGGGGGGACGGTATCGGGAATATCACCGCAGGCTAAAATATGGGCGCGCACGCGGCTGGACGATAATTTGGGAAAGAACCCCGGCAGGAAAATGTGCGGGAAGGTAGCCGGGTTTTCGTCATATCCTTTGCGTTTGCCTGCCACCACTACCGCATTTTCAAAAATATAAGAAGGATTTTTCCAGTTATGTAAATCGTTGAGACAATCTGTACCTACTAAGAGGAAAATTTCCGGGTTTTTGTAGCGTTTTTGTAAGTACTGTACCAGTTGGTAGGTGTAGGTTTTGCCCCCTTGTTTGAGTTCGTAATCGTCAAATACAATGTTTTTGCCGGCCCCTTTGAAGGCTTGCTTGAGCATAGCCATACGCAAGCGGAAGGGAGTGGGGGATTTGGCTTTAAAAGGGGAGTGATAGGCCGGAACAATGTGTGCCACGTCGGGTGCTACTACTTTTAGCGCACTTTTAAACAGGGCCACGTGGCCTTTATGGACGGGGTCAAAACTGCCCCCAAAAACGAGTACTTTCATACCTCTATTATAGCAGTTTATGCAAGTTTACGGGCCAGTTGCACCGCTTGTAAGAGGGAACTTTCCATAAAACTGTATTCCCACCGCCCGTAACGGCCGGCACAAAAACAATTTTCCTTTTCCAAAGCACCCAGTAGCGTGGGGACTGTGTGGGCATGGTGTTTATCAAAAATAACATACGCGCATGGAATGGTTTGCCAGGCGGAAAATAATTTAACATCATCGGCTCGCAATAAGCCTTTTTGGTACATGCCCTCCCAAATATGGGATTCCAAAAAGCGGGTAGTAGTAGGTAAACCCGGCAATTCTATATAAAAAAGGGATTGGTTTGTGTCCGGTACACTGCCCGGGTTAAAGGCACTTTCTAACCCGATGCGGTAGAACGGTTGGGCTTCGTCCGGGAAGTAAATCCAACTAAATTTGTTGACGCGCCGTGCAATAGCCAGGTGATAGATGGTAACGGGTTGGACTTGCAGGAGGGCGGCTTTCCTTTTGAGCGCATCTTGCCCTACTAATAGGTTGATAAATAATGGCAAGGGCAGAGTATTAACTACTTGGTCAAATGTAAACTTCCGGCGGTTAGACCACGCCGTTTTGGCGGATAAATCCACACGGGTAACAGGGGTATTTAACAATACTTTGTTGGGTAGGCGGGTGGCTAATGCCGTTACTAAAGCCCCGCATCCCCCGGTTTTAGGATATAAAAAAGTGGCGTTATAGCCCTGCGGGTGGGCGGGTTGTTGGGTAGCACTTTGTAGTATTTCTTGGCGGCTGGGGGCCGCAATAAACGGCCCGCCCCAGTGAGGGGTCAATTCGGTCAGTTTCCGGCCCCATAGTTTTTCGTTATAAGGGCGGAAGAAAGCCTCGTACAACGTGCGGCCAAAGGCTTGTATGCACCAATCCTCAAAATGCTGGGGCTGGGAAAAATCATGCGGGCGGGATAATTCTGCCACTACTACTTGGCGTAAGGCCGGGGATAAGGCCCATACATTATGTTGAAACGGTACCGGCACCTGCATGCCATTGGTATATACAAACGCGTGGCGGGTATGTGTTTGCAGGTTGGTGCCCAATAATTTTTTTACAAGTGCGTTGCCGGCTGCCGTATGTAGATGTAAAAAGTGGCCGCTATAGTCAAATTGGTATCCGTTTTGGCACGTAGTAGCGCACAAACCGCCGGGCACGGAGTTGGCCTCTAAAATCAGGAAGTTATCAGAATCCTGTTCTTGCAACGCGTACCCCGTAGCCAAACCGGTAATTCCGCCGCCTAAAATTAACGTTTTAACGTGCTGAGTTTTTGTAGTATCCATAATATACACATCCCGGCAATTAAGAAAGCCAAAACGCACAGGGCTTGGGTGTGCGCGGGGCTGGCCTGGGTAATGAGGTATGCCAATAAATTGCACCCAACCGCCGCCAGCATAAAAAGGCAAATTATACTGCGGTTTGTAAAATGCCGCTTGTTTTTGAGTTGCAAGGCCAGGTGGTCATCACTGCCTTTTAGTGGATTTTTGCCTTGTAACACACGTGCCAGGCTTACATAAGCCGTATCCAACAGTGGTACGGCACACACAAACAAAGGGGCCGCATAGCCGTATGGGTTGGTGTGTGAGTACTGCGCCCCCATAGAAATAGCAGCAATCAAAAAGCCCAAAAAAGTGGAACCGCTATCGCCCAGAAAAATACGTTGTGTGCGGTGATTGTGCGGCCAAAAGGCTATACACGCCCCCAACAGAGCCATGGCGGCCAAATTGACGTAAGGCAGTTCCCCGGGCAAAGCCAGCCAAAATAACCCGCCTGCACACACCACGGCTTGGCTTACGCAAAGGCCGTCGGCAATATCCAAGAGGTTAAATGCGTTGGTAAGGCCTACCAGCCATATAAATGTCCAGGTGTAATTTAGCCACGGGTGTGTAAAAATTTGCACAGACACGCCATAATACATCAGTAGGCCGGCCGCCGCGGCCTGTACACACAGGCGCAGGGAAACGGGCAACCCCTTGGGTTTGCGTAAATCATCCCATAACCCCAACAAAAAGATAAGGGCCCCCGCACTTAATACGCCGCGTAAATAATGTAACGTGCCGGAAGGAAAATTAGTTATCAGCCGTACCCAAACCAAACTGCACAGGATGCCCGCAAAAATAGCACATCCGCCCACCATAGGTACGGCACGGGTATGTTTTTTGAGTCCGCCGGGGCGGTCTGTAAGTGCCGGGCCCAGGGTACGGCTAAATAACGGTACACTCAGCGCAGTAACCGCGGCGGAAATTAAAAACGTTAGCACATAGAGTTTCATAAAAGTTATAATATCCACAAGGAAATTGTATGCTTAAACAAATTTTAACATTTTCTATGGCGTTATGGTTGTGTGCATGTGCCGGCACACAGGTAAAACAAATTCCCCCGCAGGTGCGCGCATTAGCGCAGGTAGACTTTTTTGCGGCGGGCCATACGCAGGCGGCTTTTAAAGTAACGGGCACTATGGACGGCCTGCAAACAGACGGCGTGGTAACGGCTAAAAAAATTAGCGAAACGGATGTACAAGTCGTACTGTTGGTGGGGGGCTTATATAAGGTGCTAGATGCTATTGTCAGCCCACAAGGCGTGGCGTACCGCTATTTATTTAAGGATGCGGACAATGCCTGGGTGCGCGGGCGCATTACGCAACTGTTGGATTTGTTGGCCGGCCACTTGGGCATGTATGCCGGGGTAAGTACCCAAAAAGGGCGGACCCGCGTATTTTACAAAGGGCCGCGTGCCAAAACCATTTTAACGTATGAACCGGATGGCACATATCCTGTGTCGGCACGCACGGTTACTACGTTAAACAGTGCCGAATTAACGTACGGCGATTATATGCCTGCTACGGCCGAAGGCACCCTACAACTGCCGCACGACTTGGTGTATCAGGACGGCAATATCCGCCTGGAAATGCAACTAATCAGTTTGCGGTAAATCAACATACATAGCGTAAGAAGAAAGCGTGTGTTCCCCCTTGCCAGGGGAACATTTTTTTATTAAATCCGCCGAAATACCCCGGGCTTTAGCCCGGGGAGTTTCATTGTTTTGTTTAAGCAGCATTAAAACAGTGCAAATTTAGCGGAAATTATATAAAATAATAAAAAGAATGATTTGTTTAAGTACCCGGGCGCAACAAATTGGGGATTCGCCCACCCTTACAATCAATGCCACCGCGCGCGCGTTAAAAGCCGCGGGTAAACCCGTCATCCATTTGGGCGGGGGCGAACCGACCTACCCGGCCCCACAAGCCGCCGTAGAGGCCATTATTCAAAAAGCCCAAAGCCGCAACATTAAATATACACCGTCCTGCGGCACGCCCGTGTTAAAACAGGCCGTTTTAAATTATACACAAGCGCATTATGGGCGCACCTTTGCGCCAAATAATGTACTCATTTCGGCCGGGGCCAAGCAAGCCTTATTTAATTTTTTACTGGCCGCGGTAGAACCGGGGGATGAGGTAGTATTTCCGGCCCCGTTTTGGGTCAGTTACCCGGAAATGGTCAAACTGGCGGGGGGAAGACCGGTCATTGTAAAGCCGGTGCACGGCCTGCGCGTAACTGCGGGCGAGGTAATGAAAGCCATTACGCCGCGTACCAAAGCCATTATTATTAACAGCCCGTGTAACCCGGCCGGGCATATTTTAGGGGCGGATTTTATCAAACAAATCGTGCAGTTTGCCGAAAAAAAACAGATCTTTTTGGTAATGGATGACATTTACCACCAACTGGTGTTTGACGGTGCCAAAACCCCCAACCCGTGCGCGTATGCGAAGGATTTTAAAAATTTAGTCCTTATCAACGGCGTGTCTAAACTATATGGCCTTACCGGCCTGCGTATTGGGTGGGCGGTGAGTGAAAACAAAGAATTGATTGCCGCCATGGGCAAAATGCAGGCGCAAAGTACCTCTTGCAATAGTGATGTAAGTGAATGTGCCGCGGCGGCCGCTTTAAACGGCCCGCAGGATTGCGTGGCGGATTTGCGCCGTGTGTTGGAGGAAAACCGCAACACACTCCTGGCCGAACTGGCCAACATCCCGCATATTCACGTAGAAAAACCGCAAGGCACGTTTTACAGTTTTGTAGATTTTAGCCATTATGGGGCGGATTCCAACGCGCTGGCCGCGTATTTGCTGGATAAAGCCTTAGTGGCCGTAGTACCCGGCAAAGCCTTTGGGGCTGAGGGGTATTTGCGTATTAGTTTTTGTGCGGATAAAACCGCCATTATAGAAGGAGTGCGGCGCATAGCGCAGGCACTAAAAAATCTGCCCCTAGAGGGGAAAAATTAGTAAAGAGGGAACATACATGAAAACATTGAATGCAACGCCGGACTTTTTTAAACCGACCTACGGTTTAGACAAAGCCGGAATTAAAACCACCAAGACCGTCTATTGGAACCTTTCCACCCCGGCCTTGTATCAAGAAGCCTTAAAACGCAATGAAGCCAACGTCGTTTACGGCGGGCCGTTGTGCGTTAGCACCGGCAAACATACCGGCCGCAGCCCCAATGACCGCTACTTTGTGGAAACCAAAGATATTGACGGAAAACTGTTCTACAATAAAAGCAACAAAGGCATTAAAGAAAAATATTTCAACCAAATTTTTGCCAAAGTACAAAAATACGTAGCCAACAAAGACCTCTTTGTACGTGATGCGTATGTGGGTTCCAGCGAGGCCTCCCGCCTTAAAGTGCGCGCTATTACCGAATGCGCCTGGACGAACATGTTTGTCAAAAATATGTTCATTGAACCCAAACAGGAAGAACTGAAAAAATTTGTGCCGCAGTTTACGTTAATCTGCCTGCCCAAAATGAAAGTAAACCCCAAAACCGACGGTACCGTGTCTGAAACCGCCATTTTGATTAACATCAAGAAAAAAATCATTTTGGTCATCGGCACCGAATACGGCGGCGAAAACAAAAAAGCCTTGTTTACGGTGATGAACTTCCTCTTGCCGCAAAAAGGCATTATGACCATGCACTGCTCCGCCAACGTGGGCAAGAAAAATGACAGTGCCATTTTCTTTGGTCTTTCCGGCACCGGTAAAACCACCCTGTCTGCTGATATTACCCGCGGTTTAATTGGCGACGATGAACACGGCTGGGACGATGACGGCGTGTTTAACTTTGAAGGCGGTTGCTATGCCAAAGTAATTCGCCTAAACGAAGAAGCCGAACCGCAAATCTACTCCACCACCCGCCGCTTTGGCACGGTACTGGAAAACGTAGTATTTGACCCGCAAACCGGTAAACTGGATTTGGACGACGACACCTTGACCGAAAACACCCGCGCGTGCTATCCGCTCAACTTTATTGATAACGCCGTAGAATCCAAACGCGCCACCCACCCCAAAAACATCATCTTTTTAACCTGTGATGCCTTTGGCGTGATGCCGCCTATTTCCAAACTCTCGGCCGACCAAGCCTTGTACCACTTCATCAGCGGTTATACGGCCAAAGTAGCCGGTACGGAAAAAGGCGTCAAAGAGCCGACCAGCACGTTCTCTACCTGCTTTGGCGGGCCGTTTATGCCTCTCCACCCGTCTGTGTATGCGGAACTTTTGAAGAAAAAAATCCAAAAACACAAAGTAAACTGCTGGCTCGTCAACACGGGCTGGATTGGCGGGCCTTATGGCGTAGGTAGCCGCATTAGCATTAAATATACGCGCGCTTTGTTAAACGCCGCATTGGACGGCAAATTGGCGAAGGCCAAATTTGTAACCGACCCGGTGTTTGGGTTCCAAATCCCAACGGCTTGCGCGGGTGTACCTGCTAACATTTTAAATCCGCAAAAAACCTGGAAAGACAAAAAAGCCTATATGGAAAAATATATGTCTTTGGCTAAGTCTTTCATTGAAAACTTCAAAAAATACGAAGCGGGCTGCTCTAAGGCTATCTTAGCCGCCGCCCCGAAAGTGAAATAAACTTTCTAACGGTTGTAATGTGCGCCCCCTTTCTTATAAAAGGGGGCGTTCTTTTATACCTTATATTACCGGGCTTGACTGAACAAAGCAAGCCCCCAGCTAGGCTGGGGGTTCGGAAGGTTATACCTATGCACAGAGTAGCAAGAAAACTCCTTATAATATAATGGATTGCCGGGCGATGACCGGCAATCCATTATACATAGAAAGGAGGTCA
>JAZUSQ010000013.1:0-20108 GCA_045606825.1 Elusimicrobiaceae bacterium
ACCACACGCACCAGGCCGCGGTCTAACAATTTTTCCAAGGGGCCCGCCACATCCACCCCGCGGATGGCTTCCATTTCGGCGCGTGTAAGAGGCTGTTTATAGGCAATGATAGCCAGCGTTTCCAGCGCGGCATTGGAAAGACGGGTGGTCATTTTTTCGTTATACAAGCGGCGTACCCAGCGGCCGTATTCGGGCTTGGTACACATTTGAAACCCGCCGGCAATTTCCAAAATTTGCACGGCACTACCGCGGGTTGCGTACTCATCCTGTAGTTTTGTAATGGCCTCGCGCACTTCTTTGGCGGACGTATTTTCAATCACATCCACCAGGCGCGACACTTTTACCGGGCGGTCTGTAATAAACAAAAGGGTTTCAATAATCTTTTGCAAATCTTCACTTTGCAGTAGCGTAGGCGCGGTGGCAGGTGCTTGCGGTGCCGGGTTCTCCGGTACTTGCATATCCGGGGTAACGGGTTGGGTTGGTTCGTGTAGTTCTTGGCTCATAATATCTCCTGCCTTAGTCTTGTTCACCGTGCATTAAGGTTTTAAAATCCTTGTCTTTATTATCGGGGTTCAAATAGATGCGGATGTGTCCTTCGCGTTCATCCTGCCGGGCAATAATCTTTTTAATTTTCATCAGTTCCAGCACTGCCATAAAGCACGTAATTACGCCGCGCTTTTTGGTTTCTCCCACAAAAATATCATCCAGCAGTACCCACTCACGCCCCTTAAATAAGTTTACCACCTTTTCCATTTTAGACTCAATAGGAAACTCTTCTACTTTTAATAGTTCAATACGTTTGCGTTCATCCAAACGTTCAAACGCACGTTTCACGGCGGCCAACAAGTCAAACAGTTGTAAATTAAGCACTTTGTCGCCATTGTCAAAAATGGGGGCCGCGCGGTAGAATTGGTCTTTGTGTTCTTCCAACTTTTCGTTTAAGTACTTACTGGCCTCTTTGTATTTCTGGTATTCCAGCA
This sequence comes from Elusimicrobiaceae bacterium, assembly GCA_045606825.1. GTDB lineage: Bacteria > Elusimicrobiota > Elusimicrobia > Elusimicrobiales > Elusimicrobiaceae > Avelusimicrobium. The sequence goes on from JAZUSQ010000013.1 coordinate 981, forward strand.
GTTTGGCCACCAACTCTTTCATAGGGTTGGGGCCTTCGTCTTCTGATGTAGGAGCCTGGCTGGGTAGCAGCGTCTTGGCCTTAATTTGCATAAGCGTACTGGCCATGACCAAAAACTCGCCGGCTACTTCCAAATTTAACTCCTTCATTACGTTTAGATAATCCAGGTATTGATTGGTAATTTCGGCAATGTTAATGTCGCAAATATCCAGGTTATCTTTTTTAATTAAGTGCAACAACAGGTCCATCGGTCCTTCAAAGACGTTGATGTGCACGTTAATAGGAGTAGGGGCCGTAGTCAGCATATTATTTTACAATCCGCATCACTTTTTTGACGTTAGCCAGTGTGGCCGCCGCGTTGGCGCGGGCTTTTTCTTTGCCTTGGGCCACTATTTGGGCCAGTTGGGCTTTGTCGTTTTCAACCGTTTTACGCCGCTCGTTAAATGCGGACAGTTCCGGCTCCATCAGCGCAAAAAGTTCCTTTTTGCACGCCACACACCCCAGGGCACCGGCCTTACACTCTTCACAACGTTTTTGCCAGTTGGGGTTATAAATTTTGTGAAAGGCAAACGCCACGCACCCTTCGGGATTGGCGGGGTCGTTTTTTCCTTTTTTATTGGGGTCGGTAAACATGGTCATCACTTTTTGGCGCACGCTGTCTAAATCTTCGCCCAAGAAAATAGAGTTATTGTACGATTTGGACATTTTGCGCCCATCTAACCCCGGCACGCGGGCCACGGTGGTGTAGAGGGGTTGGGGCTCGGTAAATACTTGGGTACCATAAATTTCCGCGAATCGGCGGGCCAAATCGCGCGCAATTTCCAAGTGGGCAGTTTGGTCCTTGCCTACGGGCACGTAACTGGCCTGTTGGATAAGGATATCCGTAGCCATGAGCACCGGGTAGCCTAAAAAACCAAAGCAGGAGATCTCGTCATCTGCGGCAATAGAGGCTACTTTTTCGCCCAGGGTTTTTTCGTCTAATTGGCCGGCATATTTTTGTTTTAAAAGTTCTTGGATTTGCTCTTTGTACGTCGGGTTTCTAAGTAGCCACCCCAGCGGTGTAATCATACCCAAGAGGGTGTTTAGTTCACTTACTTCAGGCACGTCGGACTGGATAAAAATAGTGCACTTGTGCGGGTCCAGCCCGGCGGTTAACCAGTCAATAAGCATGTCTTCACTGTTTTGGGCCAGGTTTTCGGTATGTTGGTAGGCAGTAGTTAATGAATGTAAATCTGCCACAAAAAAATAGCAATTATATTTATCTTGCAAGGCTACCCAGTTTTTGAGTGCCCCATGAAAATTGCCCAAATGCAGTTTGCCTGTTGGGCGCATGCCGGAAAGTACAATTTTTGTTTCTGCCATAAAAACCTCTATAAACCAAAAATTTTTGTAAGTAATCCCACCAGTAACATAGCCGGCGGAAATAACATATATTTCACTGCCCCCGTTAAAATGAGCGCAAACACAATCCACATCCCGTAGCGGCCGATAAAATGATTGTACTTAAACGCGGCGTTTACCGGTAGCAAGGCCGTAAGCACACGCCCGCCGTCTAGCGGAGGGATAGGGATTAAATTAAAAATAGCCAAAAATACGTTAATGAGTAGCCCGTATTGTAAAATATATCCCATTGCCACTACTACCCCTTGGCTTAACTGGGCTTGCATCAGCAGGGTTATTTTAAGTAGCCCCGCACAGATGACGGCCAACAGCAAATTGACGGCTGGGCCCGCAAAGGCCACTTTGCCCATGTCTTTACGCGGGGAAGGAAAGCGGTTAGCGTTTATCGGCACCGGTTTTGCCCAGCCAAATAACGGCCAGCCAAACAACCAACACACCGCCGGAACAACCAACGACCCCACCACGTCAATATGCGCGAGCGGGTTCAAGGTAAGGCGGCCGCTATAGTACGCCGTATCGTCCCCCATGCGGTAGGCTGCGTAGCCGTGGGCAAACTCGTGCAAAATAATGGATAAAAATAAAACCGGCAATAAGGCTACAATACTCATATTAGTATTGTAGCAATTTGTAGGGGGTTGTGCACGGATAAAACCCCCTTTCTGTAATGCACATATAATCTCCGGGCAACCATTTCCCACATTTGGACACCTTGAAAAATAGTATTTACTTTATTAAAATATGAAGGCAGTAAAAAAATTAAAGATTATTTGCTGGGAGTGCAGGGAAAGCCTGCACAGCGCGAGGTCTAGCGACCAAGCACATTTCCGTCCATCAAATAATCGCTTGCTTTTGCGCCTGCCCCGTAAGGGGTAGGCGGGCGGCGGTTATTGCACGGGTTACGGAAATGGCTTATGCAATGATGCGTCGTCTTTTTTTGTACCTCCGGCAACAGGAGAAAAATTATGAAGCAGAAAACAAAAGTAGGATTCACACTAATAGAATTATTAGTGGTTGTGTTAATTATCGGTATACTGGCCGCGGTAGCGGTGCCGCAATACCAAAAGGCCGTGTACAATGCCCGCGCCACAGAAGCAGTGTTAATGATGAATAATATACAAAAAGCGGTAGATGTCTATAACTTAGAACATGGGTGGGGAACGGAATATAAGGACATATCTACAGAGTTAGATATTACTCTTCCAACATCTACATGCTTTGGGAGTCCGGCTGTATCGTTTGAATATAATAATGCCTCAGATTATTATTACGCTGCTATGTTGGGCTCTACGTCAACAAGCGATACATGTGCTCGTGGGTTAAGTCTCGTGATAGAAAAATACATAGACGCAGATTGGCAGAAAACTTGTTATTACTTTGCGAACACACCATCAGAAACATTTTGCCAAAACTTGGTAAAACAAGGATGGACGTTAGGGACCGATATGACTCCTTCTTACGGATAGTCTCTGGAAGGGCAGGCCTTGGCCTGCCCTATATTTATTTAATCTTTTTCATCTGCTGTTCACGGGCCGCTTTGAGTTTTTCTAAAAAAGCGGCCCGTATAAAGTGTCATCCCCGAGGAATGTTATCGGGGATCTCCCGCGTACGGTTGTTATGCTGTTTATGGGTTATAACCCTATCAGTTTATCGTATAAATCATTCCAATTAGGATTTACACGACTAATTAAATGTTCTTTCCAGGCCCGGTTCCATTTTTTAACCTGTTTTTCACGCTCTATAGCATGGGTAATATCCCCAAACATCTCATAATACACTAATTTGTGAACATTATATGTTGAAGTAAAACCCGGCAAAAGATGTTCTTTGTGTTCATACGTCCGCCGAATCAAATTATTGGTTACCCCAATATACAAAGCCCCATGGCTCTTGCTAGCAAGTATGTAGAAATAATACATAAAAATATTTTAGCATAAGCCAAAATTTAAAACGACAACAAACTATATGCGGGAGATTCCCGATAGAAACACTCGGGAATGACAGGCTTATTTGATTTTCTTTATTTGGGTGGCTTGGGCTTGTTTTAATTTCTCTAAAAAAGCGGCCTTCACACTCATCATATTATTTAACGGTGCGGTTTTTAAGTGGCAAATACCAATGGCGGCGGCGTCGGCGGTGTCATCGGGGTGAATGACCTTATCTAAGTTCAGCGTCAGTTGCACCATACGCTGGACCTGTTTTTTATCGGCCGTACCCGTGCCGCAAATCATCAGTTTTACGCGCTTGGGAGAGTAAAAAGTAATAGGTTTTTGGGCCTCTTGACACGCCAAAATAATTACGCCGCGCGTCATAACCGTGTTGGCCATGGTTTGCGCGCGCTTTAAAAAATAGTTTTGCTCCATGGCTACTTGGTCCGGCTGATACTGGGCCAAGATTTTTTGCATTTCTTTATGAACGAATTCCAAACGCTGGGGCAATTCCTGCCCGGCTTCGGTGTGGATCAGACCGCACGCTACCAAAGAAAGAACGGAACGGGCGTCCCTTGTTAGGATGGCCCATCCCGTTCTATCTAAACCGGGGTCTATGCCTAAAACGGTGGTCGTTTTAGTGCTCACAATACCTCTTACTCGGCTTCTAATTTAGCGGCAATGTCTTCGGGAATGTCGGAATTGTCATAGACGTTTTTGGTGTCGTCGTGATCGTCCAACGCTTCCAACATTTTCATCAACGTTTCCGCGGTATGCTCGTCAGAAATGGTTACGTTTGTGTCGGGAATCATGGTTAAATCGGCAGACACAGGCGTAATACCTTTGGCTTCAATGGCTTTTTTCACAGCGTCCAGTTCAGCCATATCCGGGTTGGTAATTACTTCAAATACGTCGCCCGAACTACGCACATCTTCGGCACCGGCTTCCAAAGCCAGGTTCATTAAATCATCTTCGGAAATATCATCTTTCTTGACAATGACCATGCCTTTGCTTTTAAACATGTAAGACACACAACCCGCCGTACCGATAGAGCCGCCGTGGCTGGTAAAAATTTTGCGGATTTCCGAGAACGTACGGTTTTTATTATCCGTTGTACATTCTACGATAATAGCCACTGAACCGGGGCCGTAGCCTTCGTACGTGATTTCTTCGTACGAAACGCCGGGCAGTTGGCCGGTACCTTTCATGATAGCGCGTTTGACGTTATCCGAGGGCATATTCGCCGCACGGGCATCATCTACCGCTTTACGTAAGCGCGGGTTTTGGTCCGGGTTGCCGCCGCTCATTTTAGCGGCAATAGTAATTTCTCTTAAAATTTTGGTAAATACTTTACCTTTTTTAGCGTCAACGAGGGCTTTTTTGTGTTTAATACCAGCCCAGTGTGAATGTCCACCCATAGGGATCTCCTTCGGTTTAGAAAATTAGTTAGTTCTATTGTAGCATATTTTGAACCTCTTTAGTTTGTGGCAGATTGCTACAAAAACCAACACTCCGAACAAGTAGCATCTGTCTTTCCGAAAAGTTTGCAGATTTTTTCACCTGCATCATTCCTTGGGCTCCAGCAATAAGGCCGATTCGCGCGATTATTTCCACTATTTGCAAAATACAATACAAAAGAAAGTTTCATATCACCGGACACTCGGTTTGCTTGTACTTTTTTCAATCCCTCAAACATTAAAACGAACTCCCACCCCTTTATATTGGGCACATATACATCCAACTTTCCCATATCATTCATATAAAAACCGTTTTGTAAAAAATAAACTTCTTCTGCTTCTTGAATTGTTTTAAGCGCAGATATTACTTGTGCCGCACGGCTTTTTTCTACTGCCCGTTGGTACTGTGGCACTGCTACCGCCGCTAAAATGCCGATAATCAGCACCACCACGAGCAGTTCTATGAGGGTAAACCCGCGAGCCGTTATTGCATGAAGCCTCATCCCCGAAGAGCCAGCCCCACAGGGTTTCTGTGCGGGGTAAAATCGGGGTTCTTCCACGCACCCGCCGTTATTACATAAAGACGTCATCTTATACTTGATACGGAATCTTCCACGCCTGTTGTTTAAAAACAACAACGGCAAGCGTTGAAGATTCTGAAACAAGTTCACAATGACTTTATTTTTAACTATTCTTTCCTCTTGCGTATTACCCCGCCGGGTGGTTTGCGTATTCATGATTTTTATCCTTTTAGTTACTTCTTAGGTCGGTGACCGGGCATAAAAAAACGGCTATTATACCGGGCCACGAGCAGGTAACCCCAAATATAATAGCCGTAGTTCTTTATTCGCACAAAAGTACAAACAAAAAACATTCGGTACAGTTGGGTCGCGTACCCAACCGTACCTTGAACGACTATTCTGGCCTGCTCGTAAGTTTCTTTCGAAACTACCCGTATTCTTCATACGGTTCCAAAACAGTTTCTAAATTGTAGCGGTTTAGGATCAGTTTACCTAAACCTGTTTTATTATAACAATAAACAATTAAATTGTGCAAAAATTTTTACCGTCTTAAAAAATTGCACTTGACAAAATAAATATAATTAATTATCATATATATAGCAAAAGTGTTAGTGCCAACTAATGCAAATACGGTAGAGATACCGTAAACCCCCAGGTTCGCCTGGGGGATTTTATTTTAAGCAAAATTGTAATGAAAGGATAGAAAAACAAAAAGTAACTATTTGCCAAACTTACTGTTTCTTACAGTCCAATAAGTTTTAACCCTTCTTGGCGCGTGGAAATTTGCCCGTTCCATTGGGCTTTGCGAACCTTGATAAGCATAGTGGCAATACTGCGTCCATACACCCCTAAATCTTTTAAATCCTGCCCGCGCAACACACACGGCTCTAGTGCCTGCGGCGCAAGTTGCGGCAGTACGGCGCGCAAAATGGCTTTTTGGTAATCCGTCAAGCGTGTTAAGGGGCTCAAGCGTTCCTGCTCCACTTTCCAGGCCTCTTTAATGGCGTGGGAAAGTTCGTGTGCTACAGGCAAACTATTTAAAAATTCAGCCCCGTTTTCTTTGAGCGAACACACCAACACCCCCAGCCGCCCGTGGGCAGTAGTTACGTGGTTAAGGGCATCAGTCCATTGTAAACTGGGCCAGGCAAATTTCAGCAAATCATATTGGGCCATGTAATCAAAAATGGGTTTGAGGTTTTCTTCCGCCAAAATTTTCATAAACTCCTGGCTGAACCGTTCGCGCGAAATGAGCAAGGGGGCCTGTTCGCGGTCCGCCTCCAAGAAAAGTTGTTTGGTAATTGGGGCGGCCCGCCAACCAAAACGCCCGGCAAAGCGCAACCCGCGATACATACGGGTGGGGTCATCCAAAAAACTTTGTTTATGCAGTACACGCAACAACCCTTTGTCTATGTCTTGGCGGGCCCCGTACGGGTCAAAACTTTTACCAAAGGTATCGGGGAGGATAGACAACGCCCAGGCGTTAGCCGTAAAATCCCGCCGAAAGAGATCCTCTTTGATATCCGTTGTAAAAGACACCTGCGGCAAGGCACCGGGGTACGCATAGGTTTCTTTGCGAAGGCGCGCCAAATCCAACCTAAAACCATTATCCAACTTTACCTTATACACCCCAAAGGCCGAAAATTTGCGCTTAACTCCCCCCCACGTTTTTACACAAAACCCGGCCACGGACTCCTGCGTGCCGTTAAACGTAAGGTCAATATCTAACGTATCGCGCCCCAGGTAAAAATCACGCACGGCCCCGCCTACCACCCAAGCCTGCAAGCCCAACTTTTGGGCGTATGCGCCAATGGTTAGTAAAAAGTCGTGGTATTTTTCCGGGATTAGATTCGTCATAGCAACACGGGCGGTTGGGCCCCGTCCGCACTCATTTGGTCTTTGAAATTAAGTAAAAGCGTACTACTCAGCCCGCTTTTAAGTACCTGTGCGGCGGCCACGGCGTAGTCGTTAGCGGTGGGGTTTTCTACAGCGGGGGCCGGCACATAAAACGGAAATTGGTGAGTACGCGCATAAGAGGGTTTTAAGCGGGCAATTTCAAACCCGTGCGTGGCAGACGCGGCGGCGACTACTTCAGACTCCGCCGTAAGGTGTTCCTCGTGGTGCAAAAGATGTTGTAATTCCTCCAGCCCAAACAAAGAAATAGGCTCATAATCCAAATGCAACTCTTCAAGTAACAGGTGTTGCAAGGTGTGGTAATCCTGCTCCATTTTGGCTTTTAGTTCGTTTTGGCGGGCTTTGTCTTTGGCAGAAAACACAAAAACCAAGAGTTCCGCCGGGGCATCAAAATACATTACTTCCCCGTCGTGGTGGAAGTACGTGCCACACTCCGGGCAACGCACTAAATTAAGTTCTCCCCCCAACAGGGCAGATTTCAAATCGTCATTTTCATCTCCGCGCACCAAGGACCAATAGGTTACGTCAAACGCCTCGCACCCGTGCGGGCAATGTGCGGCGGCTTCATTTTGCAGTGATCTCATAGCAGTATTGTAGTAAAAAGGGGTTAGTCTATGCAAGCCCCGCAACACATGTTCATTTGCTATAATAAGAGTAGGCCCCGTTAGTTCAACTGGATAGAGCACCGGTCTTCGGAACCGGGGATACGAGTTCGAATCTTGTACGGGGCATTTTTTCTTCGTAATTTAGCGCAATACTTTGTTGCTCGGATAGTCGGATACCTCCGCCCTTCGGGCGCGTGCCGCCAGTATACCTCCTATCCTCGCGCCGCGTCTTACACTAAATTACTTTGAAAAACCAAGTTGTTGCGTAGATGGCTGTACGGGGCATTTTTTTCTTCGTAAAAAACGTTATTTCGTTGTTGCTCAAGGGCTTGAATACCTCGGCGCTACCGCGCCGCTTCGCACAGTATACTGCGCCCTTTCGCGCCTAGAACTAACGCTTTTTCCTTTGAAAAACACACAGACTTATAATTCCCCTTCCACGGGGCGTTTTTTCTGCGTAATTTTGCGTAATACTTTGTTGTGTTAAATTTACCAATCTATACCAAGTGTCCACCCTTGTTTTACCAGTTCTTGGCAAAATGTTTCTGAAGGCGTATTGGCAGAATAATTGCACGTTTTTGTCCACTCTTCTCCTTGATATTTGTCTAACTCCAACCATAGTCCTTTTGCACAAGTATTGGATCCTCCAAGTGGACCGCGCACTGTTATGGCATAGAAATCACCTGAGCCATATTCAAAAGTGGTTTCGTTGACAAAGCAAGACGAATTGGGAACATTTATGTCTAACTCATCTGTGATGACTTTAAATTCGGTTCCCCATCCATGTTCTAAAATATAGGCATCTACTGCTTTTTGCAGGCTATTGGCCATCAGCACGGCTTCTGTGGCCCGTGCCTTATACACTGCTTTTTGATACTGCGGTACCGCTACCGCGGCTAGAATACCGATAATCAGCACAACTACCAAGAGTTCTATAAGCGTAAACCCGCGGACCGCCCTTATACCCCGCATAGAAACACTGCGGGGTGACGAAGGACAAACACCCCTACTTTTGTTTAAAAACTGCTCTCTACTGCATTTTACTTGCATATCCGTACTCCTCCATTTATATAAGATTTTCGTTTTATATACCTCAAATTTACCAAAAAAAAAAAACGCGTCAAGCGTTTTCTTTTTAGGCGCACCAATATCAATTTGGCAAGTTGAGTTAGGAAAGGATTTTAGCCTTTTTTTTGTTTAAAATATCCCCACAAGTAGGCCGCGCTGGCCAGTTGCAAGGTAAAAGCAGATGCCATAAAAATATAGCGATATTCTTTCATAGCCTCTAAAGACGGCGCACACACCCAATAATACAAATACCCGGCCACTTGCAGCAGGGGTACAAATATAAAATCAGCCGTGGTTAAGAGGGCCATAATCCCTTGCAACAACGTCAGCAAGGCTACAAATTTTTCCTGCGTGAAAATAAACACTACTTGGGCGGCATATAAGATAAAAAAGCCAATATGTAACCGCAACAGGACCGTTGCATGGGCAACATCCCGCATCATAAGCACTATATTTACCAAAGCCCCCAGTGCACACAACAGGCAAATCACTTGTACAAAAAGCGGAAAGCGCAAAAAACGCAAGAGTATTTTCATATCAGCGGGAAACCGCCAAAGCGGCCTTACGCGCATGTGTTTGGCACGCCAGGGTAATCAGTTCATTTAAAATGGCCACATAACTGCGCCCGCTGGCCTCAAAGAGTTGCGGAAACAAACTTGTTTCACTCATGCCGGGCAACGTGTTAATTTCGGACATATAATACTTGCCGTTTTTATCCATCAAGAAATCTACCCTTGCCAGCCCGCACCCTTGCAATGCGCGGAACAGCGTTTGCGTGTCTTGGCGCATGGCCTCTTCGGTAGCCGCAGGGATGTTGGCAGGCACTTGGGTTTCACATCCGCCGGCTACAATATATTTGGCATTATAATCAAAAAATTCTCCCGCCACGGTACGCAGTTCCCCACAGGCTGAGGTATGTACGTTGTTCCCATGGCCATATACGGCGCAAAAAATTTCACGCGCGTGGTCAATACCCTGTTCCACCAAGGCATCTGTGTCAAATTGTAAGGCCGCTTCCAGGGCAGGTTTTAACTGTGCTAGCGCGGTTACACGCGTTACTCCGACAGAAGAACCCAACCGTACCGGTTTGACAAATACAGGCAAACGCTCTTGCACCCAGCGTGCAAGGGCTTCTTTATCGTATGCAACCCCGCGGGAAACCTTTTGATACGGTACCGTACGGATGCCGGCCTGTTGGGCTAAAAATTTGGTTAACTCTTTGTCCATCCCCACGGCCGAGGTAAGTACTCCACACCCCACATACGGCACGTTCAATGTTTCCAAAAAACCTTGCAGGGTGCCGTCCTCACAGTTGGTACCATGTACTACCGGGAACACCACATCCGCCGTAAGCGCAAACGAACCGTCTAACGCTTGTACCAAGGCATCCGGGCGCAATACCGGCGTAACCGGCACATCCGTTGGGGTTTGCGGGCCACAGGTTTCTTGCAAAAACCAATAGCCTTGTTTGCTGATAAAAATGGGATAAATTTGGTATTTATCGGTTTGTGCACGTAACAAACGGCACACCGTTTGGGCACTATGCACAGAAACTTCGTGCTCGGTAGATTTGCCGCCATATAACACAATCACCCGGGTAGGCTGCATTAGCGGTTCTCCCGGAAGATAGACCATTTCATGCGGCCAATAAAACTATCTGTTTTCTCTAAAAAATCTTCCCCGTTGTATATTTCATCCTGCGGGGTGGGCTGCGCTACTTTAATTTCGGGCAGATCGGCCGTGGATTCAATGCGTTTGGGCTGCGTAGGGGCAGTTACCACTTCCCATTCTTCCTCTGTACGCTCTGCCGACAGGGTACGTCCCAAAGAGTGCAACACCGGGGCCGCCGGGCGGTGCAACGCCTGGGCAGAACTGGCAGGTGCCACAGGGGCGGCCGGTTTATGTTGTGCGGCGCGGGCTTTTTGCACTAAACGGGCCGCTATTACGGCCGCACTTTGGCGGCGCAGTTGTTGGTTTTCCTGCGTTAAATTTTTTGTTTTATCTTCCAATTCATTTGCCTTTTTTTGCAAATTAGCCCGTTGTGCACTCAAGGTTTGGTTAGTTTGGGCCAGGGTTTGCTTTTCACTATGCAGTTTCTCTATTTCAACAGACAAAGTCTTTTTCTCCACCCCCAATTCCCGGGCTTGCTTAGAAAGGGTTTGGTTCGTTTCATGCAGGCGGGCTATTTGCTGGGAAAGCGCATCTTTCTCTTCCCCTAATGCTTGGGTTTGGTGCTCTAACTCTACATTGGTTTGGCTCAGTTGCGAGAGTTGTTGGCTAAGGTTTGTTTTTTCCGTTCCTAACTGTTGGGTTTGGCGCGTAAGGGTAGCGTTGTGCTCGGTCAATGCCGCGTTGCGGTGTGTCAGTTCCACGTTGGACTGAGACAGGGCCGCATTGTCCTGCGTAAGCACAGTATTGGACTGCACAAGTTCTTCGTTCTGGCGGCCCAAGACGTCAATTTTTTGACGCAACTGGCTGATAATGGAATCGTTATGATTGATTTTAACAACCAATTCTTTGAAATTCTTTTCCAATAATTCTTTTTCGCGCCGGACCGTTTCCAGCGTAATTTGGGATTGTTCCAACTCCACGGCCAGGCGGTCGCGTTGTTCTTCCAGTGTGCGTAACTGGGCCGTAAAAGTAGCCAACGCCTTGGCGTGCTGGTCCGACTGTTGCGTTTGCAAATTAGCAATGGTTTGCTTAAGGGTAGAGAGTTCTTGTTCTTTATCCGCCAACTGGGTTTGCAAAGCCTCTTTTTGGGTAGCGGCCTGCTGCAATTTGGTATTTTGCGCTTTGAGCGATTCAATTTCTTCCACTTGCTGGATGCACGTGTCAGACATTTCTTTTAATTGGGTTTCCAGCACGGTTACTTTTTGCTGGTATTCACGCTTAATGGTAATAATGCGGCCTTCAAAATCAAACGATTTGAAACGCTCCTCCGCGGCGGTTAATTGGTCGCGCAAGGACAAAATTTCTTTAGCCTGCCCGGCGGATTTTTTAAGGGCTTGCATTTTTTCTTGCTGGGCTTTTTTAATTTCACGGTCCAGCGCACTATTGACGGCTTTTAACTGGGAGGCCTTTTGGCGCAAACTGTTAAACAGGCGGGTTTGTTCATCGCGCTCTTGGCGCAGACGCGCCGTTTCTTGTGCGGCAGCCAATGCGGCGGCCGGGTTTTCGGTCTGCGTAGGGGCAAATACGGACGGAAGCGGATCAAAACTGCGTTCTACAGGCACCTCTTGAAACGCAAACGAGCGTGTTCGCTGGGCCTGGGAGAGATTTTCCACACTGGTACGCAAGGTAGCAATCGTGCGGGACATTTGCTCTAAAAACGCATCTTTATCTTTTTGGCGTTCCATGGCCTCGCGCGTGCGGGCTAATTCGGACAAAATCAACCGGTTTTGCGTGGTGGATGCTTCAAATTTTTCTTCTAATTCGTGGATTTTCTGCTCTAGTTTTTCAAAACTACGCACATATTGCGTACCGCGCCCGGGGGCCGCCGGCGCACGGGGAACAAAATCATCCTGGTTAGCCTGGGGCGGGAAAGGGGACTCTTTGAATTTTTCCAGAAAATGGGCAATATCGTTGTGTCCGTCTAAATTGTTATCCAGTGGCATAGAAAACCCTCGCAGAAAATCTCTTAATTTACATTAAACTACATTCGCAAGGGTGTGTCAAATGAAATAAGAGGTTTTTAGGGTTTCTTTTCAAACCCCAAACAGAGGGCTTGTTATGCGGATGTTTTTTTATTATACTATGGGTACAATTTTATCTGTTTTTGGAACCGTACGCAAAATACGGCGAGCCGCCACAGACGGCACGGGAAAAACCAAAACAGTCGTTTTAAGGTACAAGACAAACGGAATTGCAAACCGTATGTTTTGTGCCGAGTGTTTTTTGTCATAGACAAAAAACCGCGGCTGTTATATATGGGTCATTTTCCCGGCTCTGTATAAGAGCCGTTTTTGTTGGGTTTCATAAGCGGAGAATTGAGAATTAACTAAAAGGAGAAAACTTATGAAAAACCAACAAAATACAGCACACGGCGTCATTAAAAAAATAGTCATTCCAAACTTGATTTGGCATCTTCAACGCTTCTCGTTGCAACTCATAAACAGCATGCGTGGAAGATCCCGTATCAAGTACGGGATGACGCCCTATTTTAAGGAGGAGGCCCTGAACAAAAACGCTTTCAGGGCTCCGCTTCGCTCCGGCTTTACGCTCATAGAACTTTTGGTAGTTGTTCTTATTATAGGCATTTTAGCGGCAGTAGCGTTGCCGCAATATAAGCTAGCGGTTGTTAAATCACGTTTAAGCACGGCTTTTGCTTTGGCCTCAAGCATCCGAGTTGCCGAAGAGACCTATTACGTTGCCAACGGCTCTTATACAGACAATACACAATTGTTAGACATTGAAATGCCCGCAGAATGTAAAAATGTTGGGGCACAACAAACCACACCGGAGGAAGACAAACCTGGGAAATATTGGCAATGCGGTAAGGATTTGTTCTTTACTATGGCACTGGCCCCCGCAGGCGTTTATATTAACTATTGCCCCAATAGTAATGCCTATTTTCAACAATGTGCTGATGCAAGAGATGTAGTCATTCACTTTTTCTACGCACAAGAACACCGACCCATCGCTTGCAGTGTGATAAACAACTCTGCTTTGGGTAAAAAAATTTGTAACACATTAGCTATAAAAGGGGCCTAAGCATTTCACTGCGCCCACTAAGTAAAACGAACCCGTGCATAATACCACGGGTTCTTTTTGCGCAAGGGCAAAGGCCTTTTGGTAGTCCGGCTCAAAAACCAGGTTAGCGGCGTTTAGTAAAGGGCCGAAATCGTCGGCAGTTGCACCACGCCCCTTATATCCCGCATTACAACCCTGCGGGATGACGCAAGGGGCGGCCGCACGTACAGACGGCGGCACGGTTACAATCACGCGTGCAAAATGCGGGGCAAGCAACGTGAGCATTTTGGCAAAATCTTTATCTTTCATAAACCCGCACAGCAAAGTAGGGTTTTGCCGGGCATACGGTGTTTTGTGCCAAAAATCCAATAAGTTCTGCACGGCTTGCGGGTTGTGCGCGCCGTCTAAAATAAATGTAGTGTGGCCGTGGAGCATACACTCAAACCTTCCCGGCAAATTTACCGTTTCAAATGCGTTTTTTATAGCAGGTTCCGCCACGCCCAACTGCCGCGCGGCATGATACACTAAACACGCGTTTTGCGTTTGTTTGCCGCCCAGTAAATGCAAATTCCACTCCTGCCTGTCTGCCGTGTGCAAAACAGTAAACCCATTTACAAAATCATACGCATAGTCATAAAACGGGAAACCTTCTTTCACCCAGGTAAGGGGAGCCTGCCGGGTAATGGCTGTTTGCTCTAGCACGCGGGCGGCTTCGGGCGCGGTATCAGCGCACAACACGGGCACGCCGGGTTTAATGATACCGGCCTTTTCAGCGGCAATTTGGGCCAGCGTACTGCCTAAAAGGTGTGTATGGTCCAGCCCCACAGACGTAATCATAGCCAGCACCGGTGTACAAATGTTGGTAGGGTCTTTTTGCCCCCCTAGGCCTGTTTCTAACACCACATACTGCGCGTTTTTTTGTGCAAAATATACAAACGCGGCGGCTGTTAAAATTTCAAAAAAATTAAGCGGTTCTTCTTCCTGCGCCAGCACGGTTTGCACGGCAGTGGTAAAATCTTCTTCACTTATTTGTACACCGTTTAGTTGAATGCGCTCGGTAGGGCGTATTAAATGGGGCGACACAAACAACCCCGTTTGAAACCCCGCACACGTAAGCACATGCGCCAGGAGGGTGCACACGGTTCCTTTGCCGTTAGTGCCCGCTACGTGAATAATTTTGTACTTACTTTGCGGACTGCCCAGCCGTACCAGTAACCGTGCAAACGCAGGCAAACCCGCCCCGGCGTTTTGGGCCGTGCGGGTTTGCAGGCTTTCATAGAGGGTGTTAAAATTCATCTTTATCGGGGTTATAGCGGCGGATATCGGCCCCCAAGGCAGTGAGTTTTTGCTCTAAATTCTCGTACCCGCGGTCAATGTGATAGACGCGCTCTACCTCTGTTTCCCCCTCGGCACACAACCCGGCCATGACCAGGGCAAACCCACCGCGCAAATCGGAAGATTGCACATGGGCGGCAGAAAGTTTTTCTACCCCCGTTACACGCGCCACACTTTTTTCGGTATAAATGCGCGCCCCCATACGCACCAGTTCCGGCGCGTGCATAAAGCGGTTTTCAAAAATATCTTCGTCAATTTCCGCTGTGCCGTGGCAAAGGGTCATCAGGGTCATCCACGGGGCTTGCAAATCGGTCGCAAAGCCCGGGTAGGGTGCGGTACGCACGCGCACCGGGTTAATGTTACCGTCGTAGGCGTGCACGTGGACGGACGTATCGGTTACATCCAAGGTAAAGCCCGCCTCACGCAAATCGCTTAACAAAATGGCGTTGTGTTCGGGAACACAGTCTGCTACAATTACATCTCCGCGCGTAGCGGCGGCGGCCAACATAAAAGACCCGCTTTCAATACGGTCCGCCACTATGGTATGTTCGGCCCCGTGCAACGCCGCTTTTCCGTGGACTAAAATACGGCCTTTTTCGTCCGTCTTAATTTGTGCGCCCATTTTGTTTAAGAAGGCAATCACGTCGTCAACTTCCGGCTCTTTGGCAATGTTTTCCAACAGGGTTTCCCCGGGTATTAAACACGCGCACATCAGTAAATTTTGCGTGGCCCCCACACTGGGAAACCGCAGTACAATTTGCGCCGGGTGGAGGTGTTGCGCGCTAATAAGCACATTGCCGGCTTTTACCTCACACATGGCCCCTAACTGTTCAAAGCCCTTTAAATGGATATCTACCGGGCGCACGCCAATGGCACAACCGCCTGGCAAGGGAATATCGGCCTGTTTAAAGCGTGCCAAAAGCGGGCCGGCCACCCAAAAACTGGCCCGCATTTGTTTGACCAGTTCATAGGGCAAATCATTTTTAAGGATACCGTTGGCTTCCACGGTAACGGTGTTGTTTTGATAGGTAATTTTTTTGCCCAGATACTCCAAAATTTTTAAGGTGGTGCGTACGTCGCGCAAATTGGGCACCCGGTGAAGCACGCATTTTTCGTCAGTGAGTAAGGTGGCTACCAAAATAGGCAGGGCGGCATTTTTACTGCCGCTAATGTGCACCGTGCCATGTAGTTTTTTCCCGCCTGTAATTAAAAATCGGTCCATAATTCCCCCTAATTGCGTGTTGCAAATACAAAACGTTCTACGTTAAATATATCTTTTTTTACGTCTGCTTTCCAGCCGATTTCTTGGAGGCCGCGCGCTAACGGCCACGCTTGCCCGTCGTCCAACTCCAGGGCCAGCAGCCCGCCGGGGTTCAAAAAACTGTCTGCCGCTTGGCACAAAGGGCGCGTGATTTCAAAACCGTCTGCGCCACCGTCTAACGCCAGGCGCGGCTCACACTGCACTTCGCGCGTTAAATGGGCTAAATTTTCCGTTGGAATATAGGGCGGGTTGGCAATAATTAAATCAAACGTCCCGCACACATCTTCCCACAAATTACTTTGCAACAGTTGCACGCGCTCAGCCAGTTTGTGCTTGTGGATATTTTGCGCGGCTACTTTTAACGCATCTTGTGAAATATCCACCGCCAGTACGCGCGCGTTCGGAAATTTGCGCGCCAGTGCCAGCGCAATGCACCCACTGCCCGTGCACATATCCAAAAACGTATAGTGCCCCTTTTTATCAAAATGCGCGGCGGCCTGTTCTACCAAATCTTCGGTTTCCGGGCGGGGGGTCAGCACATCGGGCGTAACGATAATATCCAATCCGCAAAAGGGCTGAAAACCGACAATGTGGGAAAGCGGCTCGCCGGCTTCTTTGCGCGCAAGTAACTTTTCAAATTGGGCCTGGTCTTTTTCGGAAATTTCAAAACTACCGTTAGCCAGCACCCACGTGCGCGATACGTTTAACACGTGCGCTAAAAGCCATTGTGCGTTGGCGGCGGGCTCGTCAGATTTGGCGGCCGTTAGGCGTTGTTCGGCAAGTTGCAACAGTTGGGCAAGCGTCATGGCAAAGAAATTTGTTTACACATCCCTGCATACAATCCCAACTTTTGGATTGTTGCTTTGATGGCCAGATCCGACTGGTCAATCCCTATCCATCTGCGGCCATTATCTGCCGCCGCTTTTAGTGTTGTACCACTTCCACAGTAAAAGTCTAATACAATACTGTTTTTGACAGAAGACGATTGAACAATCAAATTTAATAAATCAGCATTTTTTTCTGTAGGATATACAGGATACATCGGATCTTTAAATTTCCAAATATCCTGATATTTCATCCCGGATTGCTTTTTGGCATAAATTTTTTTTCGCGGATTACCAGAAGAAGACCACTCAATCAATCCTTCCTGATCCCATTTCTCTAATACAGAAACATCCGTTCGCCAATGTCTTCCTTTCGGAGGAAGCATTCCTTTAAACATAACCGGGGATTGGCTTTCTCCTGGGGCATGTATTGGAACAGTGGTATAACGTTCCCCTTGTGCATCTACTTTTGCGTATAAACGTTCAATATCTCCGGCACTGTAGGGTTGTTTTATTTCATTCCAAATAGCATTAGTCCCTTTTGTATAAAAGAGAATCATATCCTTACAATTTCCAAAACCGATGCGGTCAAAATTTTTAGGATTGCATTTTATTCGAGTAATATCATTACGAAAATTTTCAATACCAAATACTTCGTCCATCATCACTTTTACATAATGTCCAATTTTATAATCCGTATGCAAATAAATAGATCCTTGTTCGGATAACAAGTCTCTTGCTACTGTTAAACGCGCTTTGAGAGTTTGGATAAACGTCGTTCCCTTTAAAAAATCCGTATATGCCACTGTGCCATTTAATTCTTGGCTAATTGTGGCACTACGCCCTTTGCCTACCATGAATTTATTACCCGTAGCAAACGGAGGATCTACATAAATAAGATCTACTTTCCCGCCATATCCTTCCTGTAGCAGGAATTGCAATCCTTTCAAATTTTCACTATGTAACAGTAGATTTTCACTAAACATATTTATAATTCATACAAAAAATTGCGTAACACTAATGCACTCATAATGTTACATTTTTTATACTCATTTGTAATTTGTGAATAAAGTTTATTGTGTGTAGGAATGTACAAAACACCATCCAAAATAGCAACAGAAATTGCTGCTTTGTTGCGCAATGTTATGGTAGCCATTGCATCTTCAAATTGTGCGTTTTGGTGTCCTCCGAAATCCGTTAAAAACTTAGCTTCCCCAAATATATATTTGCCATTAAACCGGGCCACAAAATCTAATCCCTTTCTTTCCCGGGTATATCCCAGCACATCTACCGCAAATTGTTTCATAATAGCATCAGAGGCATTTAATATTGCGTTACTGGACGAATCTCTAAATTCATCTATTCCAACAGGCAATATTCCTAAACACCCACTATTTACCCAGTTTTTAAATAGCGGCCCAATTTGCCGATTAGTTTCCTTGGGTTGAGAGCAAGATTTCCAAATTTCCTGTAACCCCAACTCATATAGACGTCCACATAATCGATTGACAGTTTGTGTATTTCGTTCTAACGCTGTTTTATCCCGCCGCAAATATGCCACATAACTATCTTTAATCGGAAATAAATCTAATTCTAACAATGACTTTAACAATTCCACATTGTTACGTCCGTTAAAATTTTTTTCAATTTTTTCCCAAATTACCGGGTTAATTTCCCGTATTCCGTCAGGGATAGTCGGATAAATCCGAAATAGATCATCTAAATAAGACCGCTGGTTAGCATACTCTATGCTTAATTGCAACCACTTATTCATATTATTTTCTCTAGATTTGCAGGTTTTTTAACTTTTGCTCCACGCGGTAGGTGCGCAAATCCGTTAAAATGGGCTCAATGTTGCCTTGCATAATTTCTAGCAAGTTATGATACGAAATGTTGGTGCGGTGGTCCGTTACGCGGCTTTGAGGGAAATTATACGTACGGATTTTTTCGGACCGGTCCCCCGTGCCCACTTGGCTTTTGCGCTCATCATAAATTTCTTTGTTGCGCTTTTCTTCCTCAATCTGGTAAAGTTTGGCGCGAAGCATCGCCAGGGCTTTTTCACGGTTGGCACCCTGGTGGCGTTCCTCGCGGCAAGACACCACAATGCCCGTGGGTTTGTGCAAAATACGCAC
>JAZUSQ010000014.1:0-10863 GCA_045606825.1 Elusimicrobiaceae bacterium
TATTTGGCTGATCCCCGAATGATACTGTGCCAAGTGTTTATCATTTAATGATAGACTACGGCTGTTTTGTGACAAGACTGCGATAAGGCTTGGCATAACATAGCCGTTTTTATTGGGTTTTATAAGCGGACAAATTGAAAACTTAAAACTAGAAGGAGTTGTTTATGAAACACACAAGCACCCGGCGGGGTAATACGCAAAAAACGAATCACAAAAACAATCATCATAAAGTCATCCTGGACTTGATCCAGGATCTTCCACGCTTTCCGTTCTGTAAAGATAAAGGCAACAACATACGAGGAAGATGGCAGACCAAGTCTGCCAGGACACCTTTATGTAATACGGGCGCATTTACCCTTATAGAACTGCTAGTCGTGGTACTGATTATCGGCATTTTAGCTGCCGTGGCGTTGCCGCAATATAATAAAGCCGTGGAAAAAGCGCGTATTGCGAATGCAATTACCATATTGGACTCCTTGAAAAAAGGATTAGAGATATATGTGTTGGAAAATGGATATCCTAAAGATACTGAAGGATATATTCCGTTTTTAGGGACTAGCGGAGAAGGTTTTCCAACACGCTCGCTAGATATTGACGTATCGGGGCTTACCTGTGATGAACAAGATACAGACGGTATTGGATTTTGTTCTGATGGACATTTTGTTTACATTGCTTTCTGTAATATAGATGAATGTGGGGCAATAGCCAATCAGACTACATCAGAGAAATGGAAGGAAGATTGGTCAACACGTTATGCATTATCTTTAATCAAAAATGCTACTACCGGACAATGGACTAAAAGGTGTTCCGGTAATTGCCCGGACAATTTAATTTGGTAAGTATCTATCCTGTTTGAAAAATAACCTCCCGGCTATGCCGGGAAGTTTTTTGCTATAATATACCTAACGGGGCATGGCTCAAGTGGTAGAGCGCCCGCTTTGGGAGCGGGAGGCTCCCGGTTCAAGTCCGGGTGCCCCGAAATTTACTATGCATACCCACCCGCGCGCGTGCGTTTTCAACCAGTTGCACTCCCCGGCCGAACCGGCAGAAACTTCTCTGTCCGGCGGGATTAAAACCGTTTTGTCCCCCGTTTTCCGTACCCCATTCGCGTTTGATAAACTGGTACTATCGGCCAATTTTCACACGCAAACAGACGGGTGTTTACTGCTGGAAGCGCAAGTACAAGTGCAACATACGTGGAGTGATTTTTTTAAACTGGGGCTTCTATCGGGTAAATTCAAAACCAGTTTCCCGCCGCAGAAAAACATGTTCGGCCAAGTGGAAACGGACCAGTTAGTGTTGTCTGCCCCTGCACAAGCCTACCGTTACCGTTTGCGTTTATACGGAGATATGGAGTTGCAACTACTGGCCGCCAGCGCAGTACGTACCCCTTTTCTATATGACGAAAAAGCCGCCGGCCGCCTGCCTCATGGAACATTTTGCCAGACGGTAGAACCCATGAGCCAACTGGCACAAAACACCCCGCATAAACGCCGTATTTGTAGCCCCACTTCACTATGTATGGCATTGCACACGCTGGGGTATGCGGTGTCCCTGGCCGATTTCCTACCACGCGTGTTTGACCAAACAGCCAACATTTTTGGTAACTGGTTATTTAACTGCGCCGCCGCGGGCGAACAAGGGGCAGCGGCGTATTTTTACCGTTTTGCCACCTTGGCCGAACTGGCCGAATATGTAACCCCCGCCAGTTGCGTGGTGGCCAGTATTGCATTTAAAAAGGATGAACTGCCCGGGGCACCCTTAGAAAAAACTCTCGGCCACCTGGTGCTTGTACGCGGGTGGGAAAACAACCAAATTTTAGTAGCAGACCCTGCCGCCCCTACCCCAGAAACTGTTTTGCGCGCCTATCCGGCGCAAGCGTTTGCGCGGGCGTGGTTGCAACATAAACAAGGGGCTGCTTATATTGTGAGGAAAAAATGAAAAAACTTATATGGCTGGTTTGTATAACATTAGGATTATTTGCCTGTGCTAAGCAGAACACAACAGATTCGCTTATTGTAGTACACAAAGGGGAAATGGAATCGTTAGACCCGGTTTATTCTTACGACGGCGTAACACACGGGATGCTTATCAATGTCTACGATACGCTACTTAAATTCAAAGGCAGTTCGCTAACCGATTTGGAACCTTCTCTTGCTACGCAGGTGCCCACGGTAGAAAATGGTCTAATTACCAACGGCGGCAAGACCTATACGTTCCCTATCCGCCAAGGGGTTAAATTTCACGATGGAACCGAACTCACCCCTGAGGACGTACAGTATTCCTTGCAACGCTTTTTACTTTCTGATATTTCCGGCGGCCCCTCCAGCCTGTTGTTGGAACCTATTTTGGGGGTTTCTTCCACCCGCAACGCAGAAGGGCAAATTACCGTGGATTTTAAAGACGTGCAAAATGCCGTACGTGTGGAAGGAAACAACGTAGTCGTTACGCTTAAACGTCCGTTTGCACCGTTTTTGTCTATTATCGCGCGGTGGAGTTATGTAGTCAGCAAGCCCTGGGCCGTCAGCCACGGCGCGTGGGATGGAACTGAGGACACCTGGAAACAATTTAACAATTTTGCGAAAGATGCTTCCCCATTTTTTCAAGCGTCCAATGGCACGGGCCCTTTCCAAATTGCGCGGTGGGACATTGCCGCCAAAAACCTGGTGTTAACCGCCAACGAAAATTACTTTGCCGGGGCCCCGCGCCTGAAAACCATTTTTATGCGCACGGTAGAAGAACCCTCCACGGTGCGCCTGATGCTGGAAAGCGCAGACGCGGACGTGGCGGAAATTTCGCCCAAGTTTATTAGCCAACTGCGCGGCAACCCGGACGTTACCCTCTACGATAATTTACCCCGCCTGCGTACAGACCCGGTGTTGTTTTTTACGCTAAATATCAATATGTCGGGCAACCCGGATGTAGGCTCCGGCCAGTTAGACGGCAACGGCATCCCGGCCGATTTCTTTGCCGATAAAGACCTGCGTAAAGGTTTCTTGTATGCGTTTGATTATGAGGCATTTTTAAAAGACTCTCTGGAAGGGCGGGGCCAACGCGCCCTTGGCCCCGCCCCGCAAGGGCTGGTACCGCAAGATGCAAGTTTCAAACGCTATTCTTTTGACTTAAAAAAGGCCGAAGAACATTTTAAAAAAGCCTGGGGCGGCCAAGTGTGGGACAAAGGTTTTAAGTTTACCATTACGTACAACACAAGTGGGGAAATGCGCCAAATTGCCAGTGAAATTTTAAAACGCAACGTGGAGAAACTAAACCCCCGTTTTCACATTGATTTGCGCGGTGTAACGTGGCCTGCCTTCCTAGAGAAAACCGCCAAACACCAAATGCCCTTATGGGCCCGCGGCTGGGTGGCCGACTATGCCGACGCGCACAACTTTTATTTCCCTTTCCTGCATAGCCAGGGGCGGTATGCGCTTTCGCAAGGGTATAAAAACCCACAGGCAGATAAACTGATTGAACAAGCCGTTACGGAAACAAATTCCAATAAACGCAATGCTTTATATAAACAATTACACAACCTCATGTACGAGGATGCCATGCAACTCTACACCGTGCACCCTACAGGTTTGTGGGCCATGCGTAGTAACGTAAAAGGCTTTGTGGACAACCCGGTATATATGGGGATTTATTTCTACCCCATGTATAAAGAATAAAAGAAATTTTGTTAAACTTGCGTTTTTACTAGCCCTACCATACACTAAAATCCCTGGAAAAACCAGGGGTTTTTTATTATACTATAGGTACAATTTAATCTGTTTTTGGAACCGTATGCGGAATACGGAGAGCCTTCAGGGCACTGTTTCACTCTAAAAACAGCCTAGAATAAGCACTGAATAACCGGAAGTCATGAGCCGGTTGTTTGGTGCTGAGTGTTTATCGTTTTATAACGGTAAACTACGGCTGTTATGGTTGAGTGAGTGAAACAGGCTCGGCTTATCAGCCGTTTTTGTATGCGTTCTCCGGGACAGGGAAAATTGGAAATTAAATAAACAGGAGAAACGAAAATGAAGTGTAACAGAAAACAGGGGTTTACCCTCATTGAATTGTTGGTGGTAGTTTTGATTATCGGCATTTTAGCCGCGGTAGCACTGCCACAGTATAACAAAGCCGTTAGAAAGGCACGTTGGGCAGAGGCAGCCGTATTTATCAATGCCATGGAAAAGAGCATTGACTTATGGCTATTACAAAATGGCGGTTTCCCGGCAGAAGAAACTACGTTATTAGGTAAAAACGTAAATTTGCTAGACTTGGATGTGTCCGGCATGTTACAGGAGTTTGATGGGTGGAGTCAAGCAAAAAGTGTCTCCGGCAATTTTGGGATAATAACTGCTCCCTATTGCCAACCAGGAGATTGCGGATTCGCTCTAGAACTCCCTGAAGTAGATATATATGTCGGTAAAGATGCCAATGGGTGGGACCTAGGTTGTGATCCTTCTGAGCCGGCGTGTCAGTCCTTCTTGGCGTTTTTCCAGGCAAATTAACGCAATTCGCACGCGAACCAGGTATTATTTCCCGGCACGCAAACTGGCCCACGCGCCGGGCAGTAGGACCAAACTGGCCACAAATACGGCTGTTTTTAAACCCCATACGTCAGACGCCCACCCCACCAGGGTGGGCGATACGGCATCCCCCAATAAGTGAATGATAAAAATATTTAGCGCAAACGCCATAGAACGTACGCGCACATCCGTCGTGTCCACCAGTGCGGCGGCAATCGCCCCGGTGGGGAGGAACAAACAGCACACTGCCGCCCCTAAACACACCAATACGCCGGGCGCAAATGTAAAACCCAAGATTCCCCAACAAAAAGGCAATGCCGCCAAGAAACTATAGGCTATCAGTTTAAAATACGCGTGCTTGTTACGGGCCCACCACCAGGCGGCCCACTTTCCTCCCAGCCACGTTCCCAATGCCCCGCACCCTATTACCAGCGCGCCAAAATACGTGCCCGCCTGCCCTACACTCCACCCCAAGTAGCGGTGCAAATACATGGGCATCCAGGCCGAAAGCCCTCCCATAAAAAAAGTCATCATGGCTTGGGCAAAACATACCCGCAGAAACGGTTTGTTATAAAATAACGGCACATACGCCCGTAATGCAGGGCGTTGTGTGACGGGTTGTGTTTGCCGGGCACGGTCCTGTAGTGTGGTCCAAGCCAAGAGCCCCAGCAATACCCCGGGCACACCGGCCAACATAAAAGAAATTCTCCACCCCCACGTGCCGCCCATTAAGCCGCCCAACACATACCCCAACGCACTACCTATCGGCAGGGCCAAGCCAAACAGTGCCAGTAATGAGGCGTGTTTTTCTTTTGGATAGTGTTCGGCCAAAAAAGGTTGGGCCATGGTAGTAAAACCGCCTTCACCCACCCCAATTAAGGCACGCGGCCATAACAAAGAAACATAATTATACGCCGCCCCGCATGCCAGGGTTGCCCCACTCCAAAGCAAAGCACTTAAGCCAATTAAACGCGGGCGGGAAAAACGGTCTGCCAAATATCCCACTACAGGCGCATAACACATATACACCACCATAAATGCCGAGGCCAATGTACCCAGTTGCAAATCAGTCAACTGTAAATCTGCCTGTAACAGCGGAAAAACAGCATAGAGCACCTGCCTGTCCATATAATTTAGCAGGTTCAAAGCAAATAAAATCCAAAATAAGCGGCGGGGTGTCATCTCTAGTTTTATTTTATAAAATCAACAGTGAAATTGGTATAATAGGTATATGAATAAACACGGGTTATCATTTTTGAGTTTGCTTGTGTCTTTGGTAATTATGGCCATTTTGCTTAGTGTAATTCTGCCGCAATTCAAACAAACAGTCGCGCAGGAACATACCGTGCAAGTAAATGCCCTCAAACAAGCCAAACAACTGCAAGAACAGATAAACGCACAAGCACGTGCCCGTGAGCAAATGATGGATAATTTAGAAGGCACTGCTTTGCCCCGCAAAGCACGCTAACCAAACAGACAGGAGAGTACAATGAAAAAAGGTTTTACGTTAGTAGAATTACTGATGGTCATGGTAATTGCCGGGGCCCTGGTGGCCGTAGCACTACCCAAATACCAGCGCGCCTTGGAACGCAGCCGCGCCTTGGAAGGATTGACCAATGCCAAGTCTGCCGCGGAGTATGCAAATTCGTATTATTTAACACATGCTAACGAGTATCCCGTAACAATCCCTACGGATGATTTGGTAAAAAGCCGCTTTTTCACCATAAACACCTCTTTATCTGCCGTTGCCGGAGAGGAAACCCAAAAAAGTATAGATGTTACCCGCAATGCTACCCAGGGATGGAAATATAAAATACAAGCCGTTGTGGACCAAGGACAAACCCTTAAATTGCAGTGCGTAAATACAGACACGGCAGAGGACTGCCAAGAACTGGATTTAGTGGGAAATTTACTAAAATAGAACTAACTGTTTTGAAACGGTCTGCCCCAAGTAGGCCGTTTTTATTTGGATAACCCGGGACGGTTTTGGCGCAGTGTTTCAAATAATACAATAGCCGCCGAACTGGATAAATTTAAAGACCGCACAGGGCCCGTCATGGGAATGGTAAACAGGCGGTCTTTGTAAACCTCGTAAAATTCTTTGGGTAGCCCAAACCCTTCTGCCCCAAAACACAAAAAAGCATCCGCAGGGATTGGCACGTCCCAATAGGCTGTTTTGCCCTTGGTGGAAAGGAAAAATAACTTTTCACGGGCGGGTTTTTCGTTTGTTAAAAAATCTTCCCAGGTTTCGTAACGGCGGTAATCCAAGTTGGGCCAATAATCCAACCCGCTACGTCGGATTTCTTTAGAGGCAATTTTAAAGCCCAACTTGCCTACCAAATGCAAACGGGTGCCGGTGGCTACGCAAGAACGGCCAATGTTGCCGGTATTAAAAGGGATTTCCGGGTTGATAAGTACAATGTTTAGCATATTCAAAAAGCCGGGGATACCCCCCGGCTTTTTCAATTATTCTTCCCAGCGGATGTAGAGCGGTGTAAACACGTGGGGAACGTTGCTATTCTTGGGTAATACACGCAAGGCATAATCCTGCCGCCCGCTATTGACCGGGGAAACAGCCGCCTCATATATATAGGTTTCACCGTCTTTACCCGTGCAATTCATAGGTACCGTTTCCGATTTTACAATCCCGCCCACGTTGCCGCGTTGGCCTAAGTAAACCTCTACTTGTACTTCTTCCGGCTTCAAATTGCCCAACGAAACACGGGCTTTAAAGTTTACTTTATCCCCCATTAAAATGGCTTGCGCGGGGGCTTGGGTACAATCGGCCACGGTTACGCGGTACCAATTATCGGCAATTTGTTTGCGCCAGTCAGCCACGGCTTGCACGTTGCCGGGCTCGCTTAACACCAGGCCATAATTATGGGCCGGTACATAGAATTTTTCGTAATACTCTTTAACCATGCGGTGTGTATTAAAGACAGGCGCAATGTGTTTGACCGATTCTTTCATCAAAGAGACCCACGCCGCAGGGAAAGTTTCGTTTTCCGCCTTGGCATAATACGTGGGGGCAATGTCTTGTTCCAGCAGGCTGTACAGGGTTTCGGCCTCCACGGCGTCACGTTCGGCCTCTGTTTTGTAATTTTCGTTGCCGCCAATGGACCAACCGTATTCACACGGGCCTACTTCATCCCACCACCCGTCTAAAATAGACAAAGCCAATGCACCGTTTAACGCGGCTTTCATACCGCTGGTACCGCTAGCCTCCATAGGGCGGATAGGGTTATTGAGCCATACATCTACCCCTTGTACCATGTAGCGGGCTACGTTCATATTATAGTCTTCCACAAATACAATTTTGCCTTTAAAGCGCGGGTCGTTTTGGGTTAAACCTACAATCAATTTAATAAATTCTTTACCTGCCGTATCGGCCGGGTGGGCTTTACCGGCAAACACAAATTGCACCGGGCGGGCCGGGTTGTTGATGATTTTATCCAACCGGTTTAAATCCTTAAACAACAAAGTAGCACGTTTGTACGTAGCAAAACGGCGGGCAAAACCAATTGTCAGCACATCAGGACGCAGGACGTTGGCGGCTTTCTTTACGCTCATTACATCATATCCTTGGCGGGTAAGTTGGCGTTGCAAGCGTCCGCGCACCATGTTGATGAGTTTGTTTTTGCGGGTGGTGTGTACATTCCACAGTTCTGCGCCGGGAATGTCATAAATTTTCTCCCAGGCTTGCGTGTCAGACGGATCTACATAGCCCAGTTGGTCATTATTGAACAGGTATTTGCGGTAGAGTTCGTTAAGTTCATGGGAAATCCACGACGAACTATGAATGCCGTTTGTGATGCTGGTTATCGGCACTTCCGTTTCGGGCAGACCGGGCCAGAGGTTGTGCCACATTTCCCGGCTAACAGCCCCGTGCAGTTTAGCAACCCCGTTGCAAAATGCGGATAAGCGCAAGGCAACTACCGTCATACAATACAAGGGGGACTCGTGTGTTTCTTTACCAATTTCCAAAAATTGTTCCCAGGTAAGGCCCATTTCACGGGCGTAAAAGTCCATATATTTACGCACCAGGGCCGGGTCAAAATGTTCATTACCGGCAATTACGGGAGTGTGGGTGGTAAATACAGAGGTAGCCCACACTTTTTCGCGCGCCTGTTCAAAGGACAGGTGGTCGTTGTGCATATAGTCAATAATGCGCTGGAACAGCAAGAAAGCACTATGTCCTTCGTTAATGTGATAGACCGTAGGCACGATGCCCATAGCAGTTAAGGCTTTTACCCCGCCAATACCCAGTACCACTTCTTGGCGGATGCGGTTTTCGCGGTCGCCGCCGTAGAGTTTTTCGGTAATGGCACGTTGGGCCGGGGTATTTTCTTGCAAATTGGTATCCAACAAATACAGGGAGGTACGCCCGACCGGCACACGCCATACGCAGGCTTTTACCGTTTCACCGCCCAGGGGGATATCCACAATCACGTCTTTGCCGTCTTTTTGTACATGCTCTACAGGCATGTGGGCCCAGTCATTATCGGGGTATTCTTCGTTTTGCCAGCCTTCGCGGTTGATGAGTTGCTGGACGTAACCCTGTTTATAAAACAACCCCACCCCAATAATGGGCATTCCCAAATCGCTGGCGGATTTCATGTGGTCTCCGGCTAACATTCCCAGCCCGCCGGAATAAATAGGCAGGCCTTCGCCAATGCCGTATTCCATAGAAAAATAGGCGGTTAACAGGTTACCGTTTTCCTGGTGGTGGTCCTTATACCAAGTGTGTTGTTCATTTTTATAGGCATAGTAACTGTCTTTTACCTGGTTTAACAGGCGCAGGAAATGTTCATCGCGGCTGAGTTCTTCAAAGCGTTTTTGCGGCACACACCCCAAAAACCATTTCGGGTTGCGTTTGGCAGTGGTCCACAGTTGGGGATCAATCTGTACAAATAGGTTAATGGCGTGGGCGTTCCACGTAAACCACATATCACTGGCCAGTTCCTCTAAAAATTTAATGGGTTCCGGCAAATTGGGCTGGACGTTAAACGAATGAATTTTCATAAAAAAGACTCCCTAAAATAATATACGTTTATTATATAAAAAAACCACCCTGTTGGGCAGGGTGGTAAAACACAGAAACATTTCAGACCAACTACTAGCGGGTGGAAATTTTAAAGCAAGCGGCTGACGAAAAAAGCCCACTCGCCCAAACCCTGCTAGGGGACCTGTATGAGCGCGGCGTGGGCGTGGAAAAAGACGAAAACACCACCATGCATTACTATTTACTGGCCGCCAAACAAGGTGAACCGATTGCCAAAAAGAAATTGGAAAGCCGAAAAAAATAATCAATAACTTGTAGTAACATTCCCCGGACAAAAGTATCCGGGGAATGTTATAACCAGCTGAAACAGTTTTAATTAGTCCAATGTATATAGCGTGAGGGTGGTAGAAGAATGTTCCCGTTGCTTTCCTCCCAATGCTTTGCAAACCTTGGCATGCCATGCTATATCATTCTGTGCCCAACAAAGGGTTTTTGCGTTGTCGTAATCAGTTAACACAACAAGCCACCTTTCGATGGACAAACCATCCAAAGTACACTTAATAGATTTAGTACTTGTTGGAAGTCTGCAAAAAAATTTATTAGGATATAGTACTTCGTTGCCAATTATCCGCCCCCCGGCTGGGAGATCTACATCCAATTTGCTGGCTTCTTGGGCATTTTGAGTATATTGTCCGTTTGCTAAAAAATATATATGTTCCGCTTTATCAATAGCATTCATGAGCGGAAGCATTTGTATAATTCTACTTTTAGTTACCGCTACTTTGTATTGTGGCAGTGCAATGGCCGCTAAAATACCGATGATAAGCACGACGACCAGTAGTTCTATTAAGGTAAATCCTTGCATAGAACGACAAGATGCTGAAACAAGTTCAGCATGACGGCAGGGGGTAAAACCGTACGGGACCGCCCTATACCCCGCATACCGACACTGCGGGGTATAGGGGCGAAGGCTAGAACCGCGGGCCGTTGTAAAATTAGTTGTCATCCCCGAGGGTTGGTATCGGGGATCTTCCACGTACCTATTTAATAAGGCGTTTTCCTGTATTTGATAACGACGTGCGTTGTAGATTCCCGATAAAGGCGTTTGGGAATGACAACCTTTGTGAATAACTACATTTGCTTGGTTTTTCATAAGTTTTTCTCCTTTATATTATGTCATCCTGAACTCGTTTCAGGATCTCCATCTTTTCAATTTGTCCGCTTATAAAACCCAATAAAAACGGCTATGTTATGCCAAGCCTTATCGCAGTCTTGTCACAAAACAGCCGTAGTCTATCATTAAATGATAAACACTTGGCACAGTATCATTCGGGGATCAGCCAAATA
>JAZUSQ010000015.1:0-22476 GCA_045606825.1 Elusimicrobiaceae bacterium
GGAAGGAGAAAATGCCGAAGTGCCGGCGGTATGTAGTGAAGGGGAAACGCGCAACGTCAGTGGAAGTTGCGGAACGGAGCGCGGAGAAAAATGTGTAGGAAATGCGTGGCAAAGTTATACAACCTCTGTAAGTTGGACAGAGGAAGAAAAATCGGATTGTCGTTGTGATGGAGCGCGCCCGGAAGATACAGATGATTGTCCGCCCGGTTATGACGGCTCTGGTAGTGGTGGGCAAACCCGTACAGTTACCTGTGATAGTTCCACCGGAAGATGGAGTGTTGGAGGGTGGGATACCTCTGCTTGTATTGAAGAGGCTGAGTGTGAAGAAGATTCTACCCGGTCGCATACACCGCCCACGGATTGTTGGAATGGGTGTGGTGAATTGGTAGATGTATGCTACTATGGGTCGGAATGGGTTCCCGAATGTAGGCGCAAGGAATCAACAGAGTGTTTTGCAGGGCAAACCAAGACCGAAAATGAAACCCGTAACGGACAAAAATTAGAAGTTACATACAAATGTGAAAGTTGTAAGTGGAAAGAAGAATCTACTGCTTGTGCCCAGGGATATGTGGAAATTGAGGGGCTATGTTGTAAAGAAGGCCAAATTGTAAAAAATGGTAAGTGTATGTATTCCTATCATCCGGAACGTATTAATTTTGATCTGATAGGAGAATGTACACACGGACGTGACTGGTCCTACCCTAATGATGATGGGAGAATAACCAAAGTATGTGCACATAATTTGCCTGTAGACTGTGTCAACACGATTTCAAATATTACACGGTATTATAACGGGGGGCCTGCGTATTCCACTTCTCTTCAAACGCCTAACTGTTACTTTAATGGCACTTGCGGGAAGCATTTGGCCGGGTGGACTGGTACGAAACTTGAAGCAACTACCCTTGGAAACGGTCAATCTGAGCAGGACTTTTGTGACTGGGGATGTGGCCGCTCCCCCACCTGCAACTATATGGCAATTATTTCAGAAACCAAGCCGACACAATGCGAGTCTTTTAACTGTGAAAGCGGTCTCTATTGCGGTTGGGGCCATGGAACTGGGGTAGGAATTCGCTGTGTGCGTGACTAGGTGTTTAGTTTGTATCATTCCCCCGGCCATTATATAGCCGGGGGATTTTTCATGTATTACACCCAATATAGAGGCAAGCCTAATTTGGCTAGGGGTTATTGGAGGGTATTTTTTTAGCCGGTTTGGGTGCGGAGTGTGGTAATTCGGCCGGGTGTGTTTTTAAAAATTTGTCCACGGCATCTAACTCCGGACGCAGGTATTTGCCTGTGTAGGAATGTTTACAGGCGGCTACCTCGCGCGGGGTGCCTTCGCACACAATTTGTCCGCCCTGGTCGCCACCTTCGGGTCCCAGGTCAATCAGCCAATCAGCCGTTTTAATTACGTCCAAATTGTGTTCAATAATCAGCACGGTGTTGCCTTTGTCGGCCAAACCGTGTAGCACATGTAGCAGTTTATCAATATCGGCAAAATGCAAACCGGTAGTGGGCTCATCTAAAATATAGAGCGTGTTGCCCGTGCCTTTGCGGGAAAGTTCGTCCGCCAGTTTCACGCGTTGGGCCTCTCCGCCGGAAAGCGTAGTGGCCGCCTGGCCCAATTTAATGTAGCCCAGGCCTACGTCGTTAAGCGTTTGCAAGTAGCGTTTGATTTTGGGGATGGCACTAAAAAACTCCAACGCTTGCGATACGCTTAAATCCAATACTTCGGCAATGTTTTTGCCTTTGAATTTAACCTCTAAGGTATCTTCATTAAAGCGGTTGCCGTTGCATTCTTCACACTTTACATAAATATCCGGCAAAAATTGCATTTGAATTTTTAAAATGCCGTCTCCTTGGCATTTTTCACACCGGCCGCCTTTGACGTTGAACGAGAACCGCCCCGGTTTGTAGCCGCGGCGTTTGGCCTCGGGCATTTGGGCAAATAAATCGCGTATGTGTGAAAATACGCCGGTGTAAGTGGCGGGGTTACTGCGCGGGGTTTTGCCAATGGGGCTTTGGTCTACAATAATTACTTTATCAATGTTATCCAGGCCTTTAATAATTTCGTGCTCGCCAGGCACGTCTTTGGCCCCGTAAAATTTGCGTGCCAGGGCTTTGTACAAAATGTTGTGCACTAACGTACTTTTGCCCGAACCTGATACCCCGGTTACACATACAAATTTACCTAGCGGGATTTTGACATCAATGTTTTTTAAGTTAAATTGCCGTGCCCCGTGTACGGTTAAAAATTTCCCGTTTCCTTTGCGTAGTTGTGCCCGGGGTACAATCATGCGCCGCCCGTTTAGGTACGAGGCGGTAAGCGAATTTTTATTTTTGAGAAACTCTTTCGTGGGCTGGCTGGCCACAATTTGGCCCCCATGTTCCCCGGCGGCGGGGCCCAGTTCTACTACATAGTCTGAGGCTAAAATAGTGTCTTTGTCGTGCTCTACAATAATAAGGGTATTGTCTAAGTCCCGCAGGTTTTTTAGCGTGTCAATCAGCCGGTCGTTATCGCGTGAGTGTAGTCCAATGGTGGGTTCGTCCAGCACGTAAAGTACCCCCGTCAGGCCGGAGCCAATTTGCGTGGCTAAGTGGATGCGTTGGGCCTCTCCGCCCGAGAGCGTTTGGCTTTTGCGGTTTAAGGTTAAATAAGAAAGGCCTACACTGTCTAAAAAGTTTAAGCGGGCATTGATTTCTTTTAACACATCTTTAGCAATCACTTTTTCTTTGTTAGTTAAGGTTAAATGGGCAAAAAAATCCTTGGCGGCCGATACTTGCATGGCCGTAATTTCATAAATATTTTTGCCGTTTACTTTGACGGCTAGGGCCTCGGGTTTGAGGCGTTTACCATGGCAAACGGAACACTCCACTTCCCGCATAAACCGCTCTGTAACTTCTTCTTTGACAAAGTCGCTCTCGCTCTCGGCCACCCGGCGTTTTAGGTTGGTAATGACGCCTTCAAATTCCTGTTCCCCGCCGGAGATAATAGAGGTATAGGTAGCCCCGCCTGTGCCGTATAACAGTAAATCACGTTGGGCTTTAGGCAGTTTATTCCAGGGAGTGTTCATATTGATTTTATTTTGGCGGCAGACCTGTTTTAAAATATCGTAATAGTATCCGCTCCAGGAACTTTTCCAACGGTGGGTGCGGGTGGTAACCGGGTTTTCCCACGCGTCAATGGCCCCTTCGTTGATGGAAAGGGTGGGATTGGGTACCACCAGGGCCTCATCAACCTCAATTTTTACGCCCAGCCCGTTACACTCCGGGCAGGCCCCGTAGGGGGAATTAAACGAAAATAAGCGCGGTTCTAATTCACTAAACCCAATGCCGCAATGGGCGCAAGCGTTGGATTCACTATAGGTAAAATCTTGCGGAGTGTCGCCTGTGGTTTCTAAAATATGCACCAGGCCTTTGGCGTAACGCAGGGCCGCCTCTACACTTTCTACCAGGCGTTCGCGGTCAAATTCTTCTACAAAAATTTCGTCGCATACCAGTTCAATGGTATGTTTTTTGTAGCGTTCTAAGGTAGGTACTTCTTCTAAAGAGATAACAACGCCGTTCACGCGCGCTTTGACGTAGCCTTCTTTCTTAAATTTTTTAAACAGTTCCTCGTACGTGCCTTGCCGCCCACGGATAACCGGGGACAACACATATACGGTTTTTTCATTAAATTTTTTTAAAATATCTTGCGTGATACCTTGCACACTCCAGGCTTGCACGGGCCGCCCGCACTGAGGGCAATACCGCTGGCCAATGCGCGCAAACAAGAGGCGTAGGTAGTCATATAGTTCCGTTACGGTAGCCACCGTAGAGCGCGGGTTTTTGGAGGGGTTGCGCTGTTCAATGGAAATGGCGGGGGACAAGCCTTCAATATGTTCTACGTCCGGCTTTTCCATCAGTTCCAAAAACTGCCGTGCATAGGCGGACATGCTCTCCACATAGCGGCGTTGGCCTTCGGCATAAATGGTGTCAAAAGCCAGGGAACTTTTGCCCGAACCGGACAAACCGGTAACCACTACCATTTTATCTTTGGGGATTTCTACAGAAATGTTTTTTAAATTGTGGCCTTTTGCGCCAATGACTTTAATGGATTTCATACAATGAACCTCGTGCGGAGAGCCCGCTTAGCATAAATATATTATATAATTTATTTAACTTACTCTTGGAGAAACCGCGTGAAAAAACCGCTTAAGTATTTGTTTTACGCACTGGGTATGTTGTTGTCCGTAGGCATTTTGGCCGTGATGATTTACCAGGCCAAGGACAGTTTTGTCAAAATTTGGCAAGGGGTACAAACCAAGTATCTGTTTTTGTCGGTATTGTCTTCTGCCTTGATTTATGTGGCCATGGGGATGAGTTTGTACGAAATGCTGCGTATCATGGGCCGGCGCATTAGCAAAAGTGCGGCGGTAGGCATTGCTTTGGTATCTACCACGGTCAATTATTTGATTTCTTCTTTGGGGGCCAGCGGGTTTGCATTGCGCGCCCACTTGTTAAACCGCCGCCGCATTCCATTTGGCACCTGTGTAACGGCCAGCATTGTAATAACGGTGCTCTTGTATTTTGTGTTGGCCATTATTATTTTGCAAGGGTCTATTTTGATGTTATTTAATTCCGCTGCCACTACGGTGCAGTTGGTGGAAAATTTTGCCCTTATTGTGGGGATGTGCATGGTGTGTGCGGTGATTACGGCCTTCTTATTTAATGATGAGTGGCGTTCTAAATACTTACGCAAAGCATTTCGGTTACTTAATAAAATTTTGTTTCACTGTTTCCGCGCACTTATTTCCAAAGGCCGCTATGATGATTTTATGGATCAGTTAGACGAGGGAATTGAACTAATCCACAAGAAAAAACGCAAACTAACCCGCACGGTAGTATATGTGTGTGCGGATTGGTTTTTTACCATTTTAGTGCTTTATTTTGCCTTCCAGGCTGTAGGGGTGGATATTACGGCCGGGGTCCTGGTGGCAGGGTTTGCTATTGGGATGGCTACTACCCTTATTCCCATTTTGCCCAGCGGATTGGGAGCCATGGAACTGGCCATGACGGCCGTATTTAGCCAAATGGGTATTGATTGGGATGCCGCCCTAATGGCCACCTTAATTTACCGTGTAGTATATTATGTACTGCCGGGGATTGTGAGCATTTTTATTTATTGGGGGTTGCAGTTGTCATCCCCGCCGGACGAACCCAAACGCAAACGTAAAGGATCTAACATATGATAGAGAAATTGGCCCGTTTCACACCCAGCCTTGGTAAAAATTGTTTTGTACATCCGCAGGCCAGCCTCATTGGCCAAGTAACGCTGGGGGAAAATGTATCCGTATTCCCTGGGGCGGTATTGCGGGGGGATATTGCCGCTATTGTGGTGGGAGATAATTCCAACATTCAGGATAACGCGGTGTTGCATGTCAATTACAACACGCCGTGCCAACTGGGTAGCGGCGTAAGCGTAGGGCATGGGGCCGTGGTGCACGGAAGTAAAATTGGCGACCATGTACTCATTGGCATGAATGCTGTTGTGATGGAAAGTGAAATCGGCCCCAACTGTATTATTGGGGCGGGGGCTGTAATTCCGGCTGGCAAAATAATCCCGGCGGGTTCCTTGGTCATGGGCGTGCCCGGCAAAGTAGTGCGTGCGCTGGAAGAAGAGGAAGTAAACGGAATTGTGCAAAACGCGCGTGAATACGTCAACGCCATTACTGTTTATAATACGCAACGTAAAGAATTATGAAAAAAATTGTTTTGATAGAAGATTCCAAAGTATTGGCCACGGCTTTAACGGGGGCTCTGAAAGTAGAGGGCATAGAAACCCACTGGGCCGAAAACGGTGTGTTGGGGGTAAGTTTAGCCAAACGTGAAAAACCCGATTTGATTTTATTGGATTTAATGCTCCCCAAACTAAGCGGTTTTGACGTGTGCAAATTATTAAAGACCGATAATGCCACCTGGCGTATTCCGATAGTCATTATGTCCACCTTGACGGACCCGGACTCACGCGAGCGTGCCACCGCGGCTGGGGCGGATTATTTTATCCCCAAACCGTACGATTTGCCTGCTACCTTGGCGGAAATAAAAAAGATTTTAAAATTATAGGAGGTTCTATGGCCGTTGATATAGACTATGTATTTGAACTGCTGGAAATGAACGAACCCACCCGTGCGTTGGCGGAACTAAAAAAAGCCCGCACCAAAGATGCACAAACATTATTTTTAGAAGGCGAAGCGCACCGCCAACTGGGTTCTTTTGAAACCGCGTTAAAAACCTATGCCAAGGCACTGGCCAAGGCAGACGTGGCCGAAGAGCGCATGGATATCCTTTTAGCCATGAGTGCTTGCTACCGCACGTTGGGCCATAGCGCACCTGCCTATGAACTGGCGTTGGAAACGCTGGAAATGGCCAAAGAGTTGGAATATGATGATTACGAAATCCGTGCCATGCAAGAAATGGGCATGTCTTTGCGCGCCTGGGGAAAGTTAGACGAAGCCCTGGAATTGTTAGATGCGGTGTTAGCCGCTTATGTACAGTTAAAAGACTACGCCGGGCAGAGTTTTATCCACTGGGCCAAGGGGGGAATTTTCCGCCTGAAAGGAGAATTTGAAGAAGGCATTGCCCAGTTTAAAAAATCCATTACACTTGCCAAAAAAATCCACGATAAAATCAGTGAGGCCTATGGCTACTGCGGCCTAGCGGGTATTAGCCGCATTTGCGGAAAAATTGATGAATGCGTGAAAAACTATAAATTGGCCGACGCCATTTTTAAGAAAAGTGAGGATGTGTTTGGTAAAGCCTACACCAATTGTGGGATGGCTAACGGACTGCGCCAACAAGGCAAATACGACGAAGCCCTGCGCCGCTATAACACTGCCGATAAACTCTACACGCAAATTGGCGACAAAGTAGATTTGGGCTTTGTAAAATGGGGCCGCGCAGACGTGCTAAAGCGTAAAAACAAACTTAGTTTGGCATTGGCGGACTTGCAAGCCGCGCGCGAACTGTTTGATAACTCCGACGAAAAACGCGGGCAGATTTTAACCAAATTATCTTTAGCGCAAGTGTTATATGCCCTGGGCCGCACGGACGAGGCCGAAGCGTTGTATGACGAAGGTGTGAAACAAGCCCGTACTGAAAAATTGCACACGTATTTGGAAAGTTACACGTAAAATAGTATTTGTAATTACAAATAGACCCCCGCTTATTAGGCGGGGGTTTGTGTTGTATTAATAATTATAAACTATATTTTCTGTAGGGGTGCTTTGCCCGGTCTCTGCTTGGCATATTTTGTGTTGTAATGTGTTTTGGCTACTACCGTAAGCATAACAACGAGTTTGTCCGGCATTATGGTTGGATGCACTGAGCAGCATTATATAGCCTATTTGCAAATTTCCTTTTGAATCTTTTAATCTGCAATAAACTGCGGAGGAGGAATTTTTGCTCTCCAACACACAATCTCCCCAGGGATAGGTATGTACGCCATATTCTTCACCTAACATGGAAGAAGTAGGCGTAGGCACATCTATGTCCAGTTTGCTGATATCTGGGGTATAACTGCCGTTAGCCAAGTAATATACTTCCTCGGCATCGGCTAAACTTTTAACTAAGTTTTTAATGGTAGAAAAACGGCTTTTGAGTACCGCTTTTTGGTATTGCGGTACCGCTACCGCCGCTAATATGCCGATAATGAGGACAACTACTAACAGTTCTATGAGCGTAAACCCGCCGTTATGTAAGAATGTCATCCCGTACTTGATACGGGATCTTCCACGCATGTTTTTATGCAAGCATATAGGAAACGACAAGCGTTGAAGATTCCAAATCAAGTTTGGAATGACCCTATGTTTTATAACGGCTTTGTTTCTTGTTTGCGTATGCCCCCGCCAGGTGTTTTTCTGTATCATTTTCTTCTCCTTGTTCTGTTCCCGGCGGACAACAAAATCGGCTGTTATGCCTAGGCTCCTACCACGGTACCTAGTATAACAGCCGCAGTTTCCCGCCCGTAAGGGCAGGAAACACTCGGTACAACCAGGGCTATAGTCCCCGGTTGTACCTAATATCGGCTGTTTTTGGCGTGGTAGGAAACTTTTTGAAGTTCCCCGTATTCTGCATACGGTTCCAAAAACAGAATCAAATTGTCTATACTACTCTCTTATTATAACAAAAAAAGCCCGGTGTTGTACCGGGATTTGCCATAAACATTTTACCGTATCGGTTGTTGCAATTTATTTAATCTTGTGGAATTTGGCCACAATATCCCATGCTTCTTGCGCTGTTTCTACAATGGGGCATAGGTGTGTGTCTTCAGCGGCAATCACGCCGTATTTGGCTAAGGCTTCCACGTTGATTACCTGGTTCCAAAACTCTTTTCCCACTAAAATAACGGGGATGTGTTTCTTTTTACCCGTTTGAATAAGTGTTAAAATTTCAAACAACTCATCAAACGTGCCAAACCCGCCCGGGAACACCACACACGCCTGTGCGCGCATAACGAAGTGTATTTTGCGGATAGCAAAATAGTGAAACAAAAATGCCAAATTTTGGGTGATATAGGGGTTGGGTTCCTGTTCGTGCGGTAAGGTAATGT
Source organism: Elusimicrobiaceae bacterium (assembly GCA_045606825.1). Lineage (GTDB taxonomy): Bacteria > Elusimicrobiota > Elusimicrobia > Elusimicrobiales > Elusimicrobiaceae > Avelusimicrobium. The sequence continues at coordinate 8,588 of JAZUSQ010000015.1, forward strand.
TTAGACCAATGCTGCGCCCGCCGTTTTCATACGCGCCACGGTTGGCGGCCTCCATAATACCAGGGCCACCGCCGGTAACAATGGAAAAGCGGTCTCCGGCGGATTCTACAACCAATTTGGCAAATTTCCGGGCTTCATCGTAATATTTACTTAACTCCAGTAAACCCTTTGCCGTTTTTACTTTTTGTTGTAAAACCTTGTCTTTGGGTTTTTTAGCCAATTCTTTTTTGGCTTTTTCTAAATGTTCTTTGGCAATGGATGGTTCGGCAATGCGGGCACTTCCAAAACAAATAATAGTATCCGTTACCCCTTTTTTGCGGAAATAAATTTCCGGCTTTAACGTTTCCAACTCCATACGGACGGGGCGCAGGTCGTCATGTTTAAGTAACTCCACATCTTCGTACGCTTTAATGTAAGAAGTCGTATGTTTTAGTTCTTTGGTTGTTTTGGTCATACAATACCTCACTTAATTTTCCACTGCAAAATGTGTTTGGCAATGGTTTGTTCACTCAGGCCCAATTGGTCATACAAAAGGGCCGATTTTCCATGCGGTACAAATTCGTCGGCAATACCCAGACGCAACAGGTGCGCCTTTTTGTTTGTGTCTTCTAAATATTCTGCCACGGCCGAGCCAAACCCACCGGCTAGCATATTGTCTTCCACCGTTACCAATTTGGCGGTGCGTTTGACGGCTTCATCAATAAGCGCGGTGTCTAGCGGTTTGATAAAACGCATGTTGATGACCCCAGCGTCCACGCCTTTTTCACGCAACAGTTCTGCCGCTTTTAACGCCGGATAAACGCGGTTTCCAATGGCCAAAATCGTTACATCTTTTCCCTTTGTTAGCCAGGTGCCTTTGCCAATATCCAAGGTTTTTAGGTCTTTGTCTAACGGCACATTAAACCCAGCCCCACGCGGGTAGCGCAGTACAAAAGGCGCGTTGGCGGCAAACGCCGTTTTTAACAGGTGCCCCAATTCATTTTCATCCGCCGGGGCGGCCATGATTAAATGCGGAATACTTCGTAAAAAACTAATGTCAAACACGCCGTGGTGCGTGGGGCCGTCCTCACCTACCAGCCCGGCGCGGTCCAATGCAAACACAACGGGTAATTTTTGCAGACATATATCATGCAAAATTTGATCATAACACCGTTGGGCAAACGTGGAATAAAGGGCCACCAGCGGTTTTTGCCCGCCCGCGGCAAGCCCGGCGGCAAAGGTGGCGGCGTGTTCTTCGGTAATGCCCACGTCAAAGTAACGCGCGGGGAATTTATCGCGGAACGCATCTAAGCCCGTACCTTCGGGCATAGCGGCGGTAATAGCGCAAATTTTTTCATCTTGTCCGGCCAATTTTACCAACGCGTTTGAAAACGCTTTGGTAAATGTAACCGTGCCGGATTTGCCTAAAGAGTCCCCGGTGTCCACATCAAAAATGCCCACGCCGTGAAATTTGGTGGGGTTCTTTTCGGCGGGTTCGTAGCCTTTGCCTTTTTTGGTTACGGCATGCAAAATAACAGGCCCTTTGACGGTTTTTAATGTTTCAAGCACGTCAATCAGGGCGTTAATATCGTTGCCGTCCACCGGGCCAAAATAGCGAAATCCCATTTCTTCAAACAACGTACCCGGGAACAAAATAGAGCGTGCCCGCTTGGCCAATTTGGCGGCGTTGTTGCCCAGTTCGTCAAAGCGTTTTAAAAAGTTGGTGGCTTTTTCTTCAGCCAGTTGCACATATTTTTTGGTTAAAAGTTTGGTAAGGGCTGTACCCAGCGCGCCTACCCGTTGGGAAATAAACATTTGGTTATCGTTTAAAATAACCAACAGATCTGTGCGTAGCAACCCCGCATTTTGCATGGCTTCATACGCCATACCGCCCGTCAAACAACCATCCCCCACTACGGCAATCACGCGGTGCGGCTGATGTTGTTGGTCGCGCGCGATAGCCAACCCCAGCGCGGCCGATACCGCCGTAGAAGCGTGGCCCGCGCCAAACGCATCATACGCGCTTTCCGTGCGTTTAGGAAACCCGGATAAACCACCCTTGGTGCGAATGGTAGCAAATTCTTTCTGCCGCCCGGTTAACAATTTGTGCGCGTAAGCCTGGTGGCCGGTATCAAACACAATTTTATCGTCGGGAGTGTTGTAGGTGTAATGTAGGGCGGTAATGATTTCCACCGCGCCTAAACTGGACCCCAAATGTCCTCCGTTTTTACTGGCGGTTTTGATAATGGTTTCGCGCAATTCCTCACACAGGGTGGGCAAGTGTTCTTTTTTTATAAGACGTAAATCTTGCGGATTGTGGATGCTGGGCAATACTTTCATGCACCCTCCTTAATACGTGCGGGTTTTGAAAAATTCGGCCATTTCATAAAGCGGCCATAGATTTTTCTTTTTGGCGGTTTTTAATTTGCCCAAGGCTTTTTGAGCGTTGGCAATTAAGAGTTGGGCATGTTTGCGGCTACCTTCTAATCCGAACAGACTGACAAAGGTCAGTTTGCCGTTTTCTTTATCACTGTTGGATTTGCCCAGTTGTTTGGCGGTGGCGGTAACGTCTAAAATATCATCTACAATTTGAAATACCAAGCCAATGCAGTTTGCATAGGTTTTGATATGTTTTAAATCGGCCCCTTTAACCCCGGCCAAGAGGGCACCTGTTTCCACACTGCCGCGGATTAAGGCACCTGTTTTGTTGGCATGGATGTAGCGCAAAATGGTTTCGGGCGTAGTTTCAGTAGCGGTGGGGGGGAGCATAAAATAGCGCAGGGATTTATCGGCCAGTGTTTTAGAAGTTTTGCGCAATTTATCTGCACGCACACTGGTGGCATCATCCGCGCCCATGCCCTCGGCGTACACATCAGCCGTTTGCCCGCCGACCATGCCCGCGGCCCCGGCACAGTTAGCAAAATTTTGCAAGGCTTTTAACGTGTTTTCCGCCCCAATGGTTTTTACAGCCCCGTTTTGGGCAAACACTTCAAACACATAGGTTAAAAGGGCATCCCCGGCCAAAAGGGCCAGGTCTTCGCCATAGACTTTGTGGTTGGTGGGTTTGCCGCGGCGCAGGTTATCGTTATCCATACAGGGTAAATCGTCATGGATGAGTGAATAAGTGTGCAGCATTTCCACGGCACATGCGGCAGGCAATACGTCAGCTGCTTTTTTGCCAAACGCTTCTGCCGTGGCCATCAGTAAAATGGGCCGCACGCGCTTGCCACCTGCCTGCAAGGAATAATTCATGGAATCGGTTAAGACCTTGGGCGAATTTTTAATTTTAGTAATATATTTGGATAGATTTTTCTCAACGAGTTTAGCCCGCTGTTTTTGATACGTTTCAAATTTGTTCATATAAAAACCCCTAGAATAGGTATATAGTGTATTATACCTTATTCTAGGGGGTTGCGTGCGGGCGCGTACGAAAAAGGTCTTTTAGTAACTAGTTATAATTTGCGTCTTTGTATGTCCACCCCTGGTTTTCTATACTTTTGCAAATATATTCCCCCACCTCTGTTTTATTAGTGTAGCAGTTTTTAACAGTGGCATTGGTAGCTTTTAAGATGCCAATTTCAAGTGAATACTTATTATGGGTGGGAAATATTTCTACCCAACATCCAGTGCCACCACAACCAGGAGTTTGATACGTGAAATAAGGGGTGGTATAATTCAACGTATCTGTATCCCAGGTTCCACCCGCAATATCTATTGCCGGGTTGAAAAACTCACTTTCTGCTACGAAATCAGGAGAATCAGGAACTCCTTTTTCCAATATATACATTCGGAAAATTTCCTCAAAAACTTTTGCGTTGTGCAGTGCCTCCGTCAACCTACTTTTTTCCACTGCTTTTTGATATTGTGGTAATGCTACCGCCGCCAAAATACCGATAATCAGTACCACCACTAATAATTCAATGAGCGTAAACCCACGGGCCGTTTCCCTCGCCTCTTGAGGGAGAGGGCGGCCGTAGGCCGGGTGAGGGGTAAGTCCCGGGCTATGGGCAAAGCCCGTTCCCTTTCTTTCCGTTTCCCACTCATCTGTCCTGCGGACATCTTCCCCCTCCAGGGGGGAAGTAAACAACTCATCCTTTTCCGTATGGGATGTTTTTTGCGTATAACCCCGCCGGGTATTTCTTTTGGTCATACATTTTCCTCTTTAAGTGAATTTTTACAATTCTTCTGCTCCCGGACAAGGCGCGCAAAAACGGCTACTGTTAGCCAAGCGTCTTCCCACTCTTAACCAACAACAGCCGTAGCGTACCACAAAACGTGATATACATTGGGCACAATATCTGTTTGGGATCAGCAAATAGACGTTGTGCCTTATTACGTACTGTATTTTGGCGGGAAGACGGTTGCATTTGCAAACGTCCGTTTCTTAAACGGTTCCAAAAACAGAAATAAATTGTACTTATAGTATAATAAAAAAGACTGGTTTTAACCAGTCTTTTTTATGGATTGTGTGTTACATTTTCCTTTTTCTAAAAATCTCCGTTACGCGGTTAAAGATGCCGTTGCACCAGGCAATCGTAAGCCCGTAATTGGTAACAGGTACGCCTGCCTCTTTTAATAGGGCCAGACGGCGCAAAATTTGCGTGCGTGTTACCATACACCCGCCACACTGGATGGCCAGTTTGTAATTGGCCAAATCGGGCGGCAAGGGGTCTAAATTACTAACGGTTGTAAATGATAATTTTTTGCCCGTGAATTTTTGTAGCCAGGCAGGGATTTTTACGCGCCCGATATCATCACATTTGTTTACCGTGTGCGAGCATGATTCTAACACCAAAATTTTATCCCCGTCGCGTAGTTTGTTAATGGCGGGGGTACCTTTCAGAAAAGCATCAAAATCCCCTTTGAGGCGCGAAAACAAAATACTAAAACTGGTAAGCGGGATATGCGCGGGAACTACCGAACTGACATACCCAAACACTTGCGAATCCGTTACTACCAGTTTGGGGGTATGCTTTTGCAGACAATCGCGCAGTTCTGTATCTTTCACGCAAATCGCCGTGGCCCCAATGTCCAGCAGGTTGCGGATGGTTTGTACCTGCGGTAAAATAAGCCGCCCTTGCGGGGCAGAACCGTCTATGGGCAGGACCAAAATTACTTCATCCTCGGCGCGGATGTAATCATCTAAAATAACGTCCGGTGCAAAAGAACTTTTGGGCAGGTGTTCGGCAATGGCGCGCAGTAACAGGGCCGCATTTGGATTTTTGCAACTAAAGGGAACAACGTCCGCCCCTTTAATTTCTACATTGGTAAAGGGCAAATCTGTTTTGTTTTGTACTAGGAAAAACGGCACTTTGCGTGCTTGACAGGTTTCCAATAAGGTTTGGTCATACGCATCAAACAGCCCGGCAAACACTAAAATAGCCAAGTCCACCTGGTCCAGCATTTGTTCGGTACGGTTTACGCGCTGGGGGCCCAGTTCGCCAGTGTCATCAATGCCGGCCGTGTCAATCAGTTCCACCGGGCCAATGCCGGTAAGTTCCATTGTTTTTTTGACGGGGTCCGTAGTGGTGCCGGGGTGCTCTGCCACCACGGAAACTTGCTGGCCCGTGAGGGCATTTAGCAGGGAACTTTTCCCGGCGTTCATTTTACCAAAAATACCAATGCGTGGTTTGTTTAACTGTACCATAGGGTTATTATAGGTTTTTTGGTGCGCCTTGACTTGTTTTTTTTTTTTGATATCTTGAAATCTGAGGGATAGACTTAGGTTTTTCCTCATAGATTAACAAGCCTGTTATGCGTTACAAAGTGCAGGAACGTAGCAGGGTAGGAGAAAAGATGAAAAAAGATAAACAAGCGTTTACGCTTATAGAGTTATTGGTAGTTGTGCTCATCATTGGCATTTTGGCGGCAGTGGCGTTGCCACAGTATCAAAAAGCGGTATTGAAGAGTAGGGTAATGGAAGTGTTGCCCTTTGTGCGGGCGGTGTATGAAGCAGAAAAAGTATATTTTTTGGCAAATGGAGAATATACCAAAAATATGGATGAATTAGATATTGATGTGTCTTGCCCTTCTGGTTGGACTTGCGTAATAGGGCAAAATGTTTGGACGGGTGGGGAACCTGCGGATATGGATAAAGTAGAGGTATATCGGACAGATACAGAAACATTAGGCGTGAACTTTATTTATGGAAAACATGCAGAGTTTGAAGATATGTTATATTGTTGGGGCAAAGAAACAGATCCACTAGCCGTCAGTGTGTGTAAATCACTCGGAACAGAGTTAAGAATAGGTGACGGATTTGCCCGGTATCGTATCAACTAATTGCGCGAAAAATTTCCCGGTGAAAGAAACATGAAATTTAACTTTACTGAGTAGTTAATGCACGTTTCAAACGAATTTGACGTAAGATTAGCACCGGGTAAAATAGAGGACAAGATGATTTTTCAGATTTGAGCCGTATTTGCGGGGCAAGTTGCCCGCATAGGCGTGTCTGGATGACACGTCAAGGGCAAGGGACCGCAAAGACGGCCAAATGTGGAAAATTGTATCGTTGGCAAGCAACAAAATTTAAAAATTTAGGTTTTTAAATTTTGTGCGTCAACATCAAGTATTACACCCGCTGTTAAATTAGGCAGAAAAAGACCCCGCGCATTGTTCATACACGGGGTTTCATCTAATCGCTTCTCTCATAAGTCAACGCCCGGGTACCCAAACGCACAAGAGAAACAGTGTCAACGGCACTTGCCGGTTCCATCTCCCGGTAGAGTCCTCCTCCCCGCAGGGAAAAGGGGCCGGGCTCGTGAAACGGTACTCCAACTGCATGTTGCGCCCGCAACCTTTGCGTTTTATTTCTGTAACCTGCCCTGCACACGGGCGCGCCGCGCCCATGCCCAACACAACCTACAGTTCTTTTGACATCCTAACGGACCAAAAGACCTTTCTACACCCTAGCGTACTTATAGTATAAGCGAATTAAGAAAAAAATCAAGGCGGTTTTCTGCCTAATTTGGCGCCATACTTTGTTGCTCGGATAGTCGCATACCTCCGCCCTTCGGGCGGCTACGCACAGTATTACTCCTATCCTTGCGCCGCGTCTGGCACCAAATTTTTTTGAAAACCTTCTCCGTTTTGGTTATCAAGGCGGTTTTCTGCCTAATTTGGTACCCTATTCGTTACTGTACGTCCGTAATTTTGCGCACTACTAAACCAACGGGTTGCACCATATCGGGCGCAAAGGCTTTGTATTTTTTGTTGTTATCCGAATACAATACAATTTTGCCATTTTCTTTGCGGATACGCTTAATCAGATGCCCGTCGTTTACTTTTACAAGCATTACTTTGCCGTCTAAAAATTCGTTTTCGGGTTTAATCAGACACAAATCATCATACCCCACGCTACCTTCCATGCTATCCCCACAACAACGTACCAGGTATTTGGCCCCGCGGGCGTAACGGCGGGGTAACGTCCACCATTCAATCACATCTGCCTGGTCATAATCCGGGTAACCGGCAGGCACATTGGCTAAATAGGGCAGGGCCACGCTGTTGCTTTGCGGGTTAATAAGTTCGGTGTCAGTGTTGTAAATGGGCTCGGCTGGGTTTTCGTGCAGGGCCTCCGGCGGGTTGTTCCCGTCGTAATTGCCGGGCATAAACAGACGTAACACTTCATATTCGCTCATGCCAAAAAGTTTAGCCATCAGGGCTACATATCCCTTGGAGGGGTTGCGTTTGCCGGTGGTCCACAAGGCTACGGTGGCAGTAGAAACTTGTAATTTGGTTGCTAACTTGGCTTGCGCTCCACGTAAGATGCCACCATTCCAAGCCATCAGGGCTTTTTCAAATTTATTCATATTTATATCCTTATAATTCATGCAGAAACCTCCCTGGGTCCATAAACTGCTTGACAAATATAGCAAAATTTGCTATATTAACAATATAAGAGACTCATACTCTCTTATAAATCGGGTCATCCGGCTGTTTACCCGGTGCTATAGCCTAGCAAACGGAACGTTTATCTTCTAAACATGGCAGAAGCCTTTCTGCACAGTGCTCCGTATGCGCTACTGGCCACTGCAGTGGCAGTACTTATTATAGCATAAAATAGATTAATTGGCTAGTAATGTTTAATAAGTTTGACCGTCCCGCATTTACAAAGGGCTTCCGGCGACTGCAAACCTTACCCCGCCTGTTAATTGTTGGGCCGGCTGTTGCGGCGCCGCACAGAATTTATAAAACATGGGGCAATAGCCTCAAAATTACAAGCAAAATGTTTGGTATAATACCTAATATGCAAAAAACATTTTCGCTTAATATTTATGGGCTTATTTTTGCCATTATGCTTGTAGTGGCCGGGCTTACCTGGCTATTGCCTGCCGGGCAGTATGATACGCTTGAAAAAGACGGCCGCACCTACACGGTGGCGGGTTCGTATCATACCGTGCCGGCTAATCCGCAAGGGGTGGGGGCCGTGCTTACCGCACCCGCCAAAGGGTTTACCGATTGTGCCAACATCATTGTATTTATTTTTATTACCGGGGCCATTTTTACCATTTTGGAACGGACCGGCACTGTAAACGCCGTGATTTTGGGCACCAGTTATTTATTTTCCAAGCATCAGCGGTTAAAACTTTTTTTTATTCCTGCCAGCATGCTTTTGTTTTCCCTGGGCGGGGCCGTATTTGGCATGGAGGAAGAAACCCTTATTTTTATCCCGCTGTTTATTCCGTTGGCGTTGTCTTTAGGCTATGACACGCTGGTAGGGATGAGCATCCCCTTTTTAGGGGCATGGGCCGGGTTTTGTGCCGCGTTTATGAATCCCTTTACGGTGGGGATTTCGCAAGGGATTGCCCGGTTGCCGCTTTATAGCGGGTTAGGGTACCGCTTGGCAGTATGGGCAATTTGTACGGCGGTGATTATTGGGTTTGTAACTTGGTATGGCGAACGGGTGCGTAAAAACCCGCATGTAAGTTTAACCTTTGAGGCGGATGAAAAACGCCGGAAAACCCTGGATTTAAACACCCTGCACAAGCCGCAGTTCAAAAAATCACACCTTTGGATTTGTGTCATTTTTACGTTAGGGATGCTGGGATTAGTGTTTGGCGTGGCTAAGTACGAATGGTACATTGTAGAAATTTCCGGGTTGTTTTTGGGGGTGGGTATTGTGGCGGCTCTTATCGGGCGGCTTACCTTGAACCAAACCACGGATGCCATTATTGACGGGGCACGCAGTATGGTAAGTGTGGCCGTGATGTTGGCCTTGGCGCGCGCCATTGTCGTTATAGCCGGAGATGGGAAGATTTTGGATACGGTCTTGCATGCTATTGCCAGTGGCATTGGACAACTACACCCGCTTTTAGCGGTGGAGGGAATGTTTTGGGCACACAGTTTTTTGAACTTTTTTATTGCTTCGGGCTCCGGCCAAGCGGTGCTTACCATGCCGGTTATGATTCCGCTTTCTGACCTGATACACATTAGTCCGCAACTTTCTATTTTAGCCTACCAGTTTGGCGAAGGATGGACCAATGCCATTATCCCCACCGCCCCGGTTACTATGGCCGCTTTGGGGATGGCGGGCATCCCGTGGCTTAAGTGGGCCAAGTGGAATATAAAATTGCAACTTATCTTGGCCGTGCTTTCTATGTTGCTACTGATTCCGCCGTATTTATCCGGTTGGTAATTTACCTGCCCGGCGGAAAACGCCGGGTATTTTTTTATCCCGGTGTGCTTACCTAAGTAAGCACATTTTTATATATTGGAGGGAAAATGAAAAGGTGTAAATATCAACCTGCTTTTTGCACGCAACTGCTTGCGTTTTTTGACGGACCTGCCTTTAGCGTGAGCGAGGTGCAAAAACGGGACGGCTCTATTACGTTACTGGAAACCGCGGCCGAACTGCCCACTTTCGCGGCCTTTGCCAAAACCCTTGGCGTTACGTGTGCCCAACTACGTGTGTGGGAAGAACAACACCCCGCATTTAAATATGCGTGTGAACAAGCGCGCGACCGTCAGGGCAATATCTTATTGCAAAACAGTTTACGGGGCAATTATTCGGCCAGTTTTGCGGTGTTTGCCGCCAAAAATTTATTGGGCTGGAAAGACGGCAAAGAGCCGGCATCCGTGCCAGAAAATCTAGTCGTTACCTGGGAGGGGGAAGATGAAACCGGTCGTCATTAACTATCATCCGCGCCCGGTGCAACGTGTGATTCACCAGGCCCTGAGTACGCACCGCTTTAGTGTGCTGGTTACACACCGCCAACTGGGCAAAACGGTGTGCGCCGTCAACCAGTTAATTAAATCGGGTTTGCAAAATCCGCGGCCCCATGCACGCTATTTTTACGTGGCCCCGTTGTTAAAACAGGCCAAATTGATTGCGTGGGATTATTTAAAACGCTTTACTAAAAATATTCCTGGGGTACATTTTTTAGAAGGGGAATTGTGCGTACGTTTGCCCAATGGGGCACGTATTTGGGTGTGCGGGGCCGATAATCCTGATGCCCTGCGCGGCACGTATGCAGACGGGGTGGTGTTGGACGAATATGCCCAAATCAAGCCGGACGTATTTACCGAAATTATCCGCCCGATGCTTTTATCGCGCGAAGGGTGGACTGTGTTTATGGGCACACCCAAAGGGCAAAATGCGTTTTATGAACTGTTCAACCAAGCGCAAAAAAATGCCCAGGCAGAACCGGGGGTTTGGTGGGTGGGGGTCTTCCGCGCAGACGAGTCCGGCGTGATTACCCCGGCGGAACTATCCCGCCTGAAAGCCGATACACCGGAACTGATTTTTCGGCAGGAATACTTGTGTGATTTTGCCGCCAGTGCGGAAAATATTTTAATTCCCATTGATGTAGTCAGCCAGGCATGCGCACGCGAAAAGAGTGTTGAATTGGTGCGCTATGCGCCCAAAATCATGGGGGTGGACCCGGCGCGTTTTGGCACGGACCGCAGTGTAATTTTCTGCCGCCAAGGGGTGCAAGCATTTGCGCCGTTGGTGTTTACAAAATTAGATCAAATGACATTGGCCGCCCGCGTAGCGCACGAGATAGATGCCTTCCGCCCGGATGCTGTTTTTGTTGACAGTGGTTGCGGCGGGGGCGTGATTGACCGCCTGCGGCAGTTGGGGTACCGCAACGTGGTGGAAGTACCGTTTGGCGGCAGTGCCGGTAAACCGGGGCAATACGCCAACAAGCGCGCAGAAATGTGGGGGGAAATGGCAACTTGGATTAAAACCGTGGGTGTTCTGCCGGACAATGCGGAACTCAAAGCCGATTTGTGCCAAGTCTGTTACGATTATGACACGTCGGGCCGCTTGCGCCTGGAGAGTAAAGAAAAGTTAAAAGAGCGCACCGGCAAAAGCCCTGACCTTGCCGACGCCTTGGCCCTGACGTTTGCCGCCCCCGTGCGCGCCTCTGCCCGCATACACTGCGGGCCGGAATTTGCCCCCAGTGAGTATGAAGTTATATGAGACTTTCCGGGCTTACACTTGTTTTATTTTTTGTTGTATATTTTTCTTTTTGGTTTTTTAGATTTCAATTCTACCTATTCCGGAAATATGCATACAGAACGGCTTTTACCGCATAACCTAATTAGGTGTAAGAAATTGAAACGTACATCAGAAATGGTGTAAAAAAATAGGCCCCAAATGGGCCTAAATAATGCTTGACAAAACTTGCAAAATTTGCTAACATTAAAATATAACAAAAAACATACAGGCGCACCTACCTCAAATGCACTACTCGCGCCTATTACCAAAAATTAGTACTTACCAATAAATGAAAGTACACAATTACAGAGTGGTTTTACAGTTTGCTAAGTAACGTGGCGGCTAACACAATTACTAACAACGCTGTCAATACGTAAGAAAGCAACCGGGCCATACGTTTACTGCCCTGCGGGAAAACCCAGCGCGTAATCACATAAAACCCCGGCACGGCCAGTAAAACTACAAATAAAAAAATAAAAATAAGTCCTGTCATACCCAACCTCCGTGTATGGGTATCATAGTAAATTTTGTGTTATTTTGCATCTAAGAAAAGGATTAGTTTATGAATAAAATATCTCAACACCGCCCGTACCTTACACGGTACGCGGCCCTCAAGCAAGCCCGCGCCCCTTGGGTGCGCACGTGGAAAGAACTTTCCACTTACCTGGCCCCCACCCGTGGTTTTTTTGACGGGGAGCAACCTAATAACGCCCGGCGGGTAGATCATAAAACCCTGCTGGACAGTTCCGCCTCCCTGGCGGTGGGGGTATTGGGCGCGGGCATGATGAGCGGGCTTACCAGCCCGTCGCGCAGTTGGTTTGATTTGACCCTGCGCCCATCATATCTAAAAAAACTACCCGGTGCTACCGCGTGGCTACGGGAGGTCAAACATGCCTTAGAAGGGGCATTTGTACAAAGCAATTTGTATAGCGTGTTGCAACAGGTATATGAAGAAGTATCCGTGTTTGGCACGGCGGCATTTTTGGTGGAAGAAAACCCGCAAGGGGGGATTTACTGCCGCCCGTTTACCGCCGGGGAATATGTGCTGGATGTGGATGAACAGGGTAAAGTAAACACATTCGGGCGGGAGTTTTTTATGACGGCTTCGCAACTGGCGCGCAGTTTTGGTAAACGCCAACTGTCCCCCGCGTTAGCGGCGGAAATTGACTCGGCGCGCAGTACGCAACAACATAAAGTAATGCACCTTATTTTCCCTAATCCCCATGCCAATAAACGCTTTGCGGATTTTAATCACTTTGCGTATAAGTCGGTCTATTTTTTAGAAGACGGCACCGTACTGCGTAGTAGCGGATATCACGAGTTCCCGGTTGTGGCGGTGCGCTGGGAAACCAAAACCCCGTCAGAAAGTTACGGACGCGGACCGGGTTGGAAATGTTTGGGTGATGTAAAAATGTTGCAAAAAATGCAAAAAACCAAACTGGTAGCATTGGATAAAAACACCAACCCGCCCGTCATGGTATCGGCCAGTGTGCAAGGGGAAGTGAATTTGCTACCGGGCGGTATTACCCGTTGTAACAGTTTAACAGACGGGGCCGTTAAACCCGCTTACCAGGTACAGGCCGATTTGCCCGCCCTGGAGCGCGCCATGGAAGAGGTACGCACACTCATCCGTTCGCACTTTTTTGCTGACGTGTTTATCATGCTGGCCGCGCAAGAAGTTCCTCATATGACCGCGGCCGAAGTGGCCGAACGTAAACAGGAAAAAATGCTCCTGTTGGGGCCTGTGTTGCAACGGTTAAAAACGGAACTATTGGACCCGCTGATTGAGCGCACCTATTTTATTTTACTGCGCCAAGGGGCATTGCCGCCCGCCCCGGAAATTCTGCACGGGTTGGAATTGCACGTGGATTATATTTCCACGATTGCCCAGGCACAACGCGCCGCCGCGTTAGAACCGTTAGCGCAAGGGCTGGAACTGGCCGCCCAAATCACGCAAGCAGACCCGACGGCCGCCGCCGCACTGGATTACCACCAAGCGTTAGAAGAAGGACTGTGCGGCTTGGGGATAGATACGGTGTTACTGCGGCAAGGAGAGAACCTATGAATGCACCTAAAATCAAAAAACGCCTGACGTATGATTTGCAACATGTACTCAAAACGCCGCAAGGCCGGCGCGTACTATGGAATTTGTTACAAGCCGCCCAGGTGCGCCACCACGGCTTTGTACCGGGCGACAGTTTGGCTACTGCTTTTCATTGTGGCCAGCGCAGTATTGGGCTTTATTTATTAGACGAATTGGAGCAGGCCCAACCCGGTGCCTACCAACAAATGCGCGGGGAATATATGGCTGAAGTAACTTCCCTACAAAACCAATTAAACCAGGAGAATAACCATGACTAACACTTTAGAAAATCCGTCTGAACTAAGCGGTCAACAGCCGCAAGCGGCCGGGCCAGTAACCGCCACGGCGGCACAAGAATCATCCTGTGCCACTGCCCCACAGACG
>JAZUSQ010000016.1:0-24130 GCA_045606825.1 Elusimicrobiaceae bacterium
GTCTACGGTCTTTTGGGTGGCGGTGGTGGAGTGTACGGTGGTCATCAAACCGTTTACGATACCGAAGTTATCGTTCAACACTTTGGCGATAGGAGCCAAGCAGTTGGTGGTGCAGGAAGCGTTGGAAACGAATTGGGTACCTTTTACATAGGTTTTTTCGTTTACGCCTACTACAAACATCGGGGTGGTATCTTTAGACGGGGCAGACATGACTACATATTTGGCACCCGCTTTGATGTGGGCTTGCGCTTTTTCTTGGGTTAAGAATAAACCGGTGGATTCTACCACATATTCAGCACCGACTTTGTCCCAAGCCAGGTTGGCGGGGTCTTTTTCGGCGGTTACGCGGATTTTTTTGCCGTTTACAATCAGTTGGCTGTTGGCAACATCAGCCTCTACTGTGCCGGTAAATTGACCGTGCATGGTGTCGTATTTAAGCATATAAGCCAAATAGTCAACCGGGCACAAGTCGTTAATACCAACAATTTCAATGTCTTTGCGTTCTTGGGCGGCGCGGAATACAAAGCGGCCAATACGCCCAAAACCGTTAATACCTACTTTAATCATACGATTTACATCCTCCATGGAATTTTTATTACTTACGTATATATTTTATCATTTTTTAAGCAAGCCGGGTAGAGGTTTTCCCCCTACCCGGTTTAGATGTCGGCGTAAGCGTTTGTTAAGACTTAGGGGTTTTAAATTGCATAGCGTAGAGTGAAGCATATGCCCCGTTTCTTTTTAAGAGTTCTTCGTGTTTGCCTTCTTCCACTATTTTGCCGTCGTTAATGACGACAATTTTGTCCGCATTTTGCACGGTAGAAAGACGGTGGGCAATTACAATCACGGTGCGGTTTTTCATCAGGTTATCCAGCGCCTCTTGCACCACCCGTTCGGACTTGTTGTCTAGCGCGCTGGTGGCTTCGTCTAAAATCACCACAGGAGCATTTTTTACAAACGCACGCGCAATGGCCAAGCGTTGTTTTTGTCCGCCGGAGAGCAAAATGCCGCGTTCCCCAATTTCGGTATCTAACCCCATGGGCAGTTCTTTGACAAATTCGTCCAAACAGGCACTTTTTAAGGCGGCCCAAATGGTTTGTTCGTCGGCTTGTTCATTACCTAGGAGAATGTTTTCTTTAATGGTGCCGGAGAATAGAAAATTGTCCTGAAACACCATGGCAATGTGCTTGCGTAGACTGGCTTGGGAGATATCTTTAATATCACTTCCGTCAATTTTAACGGCTCCTTTTTGCACATCATACAGGCGCGGCAACAGGGCAGAAATAGTGGTTTTGCCCCCCCCGGAATTACCTACCAGGGCTACCGTACTGCCTACGGGAATTTCCAGGTTAATGTCGTGCAATACTTCGCGTCCGGGTACGTATTCAAAATGCACGTGCTCAAAGGTAATGCTCTTGTGCACATCACGCAACTCTTTGGCGGTGGGACCGTCTTTGATAGCGGGTTGTAAATCTAAAATTTCAAAAATACGGTCTATGGCCAGAAATGAATTTTGAATGGAAATGTAATTGTTCCCAACAGATTTTAAAGGCGTGTATAACATCATTAAAGCCGCAATAAAGGCTACAAAGTTACCGCTGGTAATGCGGCCGCTGACAATTAAGTAACTGCCGGCCCCAATAACAAGCGCAATACCGATAGACATAATGATGTGCATGAGCGGAGAGAGCCAGTTAGTTCCTTTGACCATTTTCATGGCCAGGTCAAACATAAGATCGGTTGTCTGGTGAAATTTGCGCGTAAATGTTTCTTCCAGCGTAAAAGAACGGATGGTTTTATTTCCGGCGAATGTTTCGTTATATATCGTCATAATATAAGAAAGATTCCCTACGGTTTTGGTTAAAATTTCTTTCATCTTTTTGCGTACCAAAGACATGGGATAAACAAACAACCCCAATACAGATACGGCAATTAACGCTAATTGCCATGAGTTATACAACAGTACACATATCAATGAAATAGATGAAAAGGTTTTGGATAAAAATTGCTTTAAGTTATCAACCAATCCGGTTGAAGCAATTTCGGCATCATTGGAATAACGGAACAAAATGGTACCGGAGTTGTTTTTGTCAAAGTAAGAAGTATCCATAGATAGCAATTTGGCGTATAATTTGCGTTTTACTCCGATGGTTATTTTTTGGGCTACCCATGTATTTAAATAGTTAGAGGCATAAATAAGCCCCCCTTGTACAAT
Organism: Elusimicrobiaceae bacterium; assembly: GCA_045606825.1. Lineage (GTDB taxonomy): Bacteria > Elusimicrobiota > Elusimicrobia > Elusimicrobiales > Elusimicrobiaceae > Avelusimicrobium. Next base: position 2,216 of record JAZUSQ010000016.1, read on the forward strand.
GGTAAAACCCACAATTAAAAATGGAATTAGGGCAGAAAAGTGGGGTTGCTTATCTACCATTACTTTATCCATAAACGGCTTTAAGAACATGGCTACAGCCCCATCCAATGCCCCTACAGGAATGGTAAGCAACACGCCAATCAGGGCCCGTACCCAATAGGGTTTGATAAAGGGCCACATACGGCGGAAATTAACAACTAATACATTATTTGAAATGGTTTTTTTAAAAATTTTCTTCATACACTATATTTAAGCAAAATACAAAGAGGACGGCAAGCAAATCAGTAGCGTATGCGTAATGCGCGTTTGAGTGCGAAAAGTAAAAATTTGCCGGGGTAACGGGTAGCATCCGGGGCCAGTTGAAAAAATACCTGTTTGTTCCAACCCGTTTTTTGTAGGAGCCAAGCCCAGATTTTTGTATTAGGCGGGGTACGGACCGTAACGGCTTGCCCGCTTACCTGATACCATTGGGCATAATGTTGGTACCATTCATCAAAATAGTAGTAATACCAAAATTTGCGGTGCCCCGTGGAATGGATAATATAAGCCTGGTTTAGTGTGCGGGTGGAAGAAGAGGCCGGTTGGTTGTAACGCGCCGAAAGTACGGTGGGCGTAAGTTTAAATTCTTGCAATAGCAGATTGATGAGCCCCTGGTCCCCCAAGTAGCAAATATCCGCATATTTAGCAAGCATATTGTAGAGCCACCTTCGCATTTGCGCGGCGGGCAACGGATTTTTAAGGACGATAAACCCGGCATTTAAACACGGGGCCGATAAATCATACCCCGGGATAGAACCCCCGAAATTATGTCCAACCGTGGGGCAACTATCCGGGGTGAGCCCAATTGGTGTTTGTACCTCATTTAGTACTCCGGCAAGTTCTTTTTGTACTAAAATGTCCGAGTCCAGGCAAATAACATGTTGATATTTTTCCAATAGCGTAAATGCTTCAAACCGTGCAAATAAGGCCGGGGTAAATTTATCAATCATTTTGGAAGGTGGTACAAATTCCGGCAAGTTAAAATCAACCAGAATAATAGGAAAATGTGTTCTGAAAATTTGTTTAATCCGTTCAGGCCAGTTGTAGTTATAGACGTAAACATCTGCCCGGGCGGCTAGTTTAGGGGAGTGGGCAAAAAACGTTTTAAGCGTAGTAAATAACGCAAACGTGTACATATTACTGGCGGTGCATAAAATAGCGGTTTTATTGGGCACAGATAATTTCCTCTATAGCCCGGGTTAATGTGTATGCCGGATAAAAACCGACCTCACGTGTTAGGCGGGTGTTATCCCCCACTATTTGTACAGGTTGGGTGGTGGACAACGATTTTAAATCTAACAGATGCACTTTACCCAGCCGTTTGGCAATTACAGTAGCGTATTGGGCCAGGGAAATGCCTTGTCCGGTGCAGATGTTAACCGCCCCTTGTACCGGACTATCTAATAGCGCGGTAAATGCCCGGGCAATATCTTTGGTGTACATGTAATCTTTGGTAAGTTGCGAGTAATTGATTGATACGGTTTTATCATTTTGAAGCGAGTTAATAATAGATGCTGTTAACCGGGTGGGTGCTTCCCCCCTTCCGTAGACGTAAAAAATACGGCCGCAAGCAAAACTTATGTTGTTTTGGGTACAAAAACTTTGGCCGGCCTGATACAACAGATGTTTGCATAGCGCATAAGGTACCGATGGTGCAACCGGGTCGGTTTCTTGAATGGGCCTGTTTTGCGGGGCATATTCCAAACACGTACCTGCAAAAATAACCCGTTTCCCCCCATTTGCCGCGAAGGCTTTTAATAATGAAATTCCCGCACATAAAAAGTCAAAATTAACATTGGAAATTTGGTAATCCCCCGTGGTAGCCCAGGCCATATTGAGCAAATACTGCGGCTTAATTTGTGCCATGAGTTGGGCTATAGAAGTTGGGTCAAACAAATTGCCCTTTAGCCAATGAATATGAGGCACTTGCGGCAAATTATCTTCAATAGCCAGCGCATATACTTCAAACCCGGCCTGGGTAAGCGGTTGCCATAATTCTTTGCCAATTAGGCCGGTGGCCCCGGTTAAAAAAAGTTTTTTAGAGTAAGGCATAGTTTTTATCCCGTTGGTTCATAATTGGGTTTTCAAGCGGCCAGCGGATGCCCAGTTTGGGGTCATTGTAGCGTACGCCGTCATAATAATCAGGCCGGAAAAATTCCCCCAGTTGATAATAAACCAGGGAGTTATCTTCCAACGTTTGAAAACCATGCGCGCAATAAGGCGGAATATAAAGCATGCGCCCGTTTTGGGCGGAAAGTTCGGTTGCGATATGTTGCAAATAGGTTGGGGAACCGGGCCGCAAATCTACCACCACATCAGAAATCCGCCCCTGCAAACAGGAAACAATTTTAATTTCCGGATACGGTGCTTTTTGATAGTGCAAGCCGCGTAGCGTTCCTTTATGGGTGTTGCCGGAGAGGTTAGCCTGTTTGATATCAAAATCCAGGTTATGGGCGGCTAATTCATGGTGGCAAAATTGACGGGCAAAAGAACCGCGCTCATCCTGAAACGGTTCTAATTCTATGAGGTAAACCCCTGCAATTTTTTGTTCAGTAAATTTCATAGTGATTTGCTACGATGAAATAATGTAAGTAACGATAGTAAGGCACAGACCACCTGAAATTCCAATGCTTGGCGTCTATTTAATACACTGCGTACCGACGCTTTGTTGGGCACGTAACCACCATAATGGGTATAATTTTTACGAAATGAACTCCAAATAAAGCCAAAAAAACCATGATTACCCACGTGATCCAAAATATAGGCCCGCAATTTTTTGTCTTGTATCATGCCGGTGGAATTTAAAAAACCGACGGTCCAAAACATGTGTGTAACCGCATCCGGTGCATAGGTTTGTGAACCACGGGTATTGTGCTCATCACCGGAGGTAGCCGCATCAAAAGTACAAACATCCATAATTTCCCCTTGGGCAAGAAAAATGCGGCCTTGTTTGTTTAAAATTTCACTAATTAGGGCCAAATGCGGGAACATGTTAGGAATATTGTTATACATATTCATCAGTACGCCACCCGTGATAACGGACGTGCGGTAAATGGCTGCCGGTACAAAGGTACATTGGCGGAAAATACGGGCAATATCACTGGTGCCGTGTAAGTCATCCTTGCGGGTAAGTAATACATCATACTGGCGGGTGGCCAGAGCCGCTTCTATTTCCCCCCAGGCATCCCAGCGAAAAGAATCATCATCACATACCACCCATACATACTCGGCCTTTGCCATTTCATAGGCACGGGTAATGTTGGCATTGCCACCGATATTTTTAGCATGACGAATATGTTTTATGTTGGCAAACTGGGCCGCAAATTGGGCAATTACTTCGCTAGAACCGTCATCGCTGGCGTTATCTAAAACAGTAATTGAACAATTCCGTACCGGGCTTTCGGGCGCGGTTAATTGCCCCAGCGTACGCGTGATGTGCGGCTTACGGTTGTACGTGGGAATAAGAATTTCTAAGTGTTCTTGAATTTTAAAAATTTCCATATTCTAATTTTTATTTTACCAAATAAATGGATATAGATTCCTTTTTCATCCGCAAAAAATGCACATAACCACGCAATAGGAGCACATAGTATAAATAAAACGCGTGCATATCCCCGGCACCAATGAGCTCCGCAAACATAGGTGTACAGTAGCCTTTTTTGACCCCGTTCCATAAAAGTGGCACAAAAATTATAAAAAGATTGATTCACTTCCCCTGCTTGCATGCAACATTTGATACGTAGTTTAGGGTCGTTGAGCAATTGAACCGATTGTAAATAACCCATTTGCCAAAATATTTCAACAGTAAGAGGATGGGCCCAACTGACAGTTCCACGGAAATAAGAATCGTTTCCAGGATTTAGAACCATTGTAACCAATGGATGTAACAAAATTGGCATAGCACCCTTGCTATTGAAAGCCGCTGCAGCCAGGGTAAGTTGTGGAAACATAGTGGCCACGTTGGTATGTAAATTGATTAGTGTATCCGAAGTTATCAAATCTGTGCGGTAAATAGCGGCGGGAACAAAGGATAGTTGCCTAAACAGATATTCTGGGCCTTTTTCCGGGAGGGCATAATTGGCAACTACTACGGCTGCTGGGTGCTGTTGCAAGAGAGACTCGCATTCTTCCCAGGCAGAAAAGTCCAGTCTGTCATCATCACATAATACCCATACATAGGGCTTTTGGGCTAATTCATAGGCACGTGCAATATTAGCATTGCCACCGATATTTTTGGCATGGCGAATATGTTTTATGTTGGAAAAGCGGGCCGCAAATTGGGCAATTGCTTCGCTAGAACCGTCATCACTGGCGTTATCCAAGACGGTAACAGAACAAGTGCGTACGGGGCTTTCGGGCGCGGTTAATTGCCCCAGCGTACGCGTGATGTGCGGCTTACGGTTGTAAGTAGGGATAAGGATTTCTAGTTGTTCTTGAATTTTAAAAATTTCCATATGCTAATTTTTATTTACAAGATTTGTCTGGGCTTTGAAAATTGATTTTGAGGGGTTAAATATGGGACTATGCCATAATAAACATTCGAGTACCCGGCCACAAGTACTAAATCCCCATACAGGGAGCCTTTGGCGGGTAATTTCGTCTTTTAATTCTTGTACCGGGTGTTGTTGTTTGAATAGTGTTGACGAAGCCTGATATTTACCTAGCAAAAAATGTCTATTGTGCAGGGCATACATCCAGTACAGTGGATCCCAATGCAACGGACGGCCCATTAACTTAAAAAAGCACGCATCCCAATTGACAATCTGTTCAATATTAGGGGCATGGGATATGTTGTTAGAGTCTTGCCCGGGATGAATCCGTACATGCAAACAGTGCGTATCAAGCAAATAAGCCACAGGGCCATGACGGCTAATTTCAAGCATAAAGGGCCAATCATTGTATTTGCTATATTTTTCGTATTCCAGTTGTGTTTGTAAAAAAGCATCCGTCCGATATACGGCGGGGGCATACCCAACGCCTTCTCTAAAATACATATAACAAGCCCACTGGCGCGGAGTGTAGAAAAGTAAATGTTTAGTAGCAAGAGCAGGCGGGAAAGGGACCGGTTTCCCATTGGTAAAAGGAGTATATGTGCAAGTAACCAAACTTAAGTTTTTATACGTATTTAGTAATTTTAATACAGATTCTAAATATTTAGGATGAAGCAAATCGTCATCGTGAAATAACATACAATAGGGACGAGAGACAATTTGGCGGGCCTTTTTAAAATTGCCTAAAAAACCGTGGGTAGGTACGTATTCCACTCCTTTATCTGCGTAAGACAGAACCAGTTGGCGGGTATTATCCGAACTATTATTATCTAATACCGTTATTTTATCTGGCCGGATGGTTTGTGATAGCAAATTATTTAATGTTTCTTGTAAAAGCGAGGCCCGGTTGTATGTTGTGATAAAAATTTGGATATCTTGTATTGTAACCATAATTACAGTATACAATTTTTATATATGCCTGAGACTTAAAAGATAGGATGACCAAAATGCTTTTAACAAAACTGGGAATTGAGAGGGCATTGTGTGTAGTACCATACGAAATACACGCATATTGCCGTAACAGTACTAAACTTTGACTTTAAACCACAAATAGTAAAAGATTAACCATACTTTATTGCGCCAATTTAGGGCAAAAAACGCAGCTATGTAATTTGCATAATAATTATCAAATAAAGTAGCATTTGTTTTAACAAAGGAACGGATAAAATGCCTGTTACTCAAAAAGCCGTTCTTGCCTTTATTTAACTTGTTATATTTATAGCCGTCGTTGGCACAAATAGTACGAATATTTTTATCATTTATTTGTTCTATCATGGTGTAGAAAGCGGGCATAATCCACATCCGTTTTAACCGGACCCATAGATGGCTTTCGGTTAGGGCCCCACGTACATATGCTTTACCTTGTGGATCTGGGTTATTGACACCCCAAATAATGAGTGGTGGTACAATTATAAATTTTTTGTGTTCGTTAATTAGGTTAAATACCAATGCAAAATGAGGAAACATATATAATATACTGGCATAAGCATTTTGCAATACCTCTGTAGTTACATTGGCTGTTTTGTAAATGCCCGCAGAGAGTAACCCTACCTGGTGAATAATAGACAGTTCACTTTTATCTACCAAGGTAAAGTCTCCTACTACGACACAATCCGGATCTTGGTCTAATGCTTTTTCTACTTCGGACCAGTGCGAAAAATCGTAAGATTCATCATCTCCCACAATCCAATAATACGGCTTGTTGGCCATTGCCATAGCAGCACAAATATTGGCTCCCATACCAATGTTTTTAGGGTGGCGGATATAACGCACATTAGGATATTGGGTTTGCAAGGCTATACACAACTTTTGGGTATCATCCGTAGAATGATTGTCTAATATTGTTATGCGACAAGTCCGTACGGGACTATCATTAGCCAATAATTGCTGTAAAGAAGAAGATAAATCCTTGCAACGGTTGTAAGAAGGAATCAATATTTCAAGAGTTTCTGTTATATCCATCTGTTTAACCTTATTTTAAACAATGATTCGTCTTGACACAAACAGCTTTTTGAAATTCTGTACGGTCTAAAAATGGGTACATATCTTCCAGGGAGGGACTAACCATAGAACCGTCGGGCAATTTGCGGGCCGATAATTTAGGGGCAAATGTATAGTCGTGCGTACAAACCAATTCACAGAGCACTGGCCCCGGCATAGCAAGGGCTTGCCTGATGCCTTTTTCTATATCCTTATTTTTGGTAATACGCATAGCGGGTAAACCGAATGCTTTGGCAATCTTTACAAAATCCGGTACTTCAACGCCACTTTGGGTATTACACCCGGTCAGCCGGCCATTGAAAAAATTGCGTTGCGTTTGAATAATAGAGATGTATTCTCCGTTTTTAATCACAAAAATTTTGAGTGGCAACTGATTGGTTTTGACGGTTTGCAATTCTTGCAAGTTCATCATAATACTTCCGTCCCCTTCTAAACATACAGTTGGCTTGCCGCTAGCCATACAGGCCCCTATGGCGGCCGGTAAGCCGTATCCCATAGAAGCATCCCCGGAGTTTAGAAAGAAACGGTGGGTGGAATTACTTTCAAAGGCCTGAAATAAGGCCACACAGGCAGTACCGTTGGAGGCAACGCCCGGTAGTTGTGCCGGCATTACCTTGCTTAAGGTGTGCATAAACAGATAGGGGTGTACCGAGTCGGTTGGTTTTATTGAAAATTCCTGAAGTGGCGGATATTTGGCACGTAGTTGTTGGCAATGCGCCAGCCACGCGGCGCAGGCCAGTTTTGTTTTAAGTTGTTTTACAAGTGCCGGCAACACCACTTTTAAATCGGCGCAAATGGGCAAATCCGGGCGAACGGTAGGTTTTTGCAGTTCAGCCGGGTCTATATCCACGATAATTTTTTTGGCATTTTTTGCAAAATTCTCCCAATTATAACTAACTTGCCGGATATTGTTGCGTGTGCCCAAAAACAAAATTACATCTGCATTTTGTAATGCAAAATTTCCGGCACGTTGGCCGACCGTACCAATACGGCCCGCAAACTGTGGATGATTGGAAGGAATTAGGTCAAACCCGTTAAAAGTAGTTACGGCGGGTATCCCTGTTTGTTTCAAGAGTTGTAATAAAATTTTTTGGGTGCCACTGAGGCGGATACCATGCCCGGCCACCACTAAAGGCCGTTTGGCTTGTTGTAATAGGCGTACGGTTTGGGAGAGGGCGCGGGTAATATTGTCTTTTTTAGCCACAGGCACACGAAATTTTTTAAGTTTTTTAGGGTCAATCTGGGCGGCTTGCACGTTAAGTGGAATATCAATCCAAACCGGTCCAGGTCTGCCGGAGGTAGCGTGATAAATAGCCTCATCTATAACCGCATCAATTTCATACGGGTCTGTAACCATACGGGCATACTTAGTAAGCCCGGCTACCACACGGACAATGTTGACTTCCTGGTCTCCCAGTTGGCGTAACGGAAGGTGCGGACAACTGGCTAGGGTAGTAGAAAATTTGACCTGGCCCGAAATAAACAACACAGGGGCACTATCCGTCCAGGAACCAAACACTCCGTTTAAACAGTTTAATCCCCCCGGCCCAGTGGTTACGCAAGCCACGGCTAACTGCTGATTGGTGCGGGCATAGCCTTCTGCACACACGGCAGTGGCTTGTTCGTTATGGTTAAAAATAAGTTTTATTTTTTTGCTTTGGCCAAAACTATCATCCAGGTGCATAGCCCCGCCCCCAGTAACCATAAAGGCGTGGCGTACCCCGTATTTTTCTAATTTTTTAACTAAATAATCTGAGAGTTTTATCATGATACAATTTCCCTAATCCGTTTGAGTAAAGACAACGCATCTTCTTGTGATAAATTGGTAATTTTTTTCATTCCGTCATCCGTGAGCATAACTAAGGCTAGGCCTGTTCCCGTGCGTTTTTTATCCTGCCCCATAGCCTGTAAGGCTTGTTCAGGTTGGATGAGTGGTAATTTATCAATACATTTTAAGATAGGCCGTAATACTTGGGTGCGGATTTGGACCTCCTGTGTGGCAGCCAACAAACCGTGTTCTTTGGCGTATACGTTTGCCAGTAGCATTCCCAATACAACCGCTTGCCCGTGTGGAATAGCAAAGCGGCAGGCACTTTCAATGGCATGGCCAAAACAATGCCCGTAATTGAGCATATTGCGCTTGCCAGTATCAAATTCATCTTTTTCTATGTAGGATTTCTTAATGTTTAAACAGGTCTTTGTACGGGCCAGCAGAACATCCGACTGACGAGCTGCAAGAGCCGGTAATGCTTGCACAAAGGCCGCAGTGGATGATGGACCGTCCATCAGATGTAATTTGGCCATTTCGCCAATACCGCAATAGTAATCTTCTTCAGTTAATGTTTGGATGAAATCCGTCCATATAACAATTTCTTCCGGTGGGAAAAAAGACCCCAACAAGTTTTTATAATGTTTAAAATTTAAAGAAGTTTTTGCTCCAATGCAACTGTCCACCTGGGCAAGTAAGGTGGTAGGTATAAATTTCCAATGAATTCCACGGTAGAGGGTAGAGGCAACAAACCCTGTTACATCCTGCGTAATTCCCCCTCCTATGGAAACTAAAGTTAAATTTTTACGGGGTGAGAAAGACATAATTTTTTCATACAGAGCACAACAACTTTCCAAATTTTTGTTTTCTTCTATGGCCTGAAATAAAATGAGTTGCTGGGGCGCAAGCGCACGCAAAGCCGTATCTTTATACAAAGACCAAACTTGCTGATCAATAACAAAAACAGCAGGAGAGATTGACGCCAGTTGCGTGACAAAAGAAACATCTTTTTTAAAATGAACTTGATAAGTACGCAAATTAGAATCAATGGACAGTGGTGCTAAATGCATGAAAAACCTCCGTCAATAAATAAGGTTTGGCCCGTCATAAACGAATTTTTATCCGAGATTAAAAATGCTACTAACGCCGCAATTTCTTCCGGTTGTGCCAGGCGTTTAATAGGTAGATTTGCGGCCAGTTGGCGGATTTGTTCGGGCGAATTATTTTGGGCCGTCATTTCTGTATTGACAAAACCAGGGGCGACAGCATTGACCAAAATATTGTAGGGGGCTAATTCTACGGCGCAGGCAGTTGTTAATCCCTTTACACCGGCTTTGGCTATACTGTAGGACAAACGGCGAGGTTTAGAAAAACTGCACCAAATAGAGGCAAAGTTTACAATGCGGCCCCATTTTTGTTTCTTCATATGGGGCGTAACCCCTTGAATCAATTGCAACTGGGCATTTAGGTTAATTTGCCAACTGCGCTCAAATTGGGCAGGTGTGAGTTCCTCTATCCCGGCTAATTCATTGATACCTGCACAATTAATTAAGACATCCACCGGAGGCATTTTTGACAGATAACGAGCAATGGAAGACTTGTCAGATAAATCCATCTCCTGGCGTGCGGGGGTAAGTAACCGATAACAGGCGGATGGTTTTAAATATAGAGCAATGGATCTCCCAATGCCACGGCTTGCACCAGTCAACAAGACGGTTTTCATAAATTTCCGCCGCTTTGTTCAATAAGGGCTTTGTAGCGGGCTTCCAACATATCAATACGGGCGGCATCTTCTTTATAAATCATGCCATAAAAATCCCGTTTGTTTTTAAGCCACATAAGTTCAAAACCTACAGCTTTGAGAATCCCTTTGTCGGCATTTTGATCTTGTAGGGCTAATTGGGCATCAAAAATAATTTTACGTGTTTCAAATTTAGTCAGCGTACCAGCCGGAAGTCGTTTAAAGAATGGAAGAGAATGGGCGGATACTCCACCACCAATAACCATTTTTTTACCGTATTGATGGGATTTTTCACACAATAATTTGGCAATATTAAAAATGGTATCAGAGTTAATATCTTCCCGAGTTAACCCCATACTTCCCGTCATGTCTACACGCCCTAATACAATGCCGGTAATTTCTTTAAATTCAGGGCGGGCAATCATAGCATCCAAGTGTTGCATCCCAGTCTTGGTTTCTACGTTAATGAGTAGTTCCATTGCGGCCAATTCTTCGGCCGGGAAAACAAAATGGGCCGCTTTGACGTATTTGCTCATGGCATAATCCGTTTCAATCATAGGGCCTACAATTCCTTTGACACCAATGGTGCGGGCATCATACATATCCTTAATGGCCTCACACCCGCCAATTTTAATAAATAGGTCTAACCCGGCTTTCGTAATCACTTCTTTTAGCCGCAGGGCTTCTTCCAGGCGTGTTCCTTCCGCCTCAAATTCTGCCTTGATGCCAATTACGTGATGATTTTCTTTTAAGTCTTTAAGTGTATCACACATTTTTTGTTCTAATAAGTTCATAATTTCTCCACTACTTATCTTGTAAGAGCAATTGTTTTTCTATATTCTGCTGGTTATGTTTATAATATGCTACCAAATCGTTTATGGCTTGTTCAAACGGGGTAAAGGTAAGGCCCGGTATTTCCCTGCGTAGCCGCGCATTACTGCCAGAATAATTTAGCCCGTATCCTTCTTGTTCCACACGGATGCCAGCCGTACTACCGCTTATCTGTGCTATCGTATGTGCAATTTGTAACAGTTCCGTTTCTTGGTCCGGCGTGACGTTATAACTTTTGTACTTGGGCGTATGTTCTATAAAATAGTCTAAAACAGGCATTAAATCATTTACATACAGATAACTAAAACGCCTATTTTGGCGCAAGGTAATGGGTAAATTAAAAAGAGTTTTACAAATAGCATTGGATATAAAACGTATTTCCCAATCTTCATATTTTCCAAAGATACCAAAAATATTCAGATCTATCACATTGTGCAAGGCTTCTATGCGTTTATGAACCACATACTTGCAAAAACTATGGTCATCTTTTCCACAACGTAAACCGATTTGATCCTCCGTTACAAGGCGGTTATCGGCCGCCACATCATACACGGCCCCGCTACCAAAGTTGATGAGTTTTCCGAATTTATCCGTATGGCGGACTAAATTTTCAAACATCCGCACATTGGTGTAAAATAAATTAGTTGGGTCTTTGGCATTGCGGTGGCCGGGTTTAACGGCCGTATGCAACACGGCATCAAACGTATGTGTGCGGAAGAATTCATCCACGCTCGGTGTATCGGCTAAATCAAGTTCAAAACTACGCGGGGCACAAATATCGTATTTATCTGCTAAGAAACTTTCTTGTATGTTCTTGCCGATAAAACCATTTCCACCTGTAAGTAGTAGTTGTTTACGCATTATTTTAGGTTCTCTTTTACAAAATTATGAATGGTTGATACGGTACGTGAGAGTTCTTCTTCCCCTAACGCAGGGAAGGTGCCTACCCAGAAGGTGTTGTTCATAATAAAGTCTGTATTGGGCAACAGAGCATATTCTTTTTCGGTTAAATTGCGGGAATTTAACAGGGCAGAGTTCCCAATACGTAAGGCAATGTCGTTATTTACCAAGGCCGGTTGGCGCAATAAGTTACCGGCAAACAGTTGGCGTGTACCAATGCCATGTTCTTCTAAATATTCCACCATTTTTTGTTTGGTAAAAGGGGCTGTGGGTTTTACAGAAATCAAATACCCGAACCAAGATGCTTTGCATCCTTCTTTAACGGTAGGTAGAATCAAATAATCCTGTAAATCGGCCAAGTTTTTGGTTAAATAAGCCGCATTATCGGTACGTTTTTGGATATAAGCGGGTAACTTTTTAATTTGGCTTACCCCAATAGCGGCTTGCCAATCCGTAATTTTTAAGTTAAACCCAATATGCGAATAGGTGTATTTATGGTCATATCCAAACGGCAGATTACCCAGTTGCATATTAAAACGGTTTTTGCACGTATTATCTGTGCCGGGTTTACACCAACAATCACGGCCCCAATCACGGAAAGATAAAATAATGCGGTAGAGTTGGGGGTCATTGGTAACTACGGATCCCCCCTCCCCCATGGTTAAATGGTGGGCCGGATAAAAACTGTATGTACCAATATGCCCGATTGTACCGGCCTTTTTCCCCTTCCATTGCGCCCCCAGGGCATCACACGAGTCTTCAATGAGCCACAAATTATGTTTTTGGCAAATATCCAAAATTTGGTCCATATCAAACATATTGCCTAATGTATGGGCAATAAAAATGGCTTTTGTTTTGGGGGTAAGTGCCGCTTCAATTTGGGTGGCATCAATGTTGTAGGTGCCAATTTCGCTATCCACAAACACAGGCACCAGCCCGTGTTGAATAATGGGGTTTACCGTGGTGGGAAAACCGGCGGCAACGGTGATGACTTCATCGCCTTTTTGAAGGCGTTTTTCGCCCAATTTGGGGGAAGTTAAAGCCGAAAGTGCCAATAAATTAGCCGAAGACCCCGAATTGGTGGATAGCGCGAATTTAACCCCTAAAAATTGGGCAAATTCTTTTTCAAACTGGTCGTTAAAACGGCCCGCGGTCAGCCACATATCCAAACTGGCATCAATCATATTAAGTAAATCTTGTTCATCTAATAATTTACCTGATGGGGGAATATACTTAAATTCCCGTTTTTTACCATACACTTCTTTGTAGTAGTTACTGGCGGCTTGCTTAACGGCTTGTCTTAATTCTTTTTCCATGGGATACTCTCTTCATAATGGTGAATTTGTGCTAAGGTAAAAGCCCGCATGGCTTCCCCTTGGTAAAAATGTTTGTACCAAGCAATGGTGTTGGCAATAGCCTGGGTAGCACTATAGGTGGGGGTCCACCCCAGTACCTTTTCTGCTTTTTCAATATTTAACATCAGTAAATTGGCTTCGTGCAGATTATCTTTCTTGTGCACTTTTACAGAACCTTTGCCATAGTTTTGCACGGCTTGTTGGGCAACCTCGGCCACCGTCAGTACACTATCTTCCCGCGGGCCAAAGTTAAATCCTTCGGCATATTGTTTTCCTTTTGTAAAAAGCAGATGCCCCAGTAACAGATAGCCAGATAAAGGCTCTAACACGTGTTGCCAGGGGCGCGTGGCATGCGGGTTGCGGATTTCAATTTCTTTGCCCGCTTCAATACTGCGTACACAATCCGGAATCAAACGGTCTAATGCCCAATCCCCCCCGCCAATTACGTTACCGGCGCGGGCAGTTGCCAGGGCAAATGTACCGGGATCTTGCAAGAAGGAACGGCGGTAAGAAGAAGATAAAATTTCCACACATCCCTTAGAAGAAGAATACATGTCATATCCTCCCATAGGGTCATCTTCCTTATACCCGCGGGCTACTTCTTTATTTTCATAACACTTATCGGTAGTGATATTGACAAATGCTTTTACAGAGGGACACTTGCGGGCGGCTTCCAATACGTGTAGCGTGCCCATAACATTAGTCTGATAGGTTAACACCGGTTCCACGTACGACAAACGTACCAGTGGTTGCGCCGCTAAGTGAAAAACGATTTCTGGTTGGAACGTTTGAAACGTTTTTTCTAACAGGGCTGTATCAGCCAAATCCCCCAACACGGAGGTAATTCCGTCAGCCACTTGTACGGCCTCAAATAAAGAAGGGGTCGTATTGGGGGAAAGTGAGTACCCGCACACGCTAGCCCCTAATTCTCTGAGCCATAGCGTAAGCCAGCCGCCTTTAAAGCCGGTATGCCCGGTAACTAAAACACGTTTGCCTTGATAGGTGTTTTGAAACATAGTTAATCCCATTTTTTCCAAGGGGCTTTGCCGCTTGTCCACAAATCCGTCAAATACATTTTATCTTTTAAGGTGTCCATGGGTTGCCAAAAACCGTCGTATTTATAGGCATTTAATTGGTGCGCTTGGGCCAGTTTTTCCAATGGGGCGCGTTCAAAGATTTCACTTTCGTCATTAGAAATATAGTTCATAACTTCCGGCTGGCAAACAAAAAATCCTCCGTTAATCCAGGCTCCGTCTCCTCTGGGTTTTTCTACAAATGCGGTAATGGCATTGGAGGCATCAATCGTCAACGCACCAAAGCGGCCGGAAGGTTTTACAGCCGTCATGGAGATGAGTTTTCCGCTTTGTTGGTGGGCGCGCACCGTATCAGCGATGTTCAAATCACTAACGCCGTCCCCATAAGTCAGCAAAAACGGTTCATTATTGATATACTCTTGGGCTTTTTTAATGCGCCCGCCTGTCATGGTATTTTGCCCGGTATAGAGCATGGTAACTTTCCACGGTTCCTGACGGGTTTTGTGTACGGTTACGGTATTGGTAGCCATATCCACGGTTAAGTCAGAGTAGCGTTGGTAATAATTTACAAAGTAATCCTTAATTACGTGGGATTTGTAACCTGTTAGGATTATAAAATCATTAAACCCATAGTAGGAGTAGCATTTCATAATATGCCACAAAATGGGGTGGCCGCCAATTTCTACCATGGGTTTTGGTTTTAAAACGGTTTCTTCACTTAAACGGGAACCAAGTCCCCCGGCTAAAATAAGTACCTTCATATATGCGCTCCTACCGTTAATATCTTCTATTTTAGCAAACTAATTAAGAAAAAAAAAGCCCCACATATTGGTTTGATGCGGGGCCTTTTGTGTTATTATATCGTTTTAACGGATTCTGATGTCATCGGTGTGTGGTTCTACGGGTTGACCGCGTTTTTTGGCTTTGTAGCGGGCATAACGCTCCACCTGGCTTTGTACAAGCATATAGAATAGCGGAATAAGCACCAACCCGGCCAATGTACCAATTAACATGCCGTAAAAAACCGGCACACCCAATGCGCGGCGGCTGGCGGCCCCAGCCCCGGTGGCTATGACCATGGGTATCATCCCCAAAATGAACGTAAAGGCTGTCATCAGTACAGGGCGGAAACGTTGGATAAGACCGTCCATAGCGGCTTTATAAACACTGGCACCGGATTTATGTTCTTCCTTGGCAAACTCTACAATCAAAATAGCATTTTTGGCGGATAAACCAACCAGTAATACAAGCCCTAACTGAGCATAGATACTCAGGGATTGCCCGCTAATCCACAAGCCAAACAACCCACCACCTACGGCGGCTACTACAGACATGAGTACGGGTATAGGAATTGTCCAACTTTCATATTGGGCAACTAGAAACAGATAGGCAAAAATAACAGCCAAAGCAATTAGCATATTAATTTGTCCTCTGTTTTTCTTTTCCTGGTAACTCATACCGGTCCATTCATAGGCGTAGCCGGGCGGCAAGTTTTCCAGAATCTGTTCCGTTGCATCCATGGCTTGCCCGGAACTGGAACCCTCCTCAAGCATACCCATTACAGTGGCCGCCGGATACTGGTTGTAACGCGTAATTTGACGCGGAGACAAAATGTATTTTTGGTCTACCAGGGCCATAAGCGGCACTAATTCGCCTGTAGCACTGGTAACATACATTTTGTTAATGTTTTCCGGTGTCATGCGGAATTTACTGTCCGACTGCATAATTACTTTATTAATTTGCGTGCCAAAATTTACGTCCCCTACATAGGAAGATCCCAGATAGTTTTCCAAGATGGAAAATACGCTGGAAACGGGCACTTTCATACTTTCTGCTTTTTGGCGGTTAACGTCCAAATAAATGTTAGGAGTGTCAGCCCTGAAGGTGGAATATGCTACCTGCATGGTAGGATCCATCATCATTTGATACCCAATGCCCGAGGCAACATTGTCCAGTTTTTGATAATCAAAATCATTTAAGGATTGAATACGCAAATCTAACCCGCCGGAGGTACCTAATCCGGGGATAGAAGGCATTTCAATGGCGCGGACGGTAGCATCCGGAATTTGGGAAAACTGCATGTTAAACTGTTGTGCAAGGGCACTTTGGGATTTATTAGCGGTGGGTTTGCCGGTAATTTTATTCCACAAGCGTCTGAATAACCCAGCGTTTTTGCGTTCATCCCATGGCTTTAATCGGACGAATGCAACCCCTACGTTTTCTCCTGATCCTCCTAACAAACTAAACCCTTGTACGGAAGCTACGTGTTGAACCCCCGGCGTTTGTTGGATTTGCGCTGATACTTGGGCAAGTATATCGCGGGAACGGGTAGCTGTTGCCCCTTCGGGGAGTTGCACATCTACAACCACAATACCCTGGTCCTCCATCGGAATGAAGGACGTGGGGGTAATTTGTAAAAAAACAAAGTCCAGCAGCACAAATCCGCCGAACAAGAGTGCAATAATAAACTTACGCGCTAGTTTGCGTACAACGCAACGGTATCCGCGCGAACCACGCTGAACAGCCATGTTAAACCAGCGCAGTACCCATATGTTTGTTTCTTTGATGGGTCTTAACATGGTGGAACAAATAGCCGGAGATAAAGAAAGCGCATTTAACGTGGAGAAACAAACCGCCACGGAAATAGTGACGGCAAACTGTGTATAAATTTTACCTGTGATTCCCCCCATAAACGTAATGGGAATGAAGATGGCCAAAAGTACGAGCGTGGTGGCAATCAGTGCGCCGGAAAGTTCATCCATGGCTTGTTCAGCAGCCTGCTTGGCAGGTAGTTTGTCCCGGTTCATCAGCACAATGACACGTTCTACCACACAGATAGCGTCGTCTACCACCAACCCAATGGCCAGTACTAGGGCAAACAGGGTAAACATATTGATAGAGTACCCTAATGCCATCATAACAGCATACGTACCCAGTAAGGACACCGGAATAGTGGCCGCCGGAACAAGCGTGGCGCGCCAGTCTTGCAAGAATACATAACACACAATTACCACCAGTATGAAAGTAATTAGTAACGTGATGTTTACTTCCTCAATAGAGGCGTTAATAAAGTCTGTCGTATCAATAGCAAATTCATATTGTAAACTAGGCGGAAAGAATTGTTCCATGCGTTTTAGTTCCGCACGCACGCCTGCAATGGTTTCTAATGCGTTGGCACCCGATGATAGGTTAATCATCATGGGGATGGATATTTTCCCATCAAAAGAGGCATCAAAACTATAATTTTCTTGTCCTTCTTCTACTTTGGCAATATCCGACAAGCGCACCAGTCCGCCTTGGTTATCGGTACGGACGATAATGTTTTGGAAATCTTTGGCATTATTCAAGCGTCCATCTGTTTGTAAGGCATATACCATTAGAACGGAACCATCATTAGGCATAGCCCCAATTTTACCCAAAGAGGGCTGATAGTTTTGCGATGCAATTGCACTTTTTACATCCGCAACGGAAATATCCAATGCAGCCATTTTGTCCGAATCCAGCCAGACGCGCATGCTTTTGTTCGCACCAAATACACGGGCCTCCCCTACTCCGTTTACGCGGCTAATGTTCTTTTGCACGTTATTATTTAGATAATCGCTAATATCTAAAGCGGTTAAAGAGCCATCACTGGAAGTAAACGAAACTAACCCTAAAATGTTAGATGAACGGCGAAAAACGCTAATGCCTTGGCGGGTTACTTCCGTTGGCAAAAGCGGGGTGGCTTGGGAAACACGGTTTTGTACTTTTACTTGGGCAATATCCGGGTCCACGCCTGTTTTAAAGGTAACAGTCAGCATGTAGGAACCGTCGGCCGAATCCGAGGACATGTAGATCATGTCTTCTACCCCGTTGACAGAAGATTCCAGTGGAATCCCCACCGTTTTGGCAATTACTTCCGCACTGGCACCGGGATAGGTGGCACGTACCACAACTTCCGGCGGTGTGATTTCCGGGTAGAGGGCAACAGGCAAATGGGAAAATGCTATACTACCCGCCAAACACAAGATTAGGGAGATAACGACCGCAAAACGCGGACGGTTAATAAAAAATTTAGCAAACATTTAGTTGTGTTCCCCCTCTTGTGCGGGTATTTCTTGCGGCGCAGACGGAGCCGGAGCATACGTAGGCGTGTTTGTTTCGCTTACGTTTACCTGCTGGCCGTTTTGTAGTTTTTGTTGGCCAATGGTAACTACGCGATCCCCTTCTTCTACGCCGGACACTGCTATGTACTGTGTGCCCACCACATCCCCAATGGTTACATATTTTTGAACTACAACACCTTGGTCATTTACCGTCATTACATATTGGCCGGTAGCATCTTGTGAAACGGCCGTTTGCGGAATTAAAATAACCGGGCGGAATTTGTCTAAACTAACTGTTACATTGACGTAGTTGCCGGGAATGAGTTTGTTTTCTTTATTATCGGTTTGTGCGTAAACAGCCATGGTGGCGGTTTGGGCGTTAATTTCATTATCGGCAAATATAGATGCCTCAGGCATATCTACCGTTTGTCCGTTGGGAAGGGCAATTTGAATATCCGGGCGTGTATTGGGGTTGGTTACTTGATCCATGCCGGATAAGCGTTCTTTATCAGTAATAGAGAAAACTACCCGGATGGGGTCCATCTGTACAACACGGGCCAATTTGCTGGCCCCGGCCGTGGCCAAGTTCCCCTTGGTGAGCAGGGCTTTGCCAATATAGCCGGAAATAGGTGATTTAACTTCTGTGTATTCCAAATCCAATTTGGCTAAATCCAGCGCAGCCTGAGCCGCTTTGATGTTGGCTTTTGCATTGGCTAAATTGCTTTCGGCCAGTTCCAAGTCCGCTTGAGATAACATGTTGTCTTTAAATAAGGCCAGTTCCCGGTGGTAATCACTTTGGATTTGTTTGAAAGAGGCGGTAGCCTTATCCAGCGTAGCTTGAGCAGAAGACACAGCGGCCTGATAACGTTTTTGGTCAATAATAAATAATACTTCGCCTTCTTGCACAAAGGACCCATCCTGAAAGAGCACTTGGTCAATATAACCGGAAACTTGAGGAATTACATCCGTGGCGTTGATGGCTTCTACGCGGGCGATAAAACTTTTGCCCAGTGCCACCGGTTTACGCTCTAGTGTTTTTACCAGTACGCTGGCTTGGCCGGCCCCGCCAAACCCGGCGGTGCTTACATTAGAAAAGAATTTTCCTTTGACGAAAAACCCGATGGCTACCCCTACAAACACCAGGAGCAGGTATTTTATATAACGATACATAGTTCTTTTTGTCATATATTTTATTTTCCTATATTTCTGTATAAATTTGCTTTGCTAAGCAGTAAACTGTAGAAAGCAGAAATCTTGTTTTGGCGGGCATCCGCTAATTGGGCTACGGCATCTAAGAGCGTTAAAATATCCCCTTTACCTACCTGATAGTAACGGAAAGCCACGCGGTGGTTTTCTTCGGCACTATCTAATACCGTTTGGCTGATTTCATAAGACCGGACATTCGTTTTATAATTCTGGTAACTCCTCCATACGTCGTTTAAAATAGAAAGCCTTACCTGTTGGGTAGTGGCCTGTTGCTGTTGGTATGCATACGAGGCGGATTTTATTTTATAGGTATTGGAAAAACCGGTAAATAAAGGCATACTAACGGCTAAACCTACTTGGTTTTCCCGTCCGTAGTATGAGTGGCGTTTCCAGGAGGTATCAGCAATATCTGCTGAAGCCGTAGCACTGATAGTAGGCAACAAATTAGCCTTGGCTGTTGTTAAACTGGATTTGGCGGCCGCTTCGGCACTTTCTTGGGCACGCAGTTCGGGGCGTTTGGCCAGAGCCTCTTGCATGAGTTGCTTTACATCATCTTGTTCAATGGAAGTGTCTTCTTTTTCAAAATGCGGTTTTACAACCTGTAACACTGTATCCGGCGACAAATTAAGTAGCACTGCTAATTGCCCGCCAAACTGTTTTATTTCATCTTCTGCCAATACTACCGCTAACAAAGCCTGTTCGTAACGGGTTTTGGCCTGTAACCTATCGCTTAAAGAAACCATTCCCAGTTTATAGCGTTTTTGGGCTTCAGTGTAGGATTGTTTATAAGAATCCAAACTGGCATTGGCACTTACCAAGGTCTCTTGGGCGGCCAATAATTTCAAATAGGCTGTTTGTACGGATAAAATTAAATCATGCAAGGCTGCATTGTACTCAAACCCGGCGGCTTCTGAATAAGCCCGCAAAGTGTTGATGCGGCTTTCACGCCCCCCAAAGTCAAAAAGCAACCAGTTGGCTTGGGCCTTAGCGGTATAGGGTTCTGTTTGGGTATATCCGCCGTGTCCTTCCGTGCGTTTTCCATCAATCCCGCCGTTACCAGTTAAAGTGACAGAAGGAAGGTATTGCGCGCGCCCGGTTCCCAGATTGGCCTCGGCGGCTTTTACGCTCATATACCGGGCACTTAAAGCAGGGTTGGTGCAAATACCGATTTGAACTAAATCTGCCAGGGCAAGGGTATCGGTTTGTATATTCTTGTCAATACAACCTGCCGGCGGCTGAACGGTTGATGTAAATAACGGATCAAATGCGCCTGCCGGAAGGGCCAGGGCACACAGAAATGTTACCAGGGTATATTGTTTCATATTATTTGACGTCCTTTTTGTATAAGTTTAAAATTCCAAGAGCATGTTTCCACATAGTTTTTTTGATTATTTCCCTTTGGGCGGATGTATAGTTTTGAATGCCCCCTAACGAATGTTCCAAGGCCATACGGTGTGATTCCGATAACATAATTTGTCCAAAAATACTATGCATAACACATAATAATTGTGGGGATTTTTCCGGCAGTCCGGTTAATTTGGCTATGAGTTTACAGGGAAGTTTATGGAAAGGGGTCATGTATTCCAATAACATTCTACGCATATCGGCTGATTCTAATTCCATTTGTGTAAACATGCGTTCCAAATATATTTGTTTGCGGGTAAGATTACTGTCTAACAATTTATCAAAAATTTGGTGTAGCAAGTGCAAGGCTTGAGAATAGGAATACGTGTTAATTTCCGCTAGCACAGGCAACCCGCTTTTAGGCCAAAGTTGCTGATGGCGTTTTTCAATTAAAAAACGCAATGTTTCAAAGAAAAGTTCTCTCTTGCCACCAAAATAATACGCAATAGCGGATACATTTACGTGGGCCGCGTGTACAATGTCCCGCACGGATGTGCCGGTATATCCTTTACGTGCAAATATACGGGCAGATGTTTTTAACAGGGTAATGCGGGTACTTTTCATACTATGTTATATGATAGCAAAAATAAAACTTTAATTCAAACAAATGTTTGAACCTTTGTTTTAACAATTTATCAGATTGGACAAATTGCTTGACTTTGTTTTGTTATTTGTGATAGAATTCCTAGGTCCGCATGAGGAGGAATATCTGTGCCAGGGGTAAAAACGGTTTTAAACGGGTTTACCTCGGCAGTTGTTTGCTTTGTGTTTCTCCTCATCAAATAAAAAAGGAAGGATGGTTATTGTCCGTATCCACCCGGCCCTTATTGTGAGGAGGAAAAATGAAGAAAGCATTTACGCTAACGGAATTGTTAGTGGTAGTGGTGATCATAGGTGTATTATCTGCCGTAGTATTACCGAAATTCAGTAAAGTATTAGAGAGCCGCAAAACCAGCGAGGCCGAGGAACTGTTGACTGCCGTACGCAACGAGCAGGAAGCG